>NZ_BAAANT010000039.1:0-59386 GCF_039529945.1 Kitasatospora kazusensis | reverse complement strand
CCTGGCTCCGGCAGGAGCCAGGTCGCACGTCCCCCGCGCCCTTGCCGTTCCCCCCTCAGCCGATGACGCCGCTCGGCGCGCGCAGCAGGTCGGCGACGATCCGGACACCCTCGCGGGTCAGCACCGACTCCGGGTGGAACTGGAGACCGGCGAAGCCCGGGCCGCGCAGCGCGTGCACGTCGCCCGTCCGGCTGTCCCGGGCCACCTCGACGCCCGCGCCGGCCAGCCGGTCCGCGTCGCCGTCGGAGCAGCGGGCCGTGAACGTGTTGTAGAAGCCCACGGTGTGCCGCGTACCGAACAGGTCGATGCTCTCCTGGGCGCCCTGGTAGGGGACGGCCTTGCGGCCGAGCGCGAGGCCGAGTTCGGCGGCGAGCAGCTGGTGGCTCAGGCAGACGGCCAGCAGCGGCGCGGTCCGCGTCCCGCTGCGGACGGCCGCCAGCGCCTCGGCGACGATCGGGCGCAGCAGGCCCATCTTCGGGTCGGTGAGGTCCGCCGGGTCGCCCGGGCCGGGGCCGAGCACCAGCGGCCCCCGGTGGGCGGCGACGGTCTCCCGCAGCCCCGGGGTGTCGAAGCGCAGGACGCTCACCCGGTGCCCGAGCGAGGTGAGCAGGTGGGCGAGCATCGAGGTGAAGGTGTCCTCGCCGTCCACCACCAGGGTGTCCAGCTCGGCGGCCGGGGCGGGCTGCTGCATCCGGAGCCAGAACGGCGCGAGATCGGCCCGCCGGGCTTCCAGCGCGGTCTGCACCCGGTGGTCGTCGGCCAGCCGGGGCCCGCCCGTCCGGCCGTCCGCCGCCGTCCGGGCCGGCCGGGCGCCGATCGCGGTGAGCACCCCGGCCGCCTTGGCGTGCGTCTCGGCGACCTCGGACTCCGGATCGGAGTGCCGGACGAGGGTGGCGCCGACCCGGACGACCAGCCGCCCGTCGGCGGGGTCGATGTCGACGGTGCGGATGCAGATCGGCGAGTCGAGCAGCTGCCCGCCGCTGGCCGAGCGGCCGATCAGGGCGAGTGCGCCGGAGTAGTAGCCGCGACCGGTGGGCTCGTACCGCTTGATCACCCGGGTGGCGTTCTGCACCGGGCTGCCGGTGACGGTGGCCGCGAACATGGTCTCCTTGAGCACCTCCCGGACGTCCAGTGAGGTGCGCCCGCGCAGCTCGTACTCGGTGTGCGCGAGGTGGGACATCTCCTTCAGGCGCGGGCCGAGCACCTGGCCGCCGAGGTCGCCGACGGTGCACATCATCTTGAGTTCCTCGTCGACCACCATGGTGAGCTCCTCCAGCTCCTTGGGGTCGTGCAGGAAGTCGAGCAGCGAGTCGATGGTGGCGCCGCCGGCCGGGTAGCGGTACGTCCCGGAGATCGGGTTCATCACCACCGTGCCGCCGCTCTGCCGGACGTGGACCTCGGGCGAGGCGCCGACCAGAATCCTTTCGCCCGTGTGCACCAGGAAGGTCCAGTACGCGCCGCGCTCCTGCTCCAGCAGCCGGCGGAAGAGCGAGAGGGCGAGCTCCGGGGAGAAGTCGTCCAGCTGCGCCCTGAAGTCGCGGCGGATCACGAAGTTCGCGCCCTCGCCGCCCCCGATCTCGTCCCGGATCACCCGGCGCACGATCCCGGCGTACTCGGCGTCGTCGATGTCGAAGGACCCGTCCGAGAGCGAGACGGGCAGCCGGGGCAGTTCCGGCAGCAGCTCGGCGAGCGGGAAGGCGTACTGCTCCTCCACCGAGAGGGCCTGCAGCGGGGTGCCGTCGTCGTGCGCGTCGAATCCGCGTTCGCGGATCTGCCGGTACGGGACGAGGGCGAGCAGGTCGTGGCGCGGTCCGCTGCCGGGGACACCGGAGCGGACGGGCAGGTCGGCGAGCGTCTCGTACGAGCCGGCCGTGCCGACCAGGACCTCGACGGTGTCAGGGGCCAGGCGCGGTGCGCGGCGGTGCAGCAGGGCGAAGGCCGGGGCACCGGGGGCGGTCAGGCGGGCGAGCAGAGCGGCTGTGCTGGTCACGGGATGGCTTCCTTCCGAGAAGTCCGAGAAGTCCGGCGGATGGTGCTACCGGGCCGCTCCCGCGGGGGCGCCTGCCTGCGTTGGATACGCCGACGGCCGCCCCGAGGGGCGGCCGTCGTGTCGTCCAGGGACGCGCGATCAGTGGGCCACCTCGGGGATGGTCCACCACCAGCAGAGGGTGTGGGGCGCGTTCATGGGCATGAGCGTAGCCGATGGGAATTCGAGGTGAAGCAGAACACGGCTTTGTCCAAAGCTTGTCTCATCAATCGGGCGGCGATAACAAAACAGTTGTGGGACCCCGTAGCCTTGATCCCGTGACGCTGACAACTGAGACATCTCGGACAGGCCATTCCTGGCAGTCCCTGCCCGCGGCGCAGCAGCCTGAATGGCCGGATCCTGAGGCGCTGCGCAAGTCCCTTGCGGACCTCGCCTCGTATCCGCCGCTCGTCTTCGCAGGCGAGTGCGACCAGCTGCGTGCCCGGCTCGGTGCCGTCGCGCGCGGCGAGGCCTTCCTGCTCCAGGGCGGTGACTGCGCCGAGGCCTTCGACGGCGTCTCCGCCGAGCAGATCCGCAACAAGCTGAAGACCCTGCTGCAGATGGCGGCCGTACTGACGTACGCCGCCTCCGTGCCGGTGGTCAAGGTCGGCCGGATCGCCGGGCAGTACTCCAAGCCGCGCTCCAAGTCGACCGAGACCCGGGACGGGGTCACCCTCCCGGTCTACCGCGGCGACTCGGTGAACGGTTTCGACTTCACCCCCGAGTCCCGGATCCCGAACCCCGAGCGCCTCAAGCAGATGTACAACGCATCCGCCGCGACGCTCAACCTGGTGCGCGCCTTCACCACCGGTGGTTACGCCGACCTGCGCCAGGTGCACGCCTGGAACCAGGACTTCGTGCGCAACTCGCCCTCCGGGCAGCGGTACGAGAAGCTCGCCCGGGAGATCGACAACGCGCTGGCCTTCATGCAGGCCTGCGGTGTCGCGCCGGAGGAGTTCCGCACGGTCGAGTTCTACAGCTCGCACGAGGCGCTGGTGCTCGACTACGAGACCGCGCTGACCCGGGTGGACTCGCGGACGGGCGACCTCTACGACGTCTCGGGCCACATGGTCTGGATCGGCGAGCGGACCCGCCAGCTGGACGGCGCGCACATCGAGTTCGCGTCCAAGATCCGCAACCCGATCGGTGTGAAGCTCGGCCCGACCACCACGGTCGAGGACGCGCTCACCCTGATCGAGCGGCTCGACCCGGAGCGCGAGCCCGGCCGGCTCACCTTCATCACCCGGATGGGTGCGGGCAAGGTCCGCGACCACCTCCCGGCGCTGGTGGAGAAGGTCACGGCCTCCGGTGCCCAGCCGGTCTGGATCTGCGACCCGATGCACGGCAACACCTTCGAGGCGTCCAGCGGGCACAAGACCCGCAGCTTCGACGATGTGCTCGACGAGGTCAAGGGCTTCTTCGAGGTGCACCGCGCCCTCGGCACCCACCCGGGCGGCATCCACGTGGAGCTGACCGGCGACGACGTCACCGAGTGCGTCGGCGGCGGCGACGAGGTGCTGGTCGACGACCTGCACCAGCGCTACGAGACGGCCTGCGACCCGCGGCTCAACCGCAGCCAGTCGCTCGACCTGGCGTTCCTGGTGGCGGAGATGTACCGCGGTCACTGACCTGATCGCAATGTGACGAAGGCCCCTCCGGTCTCGGGATGTCCGAGGCCGGAGGGGCTTCTTCGTGGCCCGGTCGTTCAGTAAGGTTAGGCTTAGCTACTGAACGAGCCGGACGAGTCCTGGGAGATCCCGCGATGTACGTGTGCATGTGCCATGCGGTCACCGAGGCCCAGGTCAAGCAGCAGATAGCCGACGGCGCCGACACCCCGCGCCGGATCGCCCAGGGCTGCAAGGCCGGTACCGACTGCGGCTCGTGCGTCCGGCGGATCCAGGCCCTGCTGGGTGAGCACGGGGCCCGCCCGTGCCCGACAGCCAGGCTCGCCGCCCGGCTCGGGTCGGCGGAGCCGCAGACCGGCCTCGCTGAGCCGGTCGCCGCCTGATCCTGCGCCGCGCGGGCGCTCAGCTCTCCGGCTGCTCGATCAGCTGGGCGAGGTACAGCGGCTCGCCGAGCTTCTCCAGCAGTTCCAGCTGGGTGTCGAGGTAGTCGATGTGGTGCTCCTCGTCCGCCAGGATCGATTCGAAGATGTTGGCCGAGGTGACGTCGTTCTTGGCCCGCATCACCACGATCCCGCGCCGCAGCCGGTCGATGGCCTCGACCTCGACCTGGCGGTCGGCCTCGAACATCTCCTTGACGGTCTGGCCGATCCGGACGTGGAAGAGCCGCTGGTAGTTGGGCAGGCCGTCCAGGAAGAGGATCCGGTCGGTCAGGATCTCGGCGTGCTTCATCTCGTCGAAGGACTCGTGGCGGGTGTACTTGGCGAGCTTCGTCCAGCCGAAGTTCTCCTGCATCTTGGCGTGCAGGAAGTACTGGTTGATCGCCGTCAGCTCTGCGGTGAGCTGCTCGTTGAGGAACTCGATGACCTCGGTGTCGCCCTTCATGGCGGTGCCTTCCTGACTCTTGCGTCACACGCGTAACCACGGCTGAGCGCATCGTGGCACCCCGAGGGGTGGCAATTCCAGTAAGTCCACACTTAGTGGAACATGTGTCGGAATATCCGATTTGGCGGATTTATGCGTGGTGAAGGGGGTGCGGAACAGGGGCGCGCGCGGCGTGAAGCCCGCTGTCTGTCACCATGGAGCCATGGGTCGGTCCGAACAAGAACAGCTCCCGCCGCCTGACCCGAGGCTCCCCCCGGGCCAGCGCCCGCAACGCGGCTGGCCGGTGCTGCACTACGGTCCGGTACCCCGCTTCAAGCCGCTGACCTGGGACTTCCAGGTCTTCGGGGCGACCGCCTCGGCCGAGAAGCACAGCTGGGACTTCGAAGAGTTCCGCGCCCTGCCGACGGTCACCGTGCGAGGCGACCTCCACTGCGTCACCCGGTTCTCGATGCTCGGCAACGAGTGGAGCGGGGTGGCGGCGGCGACCGTCCTCGACCGGGTGCCGCCCGCCGACAACGTCACCCATGTGATGGTCTGGGCCGAGTACGGCTACAGCTCCAACCTGAGCCTCGCCGACTTCGCCGCCGCCGGTACGGTCTTCGCCACCCACCACAACGACGAACCGCTCACCGTCGAGCACGGCTTCCCCGTCCGGCTGGTGGTTCCGCAGCTGTACGCGTGGAAGGGCCCCAAGTGGGTGCGCGCGGTCGAGTACATGCGGGCCGACCGCCGGGGCTTCTGGGAGGAGCGCGGCTACCACAACCGCGCCGACCCCTGGTCGGAGCAGCGCTACTCGTACCAGGAGGAGCCCGGCGACGGGCCGTTGCGCTGAACCCCCGCCCGGGGGGGTGGGCTAGAACAGTCCGAAGTTGACGGTCACCACGGTGCCCTGCGGGCGCGGCTGGCCGGCCGGCGGGGTCTGGCCGGACACCTTGGCCGTGCCGAACAGGTTGAGCCCGGTGCTCTTCGACTTGAAGCCCGCCTTGCTCAGCGCCTTGGCCGCGTCGTCCTGGCTCAGCCCCACCACGTTCGGCACCGGGACCATGCCCTTGCTGACCACCAGGGACACGGGTGCGTCCACCTTGAGCTGCTGCCCCACGGCGGGGGTGACGCCGACGACCGAACCGGCGGGGACGGTGTCGCTGAACTCCTCCGTCGTCGTGCCCGGGGTCAGCCGGGCGCCGGTCAGCGCCTGCTGGGCCTGGGCGAGCGGCTGCCCGACCACGTCGGGCACGGCGATCCGCTCCGGGCCCTTGGAGAGGGTGACCTTCACCGGGTCGCTCCGGCGCATCCGCTGCCCCACCGCCGGGTCGGTCGCCAGCACCTGGCCGCTCGGCACGGTCTCGCTGAACTGCTGGCCGAACACGCCCTGCAGCCCGGCGCCGTTCAGCGTGCCCACCGCCTGCGCCTGGGACTGCCCCAGCACGCTCGGCACCGTCGCGTAGAGCGCGCCGGACAGGAAGTACGTCGCCCCGCCGACCAGCACCAGCAGGGCGGCGACCACCGACCCCCAGATCAGCGGCCGGCGCGAGCGGCGCGGCCCCCGGGCCCGGACGGGCGCGGGCTCGTCGAACGGCCGGGTGTGCAGCAGCGGCGGCGGGACCTCCAGCACGCTCGTCCGCTCCAGCGGCGCGAGCAGCGAGGTGACCTCACCCGTCGGGTACTGCGGGGTCGGCCGGGCGGAGGCGGGCGGCTCGGCGTCCAACCGGGCCGGGGTGAGCGCGCGCCGGGCCCGCTGGAGGGCCGCGAGCAGCTCGACCGCGTCGTACGGGCGGGCCTGCGGGTCGCGGGCGGTCGCGGTGGCGACTATCGCGTCCAGCTCCGGGCCGACGGCCGGGGCGACCCGCGAGGGCGGCGGCACGTCCACGTTCAGGTGCTGGTAGAGCACCTGCATCGGGCTGTCCCCGGTGTGCGGCTTGCTGCCGGTGAGCATCTCGTACAGCAGGATGCCCGCCGCGTAGACGTCCACCCGCTGGTCGGTCGGGCCGTCCTGGCGGATCTGCTCCGGTGCGAGGTAGGAGGCGGTGCCGAGCACGGTGCCCGCCGAGGTGGTGGTCGTCGCGGTGCCGTCCGCCCCCGAGAGCAGCCGGACCAAACCGAAGTCGGCGACCTTGACCAGGCCGTTGTCGGTGATCAGCACGTTCTCCGGCTTGACGTCCCGGTGCACCAGCCCGGCCCGGTGGGCCGCGCCGAGGGCGGCCAGCACCGGCTCCAGGATGTCCAGCGCGGCCCGGACGCTCAGCGCGCCCCGGTCCTGCAGGACGTCGCGCAGGGTGCGGCCGGGGACGTACTCCATCGCCAGGAAGACGCTCTGCCCGTCGGCGCCCTGGTCGAAGACGTTCACCACGTTGGGGTGGGCGAGCCGGGCGACGGCCTTGGCCTCCCGGATGAAGCGCTCGGTGAACTCGCGGTCCGCAGCGAGCGCCGGGTGCATCACCTTCAGCGCGAGCACCCGGTCCAGGCGGGTGTCGGTGCCGCGGTAGACCGTCGCCATGCCGCCGGTCGCCACGTGCTGCTCCACCCGGTACCGGCCGTCCAGCAGGGTACCGATCAGCGGGTCGCGCAGCGTCATGTCCACCAGGAGAGTCTAGGGGCGGCCGGTCCGGGGCCGCCCGGGCGGCGCGGGGTTGTGACAGCCCTGCGACGTGGGCTCCGCCCGGGCAGGGCCCGCTGGGGGCGGGTCCGGGTCAGAAGGCGGGGCGTTCGCGGTGGTCGAGGTCGGCGCGGCCCGCCATCGCGGAGGAGGCCTCGGCGTGGAAGCGGCGCGGGATGCGGCCGGCCCGGAAGGCGAGCCGGCCGGCCTCGGCGGCGTGCCGCATCGCGTCGGCCATCAGCACCGGGTCCTGGGCGCGGGTGACCGCGGAGGCCAGCATCACGGCCGAGCAGCCGAGCTCCATCGCGAGCGCCACGTCGGAGGCGGTGCCCGCACCGGCGTCCAGGATCACCGGGACGCCGGCGCTCTCCACGATCAGCTGGAAGTTGTGCGGGTTGCGGATGCCGAGCCCCGAGCCGATCGGCGAGCCCAGCGGCATGATCGCCGCGCAGCCGACGTCCTCCAGCTTCCGGGCCAGCACCGGGTCGTCGTTGGTGTACGGGAGGACGGTGAAGCCGTCGTCCACCAGCGTCTCGGCGGCGTCCAGCAGCTCGATCGGGTCGGGTAGCAGGGTCCGCTCGTCCGCGATGACCTCCAGCTTCACCCAGTCGGTGCCGAGCGCCTCGCGGGCCAGCCGGGCCGTCAGCACGGCCTCCCCGGCGGTGTAGCACCCGGCGGTGTTCGGCAGGATCCGGATGCCGTTGCGGGTCAGCACGTCCAGGACGGACCCCTGGGTGGCCGTGTTCACCCGGCGCATCGCGACGGTGGTCAGCTCGGTGCCCGAGACGCGCAGCGCCTGCTCCAGGATCTCCAGGCTCGGCGCGCCGCCGGTGCCCATGATCAGGCGTGAGCCGAAGGTGGTGCCGGCGATGGTCAGCAGGTCGTCCGCCACGGCGCTCAGCCTCCCTGGACGGCGGTGAGGATCTCCACCCGGTCGCCCGCGCGCAGCCCGGTCGCGGACCAGGCGCTGCGCGGCACCACGGCCTCGTTCAGCGCCGCCGCCACGCCGGACGGGGACGGGCTCAGCGTCGCGACCACCTCGGCGAGCGTGGTCTCGGGGGACACCTCGCGGGGCTCGCCGTTGACGGTGAGCGCGATGGCGGTGAGTGAGGTCTCGTTCATGCGGCGGCCTTCGTCGTGAAGCGGCTGGGGGAGAAGGGGGCGGCGAGCGCGGGCACGGTGCCCGTCGCCAGGTGTTCGGCGAGCAGATCCGCCGTCACCGGCGTGAGCAGCACGCCGTTGCGGTAGTGGCCGGTCGCGGCGACCAGCCCGGGCAGTGCGGTCGGTCCGAGCAGCGGGGCGTTGTCCGGGGAGCCCGGCCGCAGCCCGGCGGCGGTCTCGACCAGCGGGAGTTCGGTCAGGCCCGGCACGAGTTCGTGGGCGTCGCGCAGCAGCTCGTACACGCCGCCCGCCGTCACGGTGGTGTCGTACCCCTGCTCCTCGCTGGTGGCCCCGATCACCAACTCGCCGTCGGCGCGCGGCACCAGGTAGACGTGCTGACCGCGCACCACGGCGCGGACGTTGCGGGAGAGGAACGGTGCGTACGGCCGCGGGATCCGCAGCCGCAGGATCTGCCCCTTGACCGGGCGGATCGCGGGCAGCACGCCCTCCGGCAGACCTGGCAGCAGGTGGCTGTACGGTCCGGCGGCGAGCACGACCTGCTCGGCGGCCACCTGCTCGCCGTCGTCCAGCCGGACCCCGCTCGCCCGCCCGCCGGTGACGAGCAGTTCGGCGGCCGAGGCCCGGTGCAGCCGCACCCCGGCGCGGGAGCAGGCCTCGACCAGGGCGGCGGCCAGGCGGCGCCCGTCCACCTGGTGATCGTCCGTCACGTGCAGCCCGCCGCGCACGCCCGGCGCGAGCATCGGCTCCAGCTTCCGGCACTCCCGGCCGGTCAGCCAGTGCGAGGTCAGGCCGAGCCGCTGGTGGAAGCCGTGCAGCTCGCGGAGCTCCTCCCGGTCGTCGGCGTCCAGCGCGACGGCGAGCGTGCCCGTCCGCCGGTAGCCGGTGTCCAGTCCGGTCGCCTCGCTCAGCTCGGCGGTGAAGGCCGCGTACCGCTCGTTCGAGGCCATCCCGAGCCGCAGCAGCGGCTCCTCGCCGTACTGGAGCTCGGTCACCGGTGCCAGCATCCCCGCCGCGACCTGGGCGGCGCCGCCGCCGGGGGCCGGGTCGACCACCGTGACGTCCAGCCCGCGCTGCGCGGTGCGCCAGGCGACGCCGAGGCCGATGATGCCGCCGCCGACCACCAGGACGTCGGGTGTCTTCGTGCGTGCCACAGTCAGGATTCTCCCTTCGCCGGAATGACCCGGATCAGGTTCGGACGGTCGCAGGCCGTGTCAGCCCGCCTCTCAGCCCGGTACGCCGGGCTCCCGTGATGAGGGTGCCCCCCACCATAACGCCGGGTGTCCGTTCCACCGAAGACACGTACGAAGGGTGGACGCCCCTGGATAGGGTGTCGGGCGTGGCTGAGCTGACGGGTACGGAACGGGTGGTAGTGGTCGGGGCCGGCATGGCGGGCGCGCAGTGCGTGCTCGCGCTCCGGCAGGGCGGTTGGCAGGGGCGGATCGCCCTGGTCGGCGAGGAGCCGCACCTCCCGTACGACCGGCCGCCGCTCTCCAAGGACGTGCTGCTCGGCAAGCGGGACTCGACCGCCCTCGACATCGACTGGGACCACTACGGCGTCGAGCTGCTCCCCGGCCGCCGCGCCACCGGCGTCGAGCCCGGCGTGCTGCACACCGACGCGGGCGAACTCCCGTACGGCGGGCTGGTGATCGCCACCGGCGCGGCCGCCGTCCCGCTGCCGGGGGTACTGGGCACCCACGTGTTGCGGACGGTCGACGACGCGCTCGCGCTGCGGGCCCGGCTGGTGCCCGGCGCCCGGATCGCCCTGGTCGGCGCGGGCTGGATCGGCGCCGAGACGGCGACGGTGGCCCGGCAGCTGGGCTGCGAGGTGACGGTGATCGAGGCCGGCCCCGGGCCGCTGGCGGGCGCGCTGCCCGCCGAGATCGGCCTGCTGATGGCCGACTGGTACGCGCAGGCCGGGGCCGAGCTGCGCTGCGGGGTCGCGGTGGCGGCCGTCGAGCCGGACGCCGTGCTGCTCGCCGACGGCTCCCGGGTACCCGCCGACGAGGTGGTGGTCGGCATCGGCGCCCGCCCCGCCACCCGTTGGCTGGCCGGCAGCGCCGTCCCGCTCGACGCGGCCGGCGCGGTGCTCGTCGACGACCGGCTGCGCACCGGCGCCCCGGGCGTCTGGGCCGTCGGCGACTGCGTCTCCTACCCCTCGGCCCGCTCGGGCCTGCGGCTCACCGTCCAGCACTGGGACCACGCGCTGCAGTCCGGCCGGGCGGCGGCCGCCTCGATCCTCGGCGCGGGGGAGCCGTACGACCCGGTGCCGTACTTCTGGTCGGAGCAGTTCGGGCGGATGGTCCAGTACGCCGGCCGGCACGCCGGTGCGGACGAGGTGGTCCGGCGCGGGTCGGCCGCCGAGCCGTCCTGGTCGGTCCTCTGGCTGCGCGAGGGCCGACTGGTCGGGATGCTGACGGTGGACCGTCCGCGCGACCTCAACCAGGGCCGCAAGCTGATCGCCGCCGGTGCGGCGCTGGACCGTGCGCTCGCGGCCGATCCCGACGTGCAGCTCAAGGCAGCGGTCGCCTAGGTCCCGTCCGCCGGGGCCCACGGTGGAGCCGTTTAGCGCCGAGGTGCCGGGAGGTGGCAGTCTGGTGCCTGTGAGCGAGATCGAGTCGAAGATTGAATCCCTTGTCCCGGCATGGTTGTACCTGCCCGACATCTCCGAGCAGTGGGGTGTCCCCGTCACCGAGGTCCGCGACATGGTGAAGTCCGGGCAGCTGATCGCTGTCCGACGCGGCCCCAACAAGTCCCTCCAGGTCCCGGCCCCCTTCATCGACGGCCCCGGCCTGGTCAAGCACCTCTCCGGCACCATGACGCTGCTGCGCGACGCCAAGATGACCGACGAGGAAATCCTGGAGTGGCTCTTCACCGAGGACCCGACGCTGCCCGGCAGCCCGATCCAGGCCCTGGTCGAGAACCGCGGCACCGAGGTGAAGCGCCGGGCCCAGGCGGAGCTGCTCTGATGACGGACGCGCGGACCGCACTGGCCGACGCCCGGCTCTACCTGTGCACCGACGCCCGGCGCGAGCAGGGCGACCTGCCCGAGTTCCTGGACGCGGTGCTGGCCGGCGGCGTGGACATCGTCCAGCTCCGCGACAAGGGCCTGGAGGCCCGGCAGGAGCTGGAGTACCTGGAGGTCTTCGCCGACGCCGCCCGCCGGCACGGCAAGCTCTTCTCGGTCAACGACCGCGCGGACGTCGCCCACGCGGCCCGCCCCCAGGTGCTGCACCTGGGCCAGGACGACCTGCCCGTCCCGGCGGCCCGCGCGATCCTCGGCGAGGGCGTCGTGATCGGCCGCTCCTGCCACGCCGAGTCGGAGGTCGACGCGGCGGTCGCCGAGCCCGGCGTGGACTACTTCTGCACCGGCCCGGTCTGGCCCACCCCGACCAAGCCCGGCCGCCACGCCCCCGGACTCGGGTTGGTCTCGTACGCGGCGCAGCAGACCACGGACCGCCCGTGGTTCGCGATCGGCGGCATCGACCTCACCAACCTGGACGAGGTCCTCGCAGCCGGCGCCCGCAGGGTCGTCGTCGTCCGGGCCGTCACCGCGGCAGCCGATCCCGGCGCGGCGGCGGCGGAACTGGCCCGTCGCCTCCGCGAAGCGGCCTAGCGGCCCGCGGAAACCGTCGAGCTCACGGTAACCACCGCGGCGGCGCAGCGGAACCGTACGCACTTGGGCAACCACAACAGGGGCGCGGGGAACTGCGCGCGCAACCGTGCACCTACGTCGTGCCCTGGTCGCGCAGTTCCCCGCGCCCCTTGGGGGAACCCTGTCCTGAACGGTGAGCCAGCGCCCTGAGGGCCCGCGTCTCAGTATTTGCGGACGGTTGCCGCCTCGGCGAGGGCGAGGAGGACGGTGCGGGCCTGCGGGTCCGCCAGGGGGGCCGCCTCCAGCGCGGCCAGCGCATCCCGCATCAGTTCGTCGATCCGCTGCTCGACCAGGTCCGCCGCGCCGCTGCGTTCGACCAGCGTCCGCAGGACGGGGATCTCCTCGGCCGTCAGGTCGGCCGCGCCGAGGCGTTCGTCCAGGTGGCGGGCGTCGGCGCGGCTCAGGCCGCGCATCGCGTGGGCGACCAGCAGGGTCCGCTTGCCCTCGCGCAGGTCGTCCCCGGCGGGCTTGCCCGTGACGGCCGGGTCGCCGAAGACCCCCAGCAGGTCGTCGCGGAGCTGGAACGCCTCGCCCAGCGGCAGCCCGAACGCGGAGTACGCCGCGACCAGCTCGGGGTCGGCCCCGGCCAGCAGGGCGCCGACCTGGAGCGGGCGTTCGATGGTGTACTTCGCCGACTTGTAGTGCAGCACCGTTCGGGCCCGCTGCAGCGCCCCTTCGTCGGCGGAGTCCCCGGCGACCGGCTCCAGGACGTCCAGGTACTGGCCGACCATCACCTCCGTCCGCATCAGGTCGAAGGCGGGCTTCGCCGCCAGCACCCGCGCGGAGGGCAGGCCCGAGCGGATGAAGAGCTCGTCGCACCAGATCAGCAGCAGGTCGCCGAGCAGGACGGCCGCCGAGGCGCCGTACTGCTCGCGGTCGCCGCGCCAGCCGCTGTCGCGGTGCAGCGCCTCGAACCGGCGGTGCACCGAGGGCAGGCCGCGCCGGGTGTCGCTGCGGTCCATCAGGTCGTCGTGGACGAGCGCGCTCGCCTGGAGCAGCTCCAGCGCCGCCGCCGCGTGCGTGATGCCCTCGCTGTCGGCGCTGCCGCCGGCTCCGCGCCAGCCCCAGTAGCAGAAGGCCGGGCGCAGCCGCTTGCCACCGTCGAGCAGGAACTCGCGCAGTGCGTCGGCCGCGGGGACCAGCTGCGGCGAGATCTTGGCGAGCAGTACGGACTGCCCGTCCATGAACTCGGCGAGGGCCGCGTTGACGCGCTCGCGGACGGCCTCCACGTCTATGGGGCCGGCCGGCCGACCGTTGGGCGTGGGCACGATGGGACTCCGGTTCGCTGGGGTGGAAATGCCAGCGTAACGGGACGGTCGTCAGTGCCTCTACCAAGCACCTGTGCCCGGGGATTAGCCCGAACGGGCCGGGCCGTCTCATTGGGTGGACCTCGACTGCCACCGGATTCGCGGATCCGGCTAACCTGCCAGCATGGCACTCGGGATCCCCTCCACCAGAACCGACCACGCGCAGACCGTGCGAGAGCTGCTGGCGGCCGGGGACCGCTCGTTCTCCTTCGAGTTCATGCCCCCGCGCACCGAGGTCGGCGAGACCAGACTCTGGGACGCGATCCGCCGGGTGGAGTCGCTCGACCCCAACTTCGTCTGCATGACGTACGGCGCCGGCGGCTCCTCGCGCGGCCGTACCGTCGACCTGGTCGGCCGGATCGCCACCGAGACCACGCTCACACCCGTCGCGCACCTCACCGCCGTCGACCACTCGATCGCCGAGCTGCGCAACATCATCGGCCAGTACGCGGACCAGGGCGTGCGCAACGTCCTCGCCGTCCGGGGGGACCCGCCCGGTGACCCGCGCGGCGAGTGGGTCCGCCACCCGCAGGGTGTGACGTACGCGTACGAGCTGGTCGAGCTGATCCGCGGCATCGGGGACTTCTGCGTCGGCGTGGCCGCCTTCCCGCAGATGCACCCGCGCTCGGACAGCTGGGACGAGGACATCCGGCACTTCGTCGCCAAGTGCCGGGCGGGCGCGGACTACGCGATCACCCAGATGTTCTTCGAGGTCGAGGACTACCTCCGGCTGCGCGACCGGGTCGCGGCGGCCGGCTGCGAGGTCCCGATCATCCCGGAGATCATGCCGGTCACCAACGCCAAGCAGCTGGAACGCTTCCCGCAGCTCAGCGGCTCGCCCTTCCCCGCCGAGCTGGAGCGGCGCCTGCGCGCGGTCGCCGAGGACTCCGAGGCGCTGCGCGCGGTGGGCATCGAGCACGCCACCGCGATGTCCGAGCGGCTGCTCGCCGAGGGTGCTCCCGGCCTGCACTTCATCACCCTCAACCACTCCACCGCGACGCTGGAGATCTACCAGAACCTGGGCCTGCACCAGCGCTGACCGTTACCCGCGAAGATGTGAGTCCCGGGGCACCGAGCCTGTACAGTCGCCGCACACGCGCGGGTACGTGACTGGAGGCATCATGGGCATCGGGTACCTGCTGCTGTATGCCGCACTGGCGGTGGTCGCGCTCTGGCTGACCGCCGAGCTGCTCCTCCAGCACCGCGCGCCGCTGCACTGGCGGGCCCTGGCGCTGGCCGGGTTCCTCTGCGTGGTCGCCGGGATGGCGGTCAACTCGGTGCCGGTGATCGGGGCGGGCGCCGCCGCGTTCGCCACCGGACAGGTCTTCGTCACCCTCGCCGTCAAGAAGGGCCGGGCCGGCCACTGGTCGCTGCGCGGCCCGGACGGCAGCCTCCCCGGCCCGCTCGCCCGGGTGCCGCTGCTCGCGGCCGCCACGGGCGGGGCGGCGGTGGCCGCCGAGGCGGCGGTCGAGCCGGTCGGTGAGGTCGGCCCGGTGGAGCCCGAGGAGGCGCCCGTCCCGTTCGAGTTCGACCGGATGCAGGAGCTCGCGCCCGAGGACGGCGTCTACACCGAGGACCCCGCCCCCGCCTACTACGAGCAGCAGCACCAGCAGCAGCCCGAGCAGTACTACCAGCCCGGTTACCAGCAGCCCCAGTACCAGGAGCAGTACGCCGACCAGCAGCAGTGGCAGCAGCCGCAGCAGCAGCCGGTCTACGGCTACGACCAGTCGTACGGCACGCAGCAGCCCCAGTACCAGGACCCGTACGGGCAGCCGCAGCAGCAGCCCGAGTACCAGGACCCGTACGGCCGGCAGCAGTACCAGGATCCCTACGGGCAGCACGTGGTGGCCGAGCAGCCCGCCTACGGCTACCAGCCCTGGGGCCAGCAGCAGCACTGAGCCGCGCGGTCAGCAATCGCGGTCAGGAGTCGTAGGCCTCGACCTGCGCGGCGGGGCGGAGCCTGGCCTCGTCGGGGTTGTCGCCGAACTCGGAGCGGGCCCGGCGCTGGCGCAGCAGGTCCCAGGACTGGTCGATCCTGACCTCCAGGGCCGCCAGGTCCTTCTGGGCCTGGTCGGCCTCCGCCTGGCCGGAGGCGAGCCGGTCCCGCAGGGTCCGCTCGGCTTCGACCATGGTGTTGATCTCCGCCAGGATGTCGGCGTCGGTGCTCTGCCGGCTGCGTTGCTGGAATTCGGACATGCCGTCCTCCCGTGCGGTGGGTGAAGCTACCGCTCACCGCTCATCCTCGGCCTCGCGCAGGCCCCGCGCATGCGGGAGGGGTCAGGCCGGTCCGATCCCGGTGGCGGTGATGGAGGCCGACATGCCCGCGCGGGCCAGGCCGCCGCCCGGGTGGACGGTGGCGCCGATCAGGTGCAGGCCGGGCAGCGGGGAGCGGCCGGGCGGGGCGAGGAACCGGCCGCCGGCTCCGGCGAGGGACGGGGGCGTGTGCGGGCCGAGGACGTCCGGGGTCAGCAGCTCGCGCCAGGCGATCCGCTCCCGCAGGTCGAGGCCGGCACCGGCCAGGTGGTCCAGCAGGTGGTCGGCGTAGGCGTCGAAGTCCGGTGCCAGTTCCGCGAGTTCGTCCCAGGTCGGGACGGTGACGGTGAGGGTGACCGCCTCGTGCCCGGAGTCCGGGACGAGGGACGGGTCGTCGGGGCGGTGGATCTGGACGGTCGGGTGCCGGGGCAGATCGGGGTGGTCGGTGAGCGCGTCGAGCTCGCGGGCGTTGTCGTGGGCGTGCACCACCGTGCGCACCGGCGTCCCGGCCGGGCGGGTGCCGCGCAGGGCCAGCAGGACACTGAACCGGCCCCAGGCCGGTTCGCGCGCGGCGGCGGCGTGACCCGCGAGCCCCGCGAGGTCCTGCGTGCAGGAGAGCACCAGGTCGGCCGGCAGGCGCTCACCGCCCGCGACGACCCCGCAGGCCCGGCCGCCCTCGGTCAGCACCTCGGTGACGGGGGTGTCGAAGCGGAACTCCACCCCGCGCTGCCCGCACCGCCGGTGGACCGCGTCGGCCAGTGCCCGCATGCCGCCCTGGACGTACCAGACGCCGAAGGACTGCTCCATGTACGGCAGCACCGTCGCCCCCGCCGGGGCCTCGCGCGGGTCGAGGCCGAAGCGCAGCGCGTGCTCCTGGAGCAGGGCGGTCAGCCCCGGGTGCCCGCCGAGCTCGCGTTCGGCCACGTCGGCCAGCGTGCGGGTGCGCCGGGACAGCCTGGCCAGGCCCCGGCGCGGCGGAGCCGGGTACGGGTCCCGGAACAGCGGCTCGGGATCCTCCGGGAGCGGCTCCTCCAGGAGCGGGCGCCGGGTGGCCTCCCAGACCGCGCGGGCCCGGTTGGTCACCTCGCCCCAGCGCTCGCCCGACCCCGCACCGAAAGCGGCGTCCAGCGCCTGCCCGACCCCGCCCCGGGAGGCGTTGGGCAGCACCAGGTCCGTCCCGTCCGGGAACAGGTGCCGGCTCTCCGGCTCGACCGGGCCGAGCCCGACCAGCTCCTCCAGCGGCTCCCGGCCGGTCTTGAGCGCCAGGTCGCGGTAGACGGCGGGCAGCGTGAGCAGGGTCGGCCCGGTGTCGAACGCGAAGCCGTCCCGCTCGTACCGGCCGACCTGTCCGCCGTACGTGCCGCTCGCTTCGCAGACCGTCACCCGGTGCCCGAGGGTGGCCAGCCGCGAGGCGGCGGCCAGGCCGCTCATTCCCGCTCCGATGATCACGATCTGCGCCATTCGACAGATCTTAGGCGCAGCTCGGTTCCCCTCCGGGTCGCAGCCTGCGTTCACGGCCCGGCCGGGCACCTCCTCCCAGGTGCCCCCACGCGACCCTGCTGGGGTTGCTCGGGCGGGTGCGGTTCCGCTGCGCGGCCAGGGGTGTAGCTGACCGTTCAGGACGGGGCTCCCCCAGGGGCGCGGGGAACTGCGCGGCCAGGCTCCACGGTGGTGCACGGTTGCGCGCGCAGTTCCCCGCGACCCTGCTGGGGTTGCCCGGGTGCGTCAAGCCGGCTGCAAGCGCCTTGCGGCCCGGCGGCTGCGGCGGTTGCGGAGGAAACGCCGGATCCGGGTGACGGCGAACCAGACCAGGACCAGGCCGACGACCAGGAGTGTCGAGGCGATCGACGCGGCGGCCCAGGGGTGGAAGATCGCCAGCGTCACCAGGGCGGCCACCGAGAGGTCCTCGGCGATGCTGAGCAGGATGTTCGAGGCGGGTTCGGGGGAGGTGTTGACCGCCATCCGCAAGGAGGCCTTGATGCAGTGGCTGACCAGTGCCGTCGTACCGCCCAGCGCTCCGGCGGCGACCTGGCCGAGCGAGCCGGGGTGCTGGCCCGCCAGCAGTGCGGCCACCGTCGCGCCCGCGATCGGGCGGATCACGGTGTGCACGGCGTCCCAGACGGTGTCCACGTACGGGATCTTGTCGGCGACCGCCTCGCACAGGAACAGCACGGCCGCGACGATCAGCACGTCGGTACGCTCCAGCGCGGGCGGCACCGCGTGGGCCCCGTCGAAGCGGCCGAGCAGACCGAGCAGCAGCACCACGGCGTAGGCGTTGACGCCGCTCGCCCAGCCACTGGTGAAGATCAACGGGACGATACCCACGGACGAGCTCCCCTCCGAACCTGCCGCCCGAACCCCGGACGGTCGGGCCACACCGTACCCGGGGCGCCACCCGGCGGCGCAGGCTGTCCGGGGGTGGCCGGTGTGACTGATGTGACCGGTGTGACGGAACAGGGCACGGATCGTCAACGGATTGTCAGTGGCGCGGTTCACGATGGAGGAGTACGGGTCACCAGGCCCGTCCTGCCCGCTTCGGACCGGGGGATTCCATGACCATCAGTCACCCTGAGACCGTCAGCCGCCGCCCAGCCGTGCCCGCACCCACCCCCACCCCCGCACTCGTGCCGGCACCCGTGCCCGCACCCGCACCCGGCCGGGGTGCCGACGTCCACCCGGTCCTGCTCCGGGCCTCCGCGCCGCCCGCCGCCCTCGACCTGCTGCGGCACGCCCACACCACGCTCATCCAGGCCCGCCAGTACGACGACCCGCTCCAGCGGTACGCCACCGCCCACCTGGCCGCACTGCGCACCACGGCCGCGGTGCTGGCCGTCCGGGGGCGTCCGGAGAAGAACCCGCGCCGTCGGCACGCGATCCGCAGCGCCTGGGACCTGCTGCCCGAGGTGGCCCCCGAACTCTCCGAGTGGGCCGTCTACTTCGCGGCGGGCGCGCGCCGCCGGGCGGCCGCCGAAGCGGGCATCCGCAGCGCCGCGAGCACGCGGGACGCCGACGACCTGATCCGCAACACCGCGCTCTACCTGCGCATCGTCCAGCGCCTGCTCGGCCTCCACCCCCAGCCGCCGGCCCAGCCGTTACCCCTGGACACCGCTCAACAGGATGCACGCGCGGTCTAAGGTGTGGGGAGATTGTTCAGCGAACCCCTGTGCCGAGGAGCTCCCGCCTTGTACCCGACACGTCCCCGCAGTGCCCTGCGTACCGCCGTGGTGTGGGAGGTGGTACGGACGGCCCTGGAGAAGCGGGCCGTCGAGTTGGACCAGCCGGTGCTGGACGTGCTGGACACGGGCGGCGGCACCGGTAACTTCGCGGTGCCGGTGGCCCGGCTCGGCCACCGGGTGACGGTGGTCGACCCGAGCCCCGACGCGCTGTTCGCGCTGGAGCGCCGGGCCGCCGAGGCCGGTGTCACCGACCTGGTGCGCGCCGTCCAGGGCGACACCCAGACCCTGCCGGACGTGGTCCGGCCGGCCACTGTGGACGCCGTGCTCTGCCACGGGGTGCTGGAGATGGTCGACGACCCGGCGGAGGCGCTCGCCAGCCTCACCGGGACGCTGCGCCAGGGCGGTCTGCTCAGCCTGCTCGCCGCCAACCGCAACGGCGCCGTGCTGGCCCGCGCGCTGGCCGGCCACTTCAACGAGGCCCGCGCCGTCCTGGACGCCCCCGACGGGCGCTGGGGCGGCAACGACCCGATGCCCCGGCGCTTCACCGCCGAGGAGCTCGACGGCCTGGCCCGGGCGGCCGGCCTGCGGGTCGAGTCGGTCCACGGCGTCCGGGTCTTCGCCGACCTCGTCCCGGGTGTCCTGGTGGACACCGAGCCCGGCGCGATGGAGGCGCTGCTCAAGCTGGAGCAGGCCGCCGCCGAGCAGCCGGCCTTCCACGCCGTGGCCACCCAGCTGCACCTGCTCGGCTCGCTCGGCTGACCGGCGGAGCCCCCGCTCCGGAAGATTCCACCCACCCGGGCACTTGTACCGGTCCTGCGGCGTTGGGAACCGTGCGGGACACCGCGCGGACGTGGCCCGGGCCACGTGAGCTCGACCACCCCCAACCGCGCCGGAGGACCGTATGATCTGGGTAAAGCCGGAAAGCATGACAGCCAGACGCATGGGGCATATGGACCACACAGGACCGGGCCAGGGGTGGCGGACCGGTCGCCCCGCGACCGACGAGTAGGAGGATTCCGTGCCGCTCTCGGAGCACGAGCAGCGACTGCTCGAGCAGATGGAGCGAGCGCTGTACGCCGAAGATCCCAAGTTCGCGTCAGCGCTTGAGGGAACCGGGCTGCGCACCTACACCCGTCGGAGGGTCTACCAGGCCGCCGCAGGGTTCGTGGTGGGTATTGCTCTCCTGATGGGGGGCATGGTCGCTCAGCAGATCTGGGTGAGTGTCGTCGGGTTCCTGGTGATGCTGGGCTGCGCGGTCCTCGCCGTCACCGGCTGGAGGCGCGGCCCGGTCGGGCATGGAGCGGGTCCCAAGGTGACTCCGCCTCCGCGCCGCAAGGCCGGTGTGATGGATCGCATGGAGCAACGCTGGCAGCGGCGTCGCGACGAGCAGGACGGTATCTGACCGGGCGACCGGCGCGGAATCCACTGCGACATCACGCTCACGACATCCACTGCATCCACTGCACCTGCCGCATCCACCACAGGACGGACCGACACGTCGGACGTGCCGGACCGACGAGGTCGACGAACACGAGGGCGGACAGTCACCGACTGTCCGCCCTCACCCGTTCCTGACCCGTTGACCCGTTGACCCGTTGCCGTCAGCGGCTCACGGCCGGTCCGACCGCCCCGGCCGCCGGAGCCGGGCCCGCAGCGCGCCGCCGGTCCGGGCGGCCCGGGCGCGGAGGTTCTCCCGGAAGGTCATCACCCGGTCGGCCGTCCGCCACCAGACCCGTACCGAGGAGGCCGGCAGCAGCACCGCGCGGGCCCGTCCGCGCCGCCCGGCGGCGGCACGCAGGCCGTCGGTGGCGGTCCGGACGTCCGGACCCAGCGGCGGGTGCGGGAGCGGCTCGCGGGCGTACAGCACCTGCTCGGTGGCCAGCGCCACCCGGCCCGCCGCGGCGGCGGCGGTGGCGTCCAGCTGCCCGGTCTCGGCGAGCCGCCGGGCCGTCAGGCGCGGGGTGCCGGCCTCGTCCGGGGGGATGCCCAGGTCCCAGGCACTGTCGATCAGCTCCTCCCAGGCGGCCAGCACCTGTGCGTCGCCCAGCTCGCCCGCGGTGCCGGCCCCACCGGCCCGCGCGCCCGGCAGGTGCCGCCCGGCCCCGAGCCTGCGGCGGCGCAGCCGGGCCCGCCAGAGCATCGGCGCGGTCAGCAGGGCGAGCAGCAGCAGGACGGTCGCGAAGGCGGCCAGCGCCTGCCAGGAGAGCCACCAGGCGGCCCGGTGCGGCGCGGCGACCGTCACCGCCGACTCGTTCCCGCAGTCCAGGACCCGGTGCCCGGGACCGGCGCAGCTGCTGCTCGCGCTCGGCCCGGCCGAGGTGTCGGCGGTCGGCGCGGAGGTGGTCGGTGCGGCGCTGGCGCTCGGCGCCGGCGCGGTGTCCGCGCGGGTGTAGGCGGGCACCGAGCCACGCCGGGGCGTCGGCTCGAAGCGCAGCCAGCCGGTGCCGGGGAAGTACAGCTCCGGCCACGCGTGGTAGTCCTGGCTGCGCTCGACGAAGCTGCCGGAGCCCTGGTCCACCCCCGGTGCGAAGCCGATGGCCACCCGGGACGGGATGCCCAGGGTGCGGGCCATCGCGGCCATCGTCGCCGCGAAGTGCACGCAGAAGCCGGTCTTGTCCTGGAGGAACTTGACGATCGCGTCGCTGCCGGTCCCGGCGTCCACCTGGAGCTTGTAGGTGAACTCGCCGCCGGTGAACCAGTTCTGCAGCGCCACCGCCTGGTCGTACGGGGTGTCCTTGCCCTCGGTGACCCGCCTGGCGGTGTCGGCGACCACCGGCGGCAGGTCGGCCGGCAGCTTGGTGTACCTCTGCAGGATGTCGGCGGACGGGACGGCGGCCTGCCGGAGCTGGTCCGCGGTGGGTTGCAGGTCCAGGCTCTCGACGTGGTAGTTCACGCCGTTGGTCTTCTGGCCGTTGTCGCCGATCAGGGCCCGGGTGGTGGCCTCGTACCGCCAGTTGCCCGGGACCTGCACGTGCTCGGCGGGGTAGGGCAGCGGCAGCCAGTCGGTGCTGAGCTGGTCGGAGATCCGGACGTCGGTGCCGACCCGGCCGGTGGTGACGCCCTCGCCGAGGCCGTCCGGGGCGGGCAGCTGCGCCGGGACGGACTGCAGACGCTGTTCGGAGGCCTTCCACTGGACGCCGTCGAAGCTGTCGAGCGCGGCGATCCGCAGGTACATCTCACCGGCGTCGGGCGAGGTGGTGGTGTAGCGGAACAGCTCGATGTCGCTCGGCCGGTTGAGGTTGGCGGTCAGGGCGACCACCGGGTTGAGCGAGGTGATGCCGACGCCGCGCCCGCCGCCGGTGCCGACGCCGCCGTCCAGCAGGCCCAGATCGCTCTGCGGGACGAAGACCGGCACGATCAGCGCGCAGACCAGCGCGACCAAGCCGATCCGGTGCCCGCTGTGCGAGAGGGCGTTCGGCGAGCCCTGGGTGCCCGACCCGTGGAAGACCCGCCCCCAGCGGGAGAGCCGGTCCTGGCCCTCGGCGAAGAGCAGCAGCAGGAAGCCGGAGGCCGCGAACAGGAACCAGAGCCACGCCTCGCTGCCGCCGGACAGGCCGGTGCCCGCCGAGTACATCGCCAGCAGCGGCAGCCCGGCCGCCGCCGCCCGCCGGAAGGTCACCGCGAGCGCGTCGACCAGCACCGCGACCAGCGTCACCGCGGAGACCAGGATCAGCTGGAGGCCGGGGTGCGCGGGAGCCGGGATGGCGTACTCCCGGATGTCGGTGCCGCCCTGGAGCAGCAGGGTGTTCACCTGGTCGAGCGCCCGGACGCCGGGCACCAGCCCGAACGCCATCGAACCGCCGACCGAGGTCAGCAGGAGCGCGTAGCAGACCACCACCAGCTGGAGCGGTACCACCAGCAGGCGCGGCAGCGCGAGCCGGCGCAGCCCGGCGCCGGCGCCGGCGGTCACGGCGATCAGCAGGAAGGCGAGGAAGACCCAGTTGCTCGGGATGACCAGCGGGGTCAGGCAGAGGGTGGCGAGCGCCGTCGCGAGCGCCGAGTAGAGCGTCAACTTCGCGCGGGTGGTCACTGGCCGGCCTCGTTCCGGTAGGGGGCGGCCTTGGCGGAGCGGTCGGCCAGCCGCCAGAGCGCGGGCACCGAGTCGCCGGCCCTGGCGGGCAGGACCGTCCAGCCCGACTCGCGGAGCCGCTGCACCTGCCGGGCGGCCGAGTCGTCGGGGGTGTCGGGTATCACCTGGCGCAGCCCGGACCAGGTCGCGGTGTCCAGCAGGAAGGCCACCGCGCTGCCCGCCCGGCGGCGCAGCCGCCCGAGCCGGGCCAGCTGCTCGTCGTCCAGCGAGCCGAGGACGGCCACCAGCAGCCCCTCGCCGCCGAGCCGCAGCACCTCGTCGGCGCGGCCGATGCCTCCGCCGTCGGAGTGCCCGACCACGGCCAGCGCGTCCAGCAGCAGGCCGGCCGACTCGGCGACGCTGCCGACGCCGCCGCCGTCCGGGCCCGGCACCGCGAAGCCGGTGTCGGTGAGCAGCCGGGTCTGGTAGCCGCGCTCCATCAGGTGCACGCCGACGGAGGCGGCGCAGCTGACGGCCCATTCGAAGGAGGAGGCGGGGCCGCTGCCCCGGTGCGCGATCTCGCGGGTGTCCAGCAGGACGGTGGCGCGGGCCTTGAGCGGCTGCTCCTCGCGGCGGACCATCAGTTCGCCGTAGCGGGCGGTGGACTTCCAGTGCACCCGGCGCAGGTCGTCGCCGTGCCGGTACTCGCGCGGGATCACGTCGTCGTCGCCGGCCAGGGCCAGCGTGCGGGTGTTGCTGTCGCCGTGCCCGGCCCACTCGCCCGGCAGCCGGACGGCCGGCAGCGCCTGCACCTGCGGGACGACGGTCAGCACGTCCGAGGCGCTGAAGGCCCGGGTCAGCTCGCACATCCCGAACGGGTCGGCGACCCGCAGCTGGAGCGGGCCGAGCGGGTAGCGGCCGCGCAGGTCGGACCGGACCCGGTAGGAGACCTCGCGGAAACCGCGCGGCTCGACCCGGTCCAGCACGAACCGCGGACGCGGCCCGAGCACGTACGGGACCTTGTCCTCCAGCAGCAGCAGGCCGGTGGGGACGCGGGAGACGTTGTCCAGGCGCAGGTGCACCCGGGCCTCCTGGCCGGCGGCCGACCGGTGCGGGGTGAGCCGCCGCCCGCCCGCCACCCGGTAGCGGGTGCGCAGCAGCAGGGCGGCGGCGGCCAGCGGCAGCGCGGCGAGCAGCACGCCGACCTGGAGCAGCGCGTCCTGCCCGAAGACGTATGCGCAGAGCGACGCGGTGATCCCGGCGGCCAGGAAGGACCGGCCCCTGGTGGTCAGCCCGCGCAGGCCCGTCCGCAGACCTGACGCCTTGTCCGCCTGCGGCACCTCAGAACCGGCCCTGCGGACGGGGGACGGGCAGCCGGGCGACCAGGTCGAGTACGACCTGCTCGGCGCTGCGGCGGCTGAGCTGGGTCTCGGCGGTGGGCAGCAGGCGGTGCGCGAGCACCGGGACGGCGAGCGCCTGGATGTCGTCCGGCACCACGTACTCGCGCCCCTCCAGCGCGGCGGCGGCCCGGGCGGCCCGGACCAGGTGCAGGGTGGCGCGGGGCGAGGCGCCGAGGCGCAGCTCGGGGGAGGAGCGGGTGGCGGCGACCAGGTCGACCGCGTACCGGCGGACCGCGTCGGCGACGTGCACCGTGCGGACCACGTCGATCAGCTTGAGGATGTCGTGGGCGTGCGCGACCGGCTGGAGGTCGTCCAGCGGGTTGGCGCCGCCGTGCAGGTCGAGCATCCGGAACTCGGCCTCGGCGCTCGGGTAGCCGATCGAGATCCGGGCCATGAACCGGTCGCGCTGCGCCTCGGGGAGCGGGTAGGTGCCCTCCATCTCCACCGGGTTCTGGGTGGCGATCACCATGAACGGCGAGGGCAGTGCGTGGGTGGTGCCGTCGATGGTGACCTGGCGCTCCTCCATCGACTCCAGCAGCGCGGACTGGGTCTTCGGCGAGGCGCGGTTGATCTCGTCGCCGACCACGATCTGCGCGAAGATCGCGCCCGGGCGGAACTCGAAGTCCCGGCGGTTCTGGTCGAAGACACTGGTGCCCGTCACGTCCGAGGGCAGCAGGTCGGGGGTGAACTGGATCCGGCGCACGGTGCAGTCGACCGACCTGGCGAGCGCCTTGGCCAGCATGGTCTTGCCGACGCCCGGGACGTCCTCCAGCAGCAGGTGGCCCTCGGCGAGCATCACCGTCAGGGCGATCCGGACCGCCTCCGGCTTGCCCTCGATGACACTCTCCACCGAGTCGCGGACCCGCTCGACCACCGCACCGAGCTCGTGCAGCCCGGCCGGACGTGGCGCGGCCGCTCCGACTGCGGCGGTCTGTCCGTTGTAGGTCGTCACCCGATAGCTCCCATGGCCCGATTCCTGCCGGACCTCGTCGCGAGCCCGGCCCCCACCCCGATCACGCGGCCGCGTGCCGGGCGGTTCCGGGTTGGGGCCGGGCCGTCGGTGGGCGGTGCCGCGTGGCCAGGCAGCCCCAGGTGGTGCGGGGTCTAGCCTGAAGCCGCATTCTTCCCTGTCGGGCGGCCAGAAGTCACCCGCTCGGGCGACACGCCCGGAGTGTCCCGGTTCGTCCGGGGGGCGGTGCTTGCCGCTGAAGGTGCACCGGTACTACCCCGGGGGCGCGGTGCTTACTGCTGAAGATTCACCGGTACTACCCAGGGGCGCGGGGAACTGCGCGAAGTCGGGAGGTGCGGCGCGGTGCCTTCCGATCTCGCGCAGTTCCCCGCGCCCCTGGATGGTGCAACTTTGGCGAGCTGCGGAGCTGTGTGGGCTTCGTTAGAAGACCTCGCGGAGGAGTCCCGTGTGGACGTCGAAGACGAAGCCTCGGACGTCGTCGGTGTGCAGCAGGAAGGGGGAGGTGCGGACGCGCTGCATGGACTGGCGGACGTCGCCGTCCAGGTCGATGAAGGATTCGACGGCCCACTGCGGGCGCTGGCCGACCTCCAGTTCGAGTTCGCGGCGGAAGTCCTCGGTCAGGCCGAGCAGGCCGCAGCCGGTGTGGTGGATCAGGGCGATCGAGCTGGTGCCCAGGGCGCGCTGGCTGATGGTGAGCGAGCGGATGGTGTCGTCGGTGACGACGCCGCCGGCGTTGCGGATCACGTGGGCGTCGCCGAGTTCGAGGCCGAGTGCGGCGAACAGGTCGAGCCGGGCGTCCATGCAGGCGACCACGGTGACGTGCTGGACGGGACGGGCGTCCATCCCGCCGTCGCGGTACTGCACCGCGTAGGCACGGTTCGCTTCGACGAAGCGGTCGACGATGTTCACGGTCTGGCCGGCAGCGGCGGTCGGCGTGGGCCGCTCGGGGGTCACTGTCATGGGGAAGACGCTAATAGGATTTTGTCCGCTGTGGTGAGGGTGGGGAGCACCTATTGCACCGGTGTGATGGAGCACATAGCGGGGCGCGAGCGGCGCACTGGCAGTCTGGTCCCGTCTGTCCCGGTTTGCCCGGCGCGCGCCAGGGCGGGTGCGCATGCGCCCGACCGGGGGACGGGAGCGGGGGCGACCGCTCCGGCCTGCGCGGATGTGTACCTCCGCCCGGGTGGTGCGCCGTCGCGGACGATTGACTGGAGACCCGCTCGCGATAGAGTTGCGGCGCAGTGGAGCACACCCGCCGCAGGCCGTCAACTGAGCCTTCCGGGTTGACCGGTGCGTCCGGTACGCCGCCCGCGGCCTCCTCCCGCTCCGTGCCTCCTGGCGCACCTTCCCCGGTGCCGGGCGGCCACTCCTTCCCCAGGCGAGCGGGCGGGGACCACGGGCGGCGTGCGGGAAAGCCTCCCGAGTGGTCCAAAATGGTGCTTCACAGCGGCCTGATCACGGGCGCTTCGCACCGAAGAAGGGCGCCACCGCGCATGAGCACCGACAGCCCGGCATCCAAGCACGTTTCGGTGATGCTCCAGCGCTGCGTCGACGCGCTCGCCCCCGCGATCTCGGCGCCCGGCGCGGTGGTGGTGGACGGCACGCTCGGGCTCGGCGGCCACAGTGAGGCGCTGCTCACGCAGTTCCCCGAGGTCCGGCTCGTCGCCGTCGACCGCGACCCGTCCGCGCTCAGGCTCGCCGGCGAGCGGCTGGCCCGCTTCGGCGAGCGCGCCACCCTGGTGCACGCGGTGTACGACGAGATCCCCGCGGTCCTGGCAGGCCTGGGCATCCGGAAGGTCCAGGGCATCCTGTTCGACCTGGGTGTCTCCTCGATGCAACTGGACGAGGCCGACCGGGGCTTCGCCTACGCCCAGGACGCGCCGCTCGACATGCGGATGGACCAGACCCGGGGCCTGACGGCCGCCGACGTGCTCAACACCTACCCGCACGGGCAGCTGGCCCGGATCCTCAAGGTCTACGGTGAGGAGCGGTTCGCCGGGAAGATCGCCTCGGTGATCCTGCGCGAGCGCGAGAAGGAACCGTTCACCAACAGCGCGCGTCTGGTCGAGTTGGTACGCAATGCCATTCCCGCCGCCACCCGCCGCACCGGCGGCAACCCGGCCAAGCGGACCTTCCAGGCGCTGCGGATCGAGGTCAACGGCGAACTGGAGGTCCTGGACCGGGCGATCCCGGGCGCCCTGGACGTGCTCGCGGTCGGCGGCCGGATCGCGGTGATGTCCTTCCAGTCGCTGGAGGACCGTCTGGTGAAGCAGTACTTCGCGGCCGGTGCCACCAACACGGCCCCGCCCGGCCTGCCGGTCATCCCCGAGGAGCACCAGCCCTGGCTGAAGCTGCTCACCCGGGGGGCCGAGCTGGCCACCGAGCAGGAGATCGAGGAGAACCGGCGCGCCGCGTCCGTGCGGCTGCGGGTGGCGGAGAGGATCAGGGACCGAAGCACCTCCCGGGGCTGACCAGGCCGACGGGGGACGAACGGGCGAGGGAGAGCGCAGTGCCGGTGGCCGGCAGAGGCCCAGGGGGTCGAGCACAGCGGGGGAGCGGGCTGCTCCCCGGGCAGAGCGGCAGAGCACGGATCACCGTACGGCCGGGGGCCCGGTCGGCCCGGGGGCGTGCCCCCTTCGTGGTCCTGGTCGTGGCCCTGCTCACCGGCGGGCTGCTCGGCCTGCTGATGCTCAACACCGCGCTGAACGAGGGCACCTTCGAGCTCTCCCGGCTGCAGAAGCAGACCACCGAGCTGACCGACCAGCAGCAGACCCTCCAGCAGCAGATCAACCAGGGCTCGGCCCCCGACGCGCTGGAGCGGCGGGCCCGTGAGCTGGGCATGGTGCCCGGCGGCGACCCGGCCTTCCTGCAGGACGACGGCAAGGTGATCGGCAAGCCGGGCCAGGCCCAGGACGGCGCGCCGGTGAAACGCTCCGGCACCGACATGTGGCCGCAGGCCGGCTCGCCCAGCCCGGTGCCCAACCCCTCGTCCGGCGCCTCCCCCGGCACCGGCGCGTCACCCGGCGCCTCCCAGGGCGGGGACGGCGGCGTCCAGATCGACCCGGCGCCGCCGGTCAACCCGTCCGCCCCGGCCGGAGGTACGCCGCGATGAGCACACCCCGTCAGCCCCCGCGCAGGCCGGGCCCGAAACCGGCCCCGCCGGGCGCCCGGCCGCGTACGCCGCAGCAGCGGGCCGCCGACCGGCGCGGCGGCCCCGCGCGCCGCCCCCGCCCGCCGGCGCCCCGCCCGGGGCCCCGGCCGCAGCCGCGTGCGATCAAGCTGGCCGATCCGCGCCGCCGCCTGCGGGTGATCACCGGCGCGCTCGGCCTCGTGCTCGTGCTGTTCGGTGCGCGCCTCGTGCAGCTCCAGCTGGTCGACTCCGACTCGCTGGCCGCCCAGGCGGGCGCCAACAAGTACGTGGAGGTCAAGCTCCCCGCCGAACGCGGCTCGATAACGTCCTCCGACGGTGTCGTACTGGCCACCACGGTGGACGCGTACGACATCACCGGCGACCCCTCGGCCTACACCCCCGAGAAGTCGCACATCCCGGACGCCCCCGAGCAGGCGGCCGCGCTGCTCGCCCCGATCGTGGGGCGGACCAAGGAGCAGCTGGCGACCGCGCTGCACACCCCGAAGACCCAGTGGGCGATGCTGTCGCCCCGGCAGAGCCCCGAGGGCAAGAAGCAGATCGGCGACCTGCGGACGGCGCTCGCCAAGCAGGTCGACACCAAGGCCTGCCGCGCCCAGCGCTCCCTGCTCGGCAAGCCCGCCGACCAGGGCGGACGGCAGTTCCTGGACGACGCCTGCTTCAACCCGCTGGCCTCGGTCACCGCCGAGCCGACCACCCGCCGGGTGTACCCCGCCGACGGGCTGGCCGCCAACCTGGTCGGCTACGTCAACAGCGACGGCGTCGGCAGCGGCGGCCTGGAGCTCCAGTACGAGCACGAGCTCGCGGGCACGGCCGGCAAGACCACCGCCGCCTCGGCGGGCGGCCGGACGGTGGCCGCCGGCGGCAGCCGGCTCACCCCCGTGCCCGGTTCGGACCTGCGGCTGACCGTCAACCGGGACATCCAGTGGGCCGCCCAGCGGGCCATCACCGACCAGGTGGCCAACGCCGGGGCGGACAAGGGCTACGTGATAGTCCAGGACGTGAAGACCGGCCAGGTGCTGGCGATGGCCTCCTCGCCCGGCTTCAACCCCAACGACCTCTCCACCGCCAAGTCGGCCCAGCTCGGCAACCCCGCCGTCCAGGACGCCTACGAGCCCGGCTCCACCGCCAAGCTGATGACGATGGCCGCCGTGCTGGACACCGGCACCGCCTCCTGGGACACCCACGTCACCGTGCCGAACACGCTCCAGCGCTCGGACCGGGTCTTCCACGACGACGTCGAGCACGAGACCTGGTACCTGACGCTGGCCGGGGTGCTCGCCAAGTCCTCCAACATCGGCACCATCGAGGCGGCCGAGCACCTGGGCAAGACCCAGCCGGAGGCCGACAAGGTGCTCGGCGACTACCTGCACCGGTTCGGCATCGGCCAGCCCAGCGGCATCGGCTTCCCCGGCGAGACCCGGGGGCTGCTGGCCAAGCCGGAGGACTGGAGCGGCTCGCAGCAGTACACCATCCCGTTCGGCCAGGGTCTGTCGGTCAACGCGCTCCAGGCGACCTCGGTGTTCTCCACCGTCGCCAACGGCGGCGTCCGGGTGGCGCCCAGCCTGCTGGCGGGCACCACCGGACCGGACGGCAGGTACGTCCCGGCCCCGGCCGGCGCCGCGACCCAGGTGGTCAAGCCGGAGACCGCGAAGACCCTCACCGAGATGCTGGAGTCGGTCGTCACCGACGAGCAGGGCACCGGCAACGCGGCCCAGATCCCGGGCTACCGGGTGGCCGGGAAGACCGGCACCGCCAACCGGGTGGACCCGAAGACCGGCAAGTACTCGGGCTACACCGCCTCCTTCATCGGCTTCGCCCCGGCCGAGGCCCCCCGGGTGACGGTCTCCTGCGTCATCCAGAACCCGGTCAACGGCCACTTCGGCGGCCAGCTCTGCGGGCCGGTGTTCAAACAGGTGATGGAGTTCGCCCTGAAAACCCTCCGGATCGCGCCCAGCGGCAGCGAGGCGCCGAACCTGCCCGTGGAGTGGAAGCCCTGATGAACGACGCCCCCAGCAGTGATGTGAAGCCTGTCACCCCGGTCCGGTTTGGCCCTGGGGGCCCTTCGGCCGATAGCCTGCCCGCCGTGCCGAAACCCGATCAAATCTCCGCGAGTCCGCCCCGACCGAGCAGCCCGGCAGCGACGCCGCTGGCCGAGGTCGCCCGACTGCTGGGCCTGGCGCCTGTGACCGGTGGGCAGGTCACCGGGATCACCCACGACTCCCGGGCCGTGCGCCCCGGCGACGTGTACGCCGCCTTCGGCGGCGCCAACGTGCACGGCGCGCGCTTCGCCCCGCAGGCGGCCGCCGCCGGCGCCGTCGCGGTGCTCACCGACCCGGCCGGGGCCGAGACCGCCGCCGGCTGCGGCGTCCCGCTGCTGGTGGTGGAGAGCCCGCGCGCCGAGATGGGCCGGCTGGCCGCCGTGCTCTACGGCCGCCCCAGCGAGCAGCTGCTCACCATCGGCCTGACCGGCACCAACGGCAAGACCACCACCGCGTACCTGGTCGAGGGCGGCCTGCGCGGCGCCGGCCTGGTGCCCGGGGTGATCGGCACCGTCGAGATGCGGGTCGGCGAGGAGCGGATCAAGAGCGAGCGGACCACCCCCGAGTCCACCGACCTGCACGCCGTCCTCGCCGTGATGCGCGAGCGCGGCGCGGACGCGGTGGTGATGGAGGTCTCCAGCCACGCCCTGGTCTTCGGCCGGGTGGACGGGGTCGAGTACGACGTCGCGCTGTTCAACAACCTGACGCCGGAGCACCTCGACTTCCACCCGGACATGGAGGACTACTACCGGGCGAAGGCCAGGCTCTTCCAGCCCGAGAGGTCCAAGCGGGGCGTGGCCAACCTGGACGACGCGTACGGCCGCCGGCTCGCCGGCGAGGCGCCGATCCCCGTCACCACCTTCTCCGCCGAGGGCGACCCGGCGGCCGACTGGCGGGCCGTCGACGTGCAGCTCGGCCCGACCGGCTCGGTCTTCCGGGTGCTCGGCCCGGCCGGTCTGGCCGCCGACGCCTCGGTGCCGCTGCCGGGTCCGTTCAACGTGGCGAACGCGCTCGGCGCGATCACCGCCCTGGTCACCGCCGGGGTGCCGCTGGAGGCCGCCGTCGCCGGGGTCGCCTCGGTGCCGGGCGTGCCCGGGCGGCTGGAGCGGGTGGACGCCGGACAGCCGTACGTCGCCGTGGTCGACTACGCGCACAAGCCGGACGCCCTGATCGCCGTCTGCGAGTCGCTGCGCGAGGTCACCAAGGGCCGCCTGCACGTGGTGGTCGGCTGCGGCGGCGACCGGGACCCGTTCAAGCGCGGCCCGATGGGCGCCATCGCCGCCCGGCTCGCCGACACGGCCGTCCTGACCAGCGACAACCCGCGCTCCGAGGACGCCCTGGCGATCCTCGCCACCATGCTCACCGGCGCCGCCGAGGTGCCCGAGGCCGAGCGCGGCGAGGTGCTGGTCGTCCCGGACCGGGCCCAGGCCATCGCGGACGCCGTCGCCCGCGCGCACGCCGGGGACACCGTCCTGGTCGCGGGCAAGGGCCACGAACTGGGCCAGTACGTACGAGACGAGATCCGCCCCTTCGACGACCGCGAGGTGCTGCGCGAGGCCATCGCGCACGCCCTGGCGCCGCGAGGAACCCGAGGAGTACAGCAGCCGTGATCGCACTGACCCTTGCCGAGATCGCCGCCGCCGTCGGCGGCACCCTGGACGGCGCCGACCCCGCTGCCGTCGTCACCGGCCCGGTGGACCGGGACTCGCGCCTGATGGGCCCCGGCGGGCTGTTCGCCGCCGTGGTCGGCGAGCACGTGGACGGGCACGACTTCGCCGCCCGCGCGGTCGGGGCCGGGGCCGTGGCCGTGCTGGCGAGCCGCCCGGTGGGCGTGCCCGCCGTCCTGGTGGACGACGTGCTGACCGCGCTCGGCCGGCTGGCCCGCGCGGTGCTCACCCGCACGCCGGACACCGCCGTCGTCGCGCTGACCGGCTCGGCCGGGAAGACCAGCACCAAGGACCTGATCGCCCAGCTGCTGCGGCGCGCGGGCGAGACGGTCTTCACCGAGGGCTCGCTCAACAACGAGATCGGCCTGCCGCTGACGGTGCTGCAGGTCCAGGAGTCCACCCGGCACCTGGTGCTGGAGATGGGCGCCCGGCACAAGGGCGACATCGCGTACCTGACCACGATCGCCCCGCCCACCGTCGGGCTGGTGCTCAACGTCGGTACCGCGCACGTCGGCGAGTTCGGCTCCAAGGCCGCCATCGCCGAGGCCAAGGGCGAGCTGGTCGAGGCGCTGCCGGCCGACGGCGTGGCCGTGCTGAACGCCGACGACCCGCTGGTGCGGGCGATGGCCGAGCGGACCAGGGCGAGGGTGGTGCTCTTCGGCGAGCACCCGGGCGCCGACGTCCGGGCCACCGGCGTTCGCCTGGACGCCGCCGGACGGCCATCGTTCACGCTCGTCACCCCGGCCGGTTCCGCGGCGGTACAGCTGCGCCTGTACGGTGAGCACCACGTCTCGAACGCTCTCGCCGCCGCTGCGGTGGCGCTGGCGCTCGGTATGTCCGTCGACGACACCGCCGCCGCCCTGGGCGAGGCGGGTGCGCTGTCCCGCTGGCGCATGGAGGTCGTCGACCGGGCCGACGGTGTCACCGTCGTCAACGACGCCTACAACGCGAACCCCGAGTCCATGAGGGCCGCGCTGCGGGCACTCGTGTCGATGGGGGGCCGGGGCCCGGAGCGCCGCCGCACCTGGGCGGTGCTCGGCGAGATGCGGGAGCTCGGCGAGGACAGCCTCACCGAGCACGACGCCATCGGGCGGCTCGCGGTACGGCTGGACGTCACCAAGCTGGTGGCGGTCGGCGGACGCGACGCGGCCTGCATGGAACTGGGCGCGAGGAACGAAGGTTCGTGGGGTGAGGAGTCGGTGCTGGTGTCCGACGCGGACGCGGCGATCGAGCTGCTGCGGGGTCAGCTGCGGCCAGGGGACGTGGTCCTGGTGAAGGCGTCCCGTTCGGTGGGCCTGGAGCGGGTCGCCGAAGCACTGCTGGCGGAGGTGGCTTCCGCATGATGAAGCAGATCCTCTACGCGGGCATGATCGGCCTGGTGCTGTCCCTGCTGGGCACCCCGGCGCTGATCCGGCTGCTGGCCAAGCACGGCTACGGCCAGATGATCCGTGACGACGGCCCCAAGGCGCACCACAGCAAGCGCGGTACGCCGACCATGGGCGGCATCGCCTTCATCCTGGCCACCCTGGTCGCCTACTTCGCGACCAAGGCCATAGTGGGTGAGGAGCCCTCCGCCTCCGGGCTGCTGGTGCTCTTCCTGACGGTGGGTCTGGGCCTGGTCGGCTTCCTGGACGACTACATCAAGGTCGTCAAGCAGCGTTCGCTGGGCCTGCGGGCCAAGGCCAAGCTGTTCGGGCAGTCGTTCGTCGGTCTCGCCTTCGCGGTGCTGGCGCTGCAGTTCCCCGACTCGGCCGGGCGCACCCCCGCCTCGACCCACCTGTCGTTCGTCCGGGACTTCGGCTGGTCGATCGGCCCGGTGCTGTTCGTCATCTGGGCCTATTTCATGATCGCCGCGATGTCGAACGGCGTGAACCTCACCGACGGCCTCGACGGCCTCGCCACCGGCGCCTCGGTGATGGTCTTCGGCGCCTACACCTTCATCGGCGTCTGGCAGTACGGCCAGAGCTGCACCCAGGCGCTGAAGGCGACCGCCAGCTGCTACGACGTCCGCGATCCGCTGGACCTCGCGGTGGTCGCGGCCGCGCTGATGGGCTCCTGCTTCGGCTTCCTCTGGTGGAACACCTCACCGGCCAAGATCTTCATGGGTGACACCGGCTCGCTCGCCCTCGGCGGCGCGCTGGCGGGTCTGGCGATCTGCTCCCGGACCGAGATGCTGCTCGCCCTGCTCGGCGGCCTCTTCGTGATCATCACCCTCTCGGTGATCATCCAGGTCGGCTCGTTCCGGATGACCGGCAAGCGCGTGTTCAAGATGGCACCACTACAACACCACTTCGAACTGAAGGGGTGGAGCGAGGTGCTGATCGTGGTCCGGTTCTGGATCATCCAGGGCCTCTGCGTCGCCGTCGGCCTCGGCCTCTTCTACGCGGGATGGGTGACCGGATGACACAGGTCGAGTGGCCCGGTCTGCCCGTGGTGGTGGCGGGCCTCGGCCTGTCCGGTGTCAGCGCCGCCCGGGTGCTGCGGGACCTGGGCGCGGCCGTCACCGTGGTGGACGGCGGCGACGGCGAAGGCCTGCGGGCCAAGGCCGCCGAGCTGACGGGCGTCACCGTCCGGCTCGGCGACGGCGCGACCCTGCCCGAGGGCACCCGGCTGATCGTCACCTCGCCCGGCTGGCCGCCGAGCAGCCCGCTGTTCGCCGCCGCCGAGGCGGCCGGCGTCCCGGTCTGGGGCGACGTCGAGCTGGCCTGGCAGCTGCGCAGGCCGCTGCCGGCCACCGGCGAGCCCGCCCCCTGGCTGGCCGTGACCGGCACCAACGGCAAGACCACCACCGTCCAGATGCTCGCCTCGATCCTGACGGCCGCGGGCAGGCGCACCGCCGCCGTCGGCAACGTGGGCGTCTCGGTGCTGGACGCGGTCCTGGCGGACGAGCCGTACGACGTGCTGGCCGTCGAGCTCTCCAGCTACCAGCTGCACTGGGCGCCCTCGCTGCGGGTGCACTCGGCCGCCGTGCTCAACCTGGCGCCCGACCACCTGGACTGGCACGGCTCGATGGAGGCGTACGCCGCCGACAAGGGCCGGATCTACGAGGGCAACCAGGTCGCCTGCGTCTACAACCTGGCCGACCCCGCCACCGAGGCGCTGGTCCGCGAGGCCGACGTGGCGGAGGGCTGCCGGGCCATCGGCTTCGGCCTGGAGGCACCGGCCATCTCCCAGTTCGGCCTGGTCGACGGGCTGCTGGTGGACCGGGCCTTCGTCCCGGACCGCCACAGACACGCCGCCGAGCTCGGCTCCGCCCAGGACGTGCACCCGCCCGCGCCGCACAACATCGCCAACGCCCTGGCGGCCGCGGCGCTGGCCCGTGCGTACGGGGTGGACGCGAAGGCCGTCCGGGACGGCCTGCGGGCCTTCCGCCCGGACGCACACCGGATCGCCGAGGTCGGGGTGGTCGACGGCGTCACGTACATCGACGACTCCAAGGCCACCAACCCGCACGCGGCGGCGGCCTCGCTGGCGGCGTACCCGTCGACCGTCTGGATCGCCGGCGGCCTGGCCAAGGGCGCGGCCTTCGACGAGCTGGCCGAGGGCGCGGCGCCGCACCTGCGGGCGGCCGTGCTGATCGGCGCGGACCGCGAGCTGATCCGGGCCGCGCTGGCGCGACACGCGCCGGATGTCCCGGTGATCGAGGCGGCCGCGGGCCAGACTGGCGCGGTGGCGATGACGGAGGTGGTCCGGGTGGCCGCGGGGCTCGCCCGGGCGGGCGACACCGTCCTGCTGGCGCCGGCCTGTGCCTCGATGGACATGTTCACCAACTACGGCGAGCGCGGCGACCTCTTCGCGGCGGCCGTGAACGAACTGGGGCGTTAGCCCTTCAGGCGCACGATCAGCCACCACCAGGGGCGCGGGGAACTGCGCGAGACCGGAAGGCGACGACCTGTGCCCTCCCGCTTTCGCGCAGTTCCCCGCGCCCCTGTCTGTGGCTGATCGAGTGCCCATGGCGCAGCCCTTGAAGACTGACCAACCCTGGAAGGGACGACGTGGCGGGTGACGGGCTCAAGTTCATCTCGGCGACCACGACCACGTTCAAGGCCGCCGGTCCGATGGCCCGGCTGGCCGCGCTGCGGGCCCGGATCAGGTACCTGCTGGAGCGTCCGCTGACGCCGTACTACCTGATCCTCGGCGCCACCCTGCTGCTGGTGGTGCTCGGCCTGGTGATGGTCTTCTCGGCCTCCCAGATCCTGGTGATGCAGCGTCACCTGCCGATCACCTTCTTCTTCCGCAAGCAACTGGTCGCCGCGCTGCTCGGCGGTGCGATGATGCTGGTGCTCTCCCGGATGCCGACGCGGGTCCTGCGAGTGCTGGTCTACCCGCTGCTGTGCGTGGTGGTCGGGGCGCTCGTGCTGGTCGCGATCCCGGGCATCGGGCAGCAGGTCAACGGCAACCGGAACTGGATCAACCTGGGCTTCTTCCAGATCCAGCCCTCCGAGTTCGCCAAGTTCGGGCTGGTGCTCTGGGGCGCTGACCTGCTGGCCCGCAAGCAGAAGACCCACATGCTGGACCAGTGGAAGCACCTGCTGGTGCCGCTCGTCCCGGGGACCCTGCTGATGCTCATGCTGATCATGCTCGGCGGCGACATGGGCACCACGATGATCCTGATCGCGATGCTGTTCGGCCTGCTCTGGATGGTGGGCGCGCCACTGCGGCTGTTCGGCGCGACGCTCGGTGTCGCGGTGGCGGCCTGCACCGCGCTGATCATCACGGTGCCGCACCGGCTCGACCGGCTGGCCTGCATCGGCGTCACCAAACCCGATCCGAACCTGAACTGCTTCCAGGCGCTGCACGGCCTGTACGCCTTCGCGGCGGGTGGTCCGTTCGGGTCCGGACTGGGCGCCGGGACGGAGAAATGGGGTCAGTTGCCGGAGGCGCACACCGACTTCATCTTCGCCGCGACAGGCGAGGAGCTCGGTCTGGTGGGGACGCTGTCGGTTCTCGGTCTCTTCGCGGCACTAGGCTACGCGGGTATCCGAGTGGCCATCGGCACGAAGGACCCCTTCGTCAGGTATGCCGCGGGAGCCGCCACCACGTGGATCATGGCCCAAGCCATGATCAACCTGGGGTCGGCACTGGGACTGCTGCCCATCGCGGGCGTCCCGCTCCCGCTGTTCTCCTACGGCGGGTCCGCCATGCTGTCGGCCCTCTGCGCCATCGGGGTGCTGCTCTGCTTCGCACGCAGCACTCCCGGGGCGAAGAAGGCGCTGGCCGCTCGGAGCAAGAACTCCCGGGTCAGGACTGGCCTGTCCCGGGTGCTGCCACGACGACGAACCACAGCGCGCCCTGCTCCCCGGCCGGCGCGCAGGGAGCGGTGAATTTCGGTGCATGTCGTACTCGCCGGCGGCGGGACCGCCGGTCACATCGAGCCGGCCCTCGCCCTCGCGGACGCCCTCCGCAGGCACGACCCGTCCATCGGGATCACCGCCCTGGGCACCGAACGCGGTCTGGAGACCCGGCTGGTGCCCGAGCGCGGCTACCAGCTGGAGCTGATCCCGGCCGTACCGCTGCCACGTAAGCCCACCCCCGAGCTGATCACCGTCCCGGGCCGCCTGCGCGGCACCGTCCGGGCCGCCCAGGAGATCATCGAGCGGGTCCAGGCGGACTGCGTGGTCGGCTTCGGCGGCTACGTGGCGATGCCCGCCTACCTGGCCGCCAAACGGGCCGGGGTGCCGATCGTGGTGCACGAGGCCAACGCGCGCCCCGGGCTGGCCAACAAGATCGGTGCCCGCTACTCCGACTTCGTGGCCGTCTCCACCCCGGACAGCAAGCTGCGCGACTCCCGCTACATCGGTATCCCGCTGCGGCGCACCATCGCCACGCTGGACCGGAACGCGGTGCGTCCGGAGGCCCGGCACTACTTCGGCCTGGACCAGCGGCTGCCCACGCTGCTGGTCTCCGGCGGCTCGCAGGGCGCCCGGCGCCTGAACGAGACCGTCCAGGCGATCGCGCCGCGCCTCCAGCAGTACGGGGTGCAGATCCTGCACGCCGTCGGCCCGAAGAACGAGCTGCCGCACATCGACGACATCCCCGGGATGCCGCCGTACCGCGCGGTGCCGTACGTGGACCGGATGGACCTCGCGTACGCCGCCGCCGACCTGATGCTCTGCCGGGCCGGCGCGATGACCGTCGCCGAGCTGGCCGCGGTCGGCCTGCCCGCCGCGTTCGTGCCGCTGCCGATCGGCAACGGCGAGCAGCGGCTGAACGCCCAGCCGATGGTGAAGGCCGGCGGTGGTCTGCTGGTGGACGACGCCGAGCTGACGCCGGACTGGGTGCTCTCGAACGTCCTCCCGGTGCTGACCAACCCGCAGAAGCTGTGGGAGATGAGCCGCGCGGCCTCCGAATTCGGCCGCCGGGACGCCGACGACCTGCTGGTCGGAATGGTGTACGAGGCGATCGACGCCGCCAGGGGCGGCCGCCGACGTGGCTGACGCCTCGGTTCTCGACGACGCCCTGGAGGACGAGGAGTACGGGCCGCCCGCGGCCCGGCTCCGGCTCTCCCGGCGCGGGGTCGTGGTGCTGAGTGCGGCGGGCGCGCTGCTCGCGGGCCTGGTCTGCTGGCTGGTCTTCTTCTCCGCGGTCCTGGACGTGCGCAGCGTCGCCGTCCAGGGCCTCACGGACGACCGGCTGACGGCGGACCAGGTCCGCGAGGCGCTCGGCGACCTGCGCAGCGGGCCGCTCGCCCGGGTCGACCTGGACGAGGCCCGGCACCGGGTCGAGGCCATCCCCCGGGTGGCGAAGGCGGAGGTCTGGCGGGGGTGGCCGCACACCCTTCGGGTGAAGCTGGTCGAGCGTAAAGCGGTGGCCGCGGTCAGGACCGACGATGGCAAATTCAGCCAGGTCGACGCCGGCGGGGTGAGTTTCGCCACCGAGGCGAGCGCCCCCGCCGGGGTTCCGGTGGTGGAGCTGGCACTCGGTCAGCAGGCGAACGAATCCCTGGCGGTGATCGGCCGGCCCGAGTTGGTGCGGGCCGCGATCACCGTGGCCGCAGGGCTCCCGCAGGACGTCCAGGGGCGTGCCGGAGCGGTTCGGGTGTACTCGTACGACGACATCCGCGTGCAGCTCAGCGGGGGTGCGACGGTGTTCTGGGGCAGTGCCGAGCGGACGGACCGCAAGGCCAAGGTGCTCACCGCGCTGCTGGGGCAGAAGGGCGCGAATTATGACGTGAGTGCGCCGGACGCGCCTGCGGTGTCGGGTTGATCCGGTAAGTTCTAGGTCCGAGGGCGGTATTGACGGAGCCCCGGCTCCTGGCCGACCCTCGGTGGTCACCCCCCGGTTTCACCGGGCGGTTGATGATCACATAGGCTCAAAAGAAAAAAGGGAAGCTCGGCGTGTTCGTTGAACACCGGCCCGTCGCGACCTAGTGTCCTGTGTCACCAGGCAGTTCCTGGCAGCAGCTTCGCGCCGTCTTGCCGGAACGGTGACCTGACGTAGGCACACCAGTAACTCTAAACGTCAAGTTTAGGGTTCGGGTCGGTGGTCGGAATTTCGGACATACAGTCACGAAACCGTACTCCCAACCCATCGACATCCGTCGGTTTCCACGCACCGTGGGGGACCGACCCGGAAATTCGAGGCGAGAGGCCTTCGACGTGGCAGCACCGCAGAACTACCTCGCAGTCATCAAGGTCGTCGGTATCGGCGGCGGTGGTGTCAACGCCATCAACCGGATGATCGAGGTCGGTCTCAAGGGCGTCGAGTTCATCGCGATCAACACCGATGCGCAGGCCCTCCTGATGAGCGACGCCGACGTCAAGCTCGACGTGGGCCGTGAACTCACCCGGGGCCTCGGCGCCGGGGCCAACCCCGAGGTCGGCCGCAAGGCCGCCGAGGACCACCGCGACGAGATCGAGGAGGTCCTCAAGGGGGCCGACATGGTCTTCGTCACCGCCGGCGAGGGCGGCGGCACCGGCACCGGCGGCGCGCCCGTGGTCGCCAACATCGCCCGCTCGCTCGGCGCGCTCACCATCGGCGTGGTCACCCGCCCCTTCACCTTCGAGGGCCGCCGCCGCGCGAACCAGGCCGAGGACGGCATCGCCGGCCTGCGCGAAGAGGTCGACACCCTCATCGTCATCCCCAACGACCGGCTGCTGTCCATCTCGGACCGCCAGGTCAGCGTGCTGGACGCGTTCCGCTCCGCCGACCAGGTGCTGCTGTCGGGCGTCCAGGGCATCACCGACCTGATCACCACCCCGGGTCTGATCAACCTCGACTTCGCCGACGTCAAGTCGGTCATGTCGGACGCCGGTTCGGCGCTGATGGGCATCGGCTCGGCCAGGGGCGAGGACCGCGCGAAGGCGGCCGCCGTGATGGCGATCTCCTCGCCGCTGCTGGAGGCCTCGATCGACGGCGCGCGCGGCGTGCTGCTCTCCATCTCCGGCGGTTCCGACCTCGGCCTGTTCGAGATCAACGAGTCGGCCCAGCTGGTCGCCGAGGCGGCGCACCCCGAGGCCAACATCATCTTCGGTGCGGTCATCGACGACGCCCTCGGCGACGAGGTCCGCGTCACCGTGATCGCGGCCGGCTTCGACGGCGGTCAGCCGCCGGCCATCGTCCGCGACCCGGTGGTCAAGGCGACCAGCCCGGCCACCCCGGCCGCCCCGGCGGCCGCCCCGGAGCGTCCGGCCACCCGGCCCTCGTACGGCATCGGCTCGGTGACGGCCCGCCCGGAGGAGTCCCGCTCGGGGTCCTCCGTCGGCACCGCCGCCCCGGTGCCGCCGCAGGTGCAGCCGGCCCGGCAGCCGTACGTGGAGAGTCCCGCCGAGGAACTCGACGTGCCAGACTTCCTTAAGTGACTGACACGTTTGTTCGCAACGGTGCTCACTTCGCCTTCACCGACCGGTGGGGCGGGGTGAGCACAGTGCCGTACGGGGAGCTCAACCTCGGCGGCGCGGTCGGGGACGATCCGGCGGCCGTCCGGCAGAACCGCTCCCTCGCGGCCCGCTCGCTCGGGCTCGACCCGGCCGACGTGGTCTGGATGAACCAGGTGCACGGCGCCGAGGTGGCCGTGGTGACGGAGCGCCAGCCGGAGGGGGAGGCCCCGAGGGTGGACGCGGTGGTCACCGACCGCCCGCTCGCCCTCGCGGTGCTCACCGCCGACTGCACGCCCGTCCTGCTGGCCGACCCCGTCGCCGGGGTCGTCGCCGCAGCTCACGCGGGCCGGCCGGGACTCGCCGCCGGGGTCGTCCCGGCGGCCGTCCGGGCGATGGCGGCGCAGGGCGCCTCGGTGGGGCGGATCATCGCGGCCGTCGGGCCCGCCGTCTGCGGGCGCTGCTACGAAGTCCCGGCGGCGCTCCGCGCGGAGGTCGCCGCACTGGTGCCCGCCGCGTACGCCGAGACCTCCTGGGGCACCCCGGCGCTGGACATCCCGGCCGGGGTCGCGGCCCAGCTGGCCGAGGCCGGGGTCACCGAGGTGGTGCGCTCCGAGGTCTGCACCCTTGAGTCGGCCGATCACTACTCCTATCGCCGCGAGCAGCGCACGGGCCGGCTCGCGAGCTACGTCTGGTTGGACAGCTGACACTCATGACGAACGACATCTACGCGCCGTTCCCGGGACGCTCCGACTTCTCGGCCGGGCTGACGCCGCGGCAGCTGGCCCGGTACGAGGAGCTCGGCACCAACCTGGAGGTCGTCGAGCGCCGGATCGCGGACGCCTGCGCGGCCGCCGGCCGCCCGCGCGACGAGGTCACCCTGATCGTGGTCACCAAGACCTACCCCGCCGAGGACACCGCCCTGCTGGCCGGTCTCGGCGTCACCGACGTGGCGGAGAACCGCGACCAGGACGCCGCGCCCAAGGCGGAGACCTGCGCCGCACTGCCGCTCACCTGGCACTTCGTCGGCCAGTTGCAGACGAACAAGGTCCGCTCGGTGGTCCGCTACGCGGATCTGGTGCACTCGGTGGACCGGCCGCGGCTGGCCGAGTCGCTCTCCGCCGCCGTCCTCAGGTCGGAGCGTGCCCCGCTGGGCTGCCTGGTCCAGGTCGCGCTGGACCAGGAGGCGGGGGAGGGCGCCGGCCGGGCCGGAGTGGGGCCCGGTGAGGTGCTCGCGCTGGCCGACCGGATCGCCGACACGCCCGGGCTGCGACTGGCCGGTGTGATGACGGTCGCCCCGCTCGCCGGACCACTGGCCGGGGACCCTGCCAGGGCCTTCGAGCGGCTGGCGGAAATCGCAACAGCCGTACGGGCGGCCCATCCTGCTGCCACCATGGTTTCCGCAGGAATGAGCGGGGACTTGGAGCAGGCCGTGGCGGCCGGGGCGACACATGTACGCGTCGGTACTGCGGTGCTCGGAGTGCGGTCACCGCTCCGGTAACGTCACCGAGTAAGTAGATCAGACTGCAGGACAAAACAGGACAGAACCTAGCAGCTGTCCACAGCGCTAGCGAACCGTGGATCGCATCTCCGCAGCCCTCCCCTCACCAACCTGACGGACCGTCGTCCTGACGGGGTGCAGGAAGGCCGCGCTGGTCGATATCGGCTGGGCCGCAGGCGAAGGCCGCCGGCGACGGAGCCGATCCACCACAGAGCGGAGGAGACAGGAGTATGGCCGGCGCAATGCGCAAGATGGCGGTCTACCTCGGCCTCGTGGAGGACGAGACGTACGACGGCCAGGGGTACGACCCCGACGACGACTACGACACGGACCCCGAGCCGATCCGGACCGGGCGGACGGAGGACCTGCAGCGGGCCGCCGCGGCGCCGGCCCCCGTCGCCCATATCGCTCCGCAGCCCGTCCCGGCCGCCGTGCCGATCCGGCAGGAGCCGCCGCGGATGGCTCCAGTGTCATCCATCACACCCGAACGCCGCCACAACCTGGAGAAGAGCGCCCCGGTGATCATGCCCAAGGTCGTGAACGAACGAGAGCCGTACCGCATCACCACGCTGCACCCCCGGACCTACAACGAGGCCCGTACCATCGGGGAGCAGTTCCGTGGCGGCACCCCGGTGATCATGAATTTGACCGAGATGGACGACACCGACGCGAAGCGACTCGTAGACTTCGCCGCTGGACTCGTCTTCGGTCTTCACGGCAGTATCGAGCGAGTGACGCAGAAGGTGTTCCTCCTGTCGCCTGCTAACGTCGATGTAACGGCGGAGGACAAGGCTCGGATCGCCGAGGGTGGGTTCTTCAACCAGAGCTGACCCGGCCACGACTTTACGTGTGGATCAGGAAACAGTGAGTGACTGCCAGGAAGTGGCTGACGGTTCGTCGGCCAGGGAGAGGGAAACGGGATGGGGATCGTGTGGCTGGTGCTCTACTGGGCACTCAGCGTCTTCCTGCTCATCCTGCTCTTCCGGCTGGTCATGGACTGGGTCTTCCAGTTCGCCCGTTCGTGGCGTCCCGGGAAGGCCATGGTCATGGTCCTGGAGGCCACGTACACTGTCACGGATCCGCCACTCAAGCTTCTTCGGCGATTCATCCCGCCGTTGCGTCTCGGGGGCGTGGCGCTCGACCTGTCCTTCTTCGTACTGATGATCATTGTGTTTGTCCTGAGATCGCTCGTGCTGACTCTGCCGTCTTGAGCGCTGCGACAGGATGCCGGTGTGCCGACGATCACGTTGAGGTGAAGAGATGCCATTGTCCCCCGAGGACGTTCGGAACAAGCAGTTCACGACCGTCCGCCTGCGTGAAGGCTATGACGAGGATGAGGTCGACGCCTTCCTCGACGAGGTCGAGGCCGAGCTGACCCGGCTGCTCCGCGAGAACGAGGACCTGCGCGCCAAGCTGGCCGCGGCGACTCGTGCCGCGGCGCAGAACCAGGCCAACATGCGCAAGGAGCAGCAGCCGCAGGACGCCCGTCCGGGCGGCCCTGTCCCGGCTGCCATATCCGGCCCGCCGGTTCCGGGCCAGCAGGGCCCCGGCCAGCCGCAGATGGGCCAGCAGCACGGTGGCCAGCAGCAGCTCGGCGGGCCCCAGCAGATGGGCCAGCAGCAGATGGGCAACCAGCCTCTGGGCCTGCCCTCCGGTGCTCCGCAGCTCCCCGCCGGTCAGGGCGGCCCGATGGGCCAGCAGCTCGGCGGTCCGCAGCAGATGGGCCAGCAGCAGCAGCTCGGCGGCCAGCAGCTCGGCGGGCCCCAGCAGATGGGCCAGGGCCAGCAGATGGGCACCATGGGCGGCCAGCAGCAGCTGGTGCAGCCGATGGGCGGTCAGATGCTGCAGCCGATGGGCGGCCAGATGGGTCAGGGCCAGCAGATGGGCCAGGGCCAGCAGATGGGCACCATGGGTGGCCAGCAGCAGCTGGTGCAGCCGATGGGCGGCCCGATGGGCCAGCAGCTCGGCGGCCCGCTCGGCGGTCCGATGCAGCAGCAGCAGCAGAACCCCGGCGGCGACAGCGCGGCCCGGGTGCTCGCGCTCGCGCAGCAGACCGCCGACCAGGCGATCTCCGAGGCCCGGTCCGAGGCCAACAAGATCGTCGGCGAGGCCCGCAGCCGCGCCGAGGGCCTGGAGCGGGACGCCCGCGCCAAGGCCGACGCCCTGGAGCGGGACGCGCAGGAGAAGCACCGCGTGGCGATGGGCTCCCTGGAGTCCGCCCGCGCGACGCTGGAGCGCAAGGTCGAGGACCTGCGTGCCTTCGAGCGTGAGTACCGCACCCGCCTGAAGTCCTACCTGGAGACCCAGCTGCGCCAGCTGGAGTCGCAGGCGGACGACTCGCTGGCTCCGCCCCGCCTCCCCGCCACCGCGTCGCTGCCGCCGGCCGCGTCGTCGATGGCTCCGGCCGGGTCGTCCGCGATGGGCGGTCAGCCCTCCTTCGCCACCCAGCAGTCGTTCGGTGGCAACGGGCAGTCGTTCGGCGGCCAGAGCGCGTTCGGCGGCGGCAGCGGTCAGCCCAGCTTCGGCGGCCAGCAGAACGGCGTCAACGGCGCCGCGCAGATGGCCCCCGTCGGGATGACGCAGCCGATGGCCGCGGTCCGCCCGCAGCCGCCGCAGCCGATGCAGCAGGCTCCCGCGCCGATGCGGGGCTTCCTGATCGACGAGGACGGCGACAACTAGGCACCGCCAACGAGGGCGCCCCCACCGCAGCACGCGGTGGGGGCGCTCTTGTCTTGTCCGGACTTCAGAGCGGGACGGGGTTGCTCCTCAGGGGCGCGTGGGGGTACCTCCCGGCCGAAGGCTGGGGGAGAACTGCGCGAATCGGGAGGACCCTGGGCCGCACCGCTTCACTGAACGGACTCGTGGTGCGAGTTGCGCTCCGGAGCCCGGGTGAACGAAGTCGCCTTCCGGTTCCGCGCAGTTCCTCGCGCCCCTGAAAAAAGACCCGCCCCGCACCCCCGGAGGGGCACGGGGCGGGGCGGGAGATTACGCCTTGCGGAGCTGGAAGGTCAGGCCGAGGGCTTCGTCCGTGAAGGACTCCGACTCCCAGTCGGCTGCTCCGGCGGCGAAGTCGACGGCGAGGACCTCGTCGGCGACGAGCTGGCCGTGCTCGGCGACGGCCTCGGCGGTCTCCTCGGTGGCGGCGCGCCAGCGCAGGACGATGCGGTCGGCGACGTCGAGGCCGGAGTTCTTGCGGGCCTCCTGGATCTGGCGGATTGCGTCGCGGGCGACGCCGAGCCGCTTGAGCTCCGGGGTGATGAAGAGGTCGAGCGCGACGGTGGCGCCCTGCTCGTTGGCCACCGCCCAGCCCTCGCGCGGGGTCTCGGTGATCACGACCTCCTCGGGGGAGAGGGCGATCGTCTCGCCGTTCAGCTCCACGGAGGCGCTGCCGGTGGCCCGCAGGCCGGCGGCGAGCGTGGCGGCGTCCGCCGCGGCCACCGCCTTGGCGACGTCCTGGACGCCCTTGCCGAAGCGCTTGCCGAGCGCCCGGAAGTTGGCCTTGGCGGTGGTGTCGACCAGCGAACCGCCCACCTCGGCGAGCGACTCCAGCGTGGTGACGTTGAGTTCCTCGGCGATCTGCGCCCGCAGGTCGGCGGGCAGTTCGTCCCAGCCCTGGGCGGCGATCAGCGCGCGGGAGAGCGGCTGACGGGTCTTCACGCCCGACTCGGCGCGGGTGGCCCGCCCGAGCTCGACCAGGCGGCGGACCAGTGACATGTGCCGGGACAGCTCGGTGTCGATCAGCGTCTCGTCCGCGACCGGCCAGGTGGCCAGGTGCACCGAGGCGGGAGCCTCCGGCACGACCGGGACGACCAGGTCCTGCCAGACCCGCTCGGTGATGAACGGCGTCAGCGGCGCCATCAGCCGGGTGACGGTCTCCAGCGCCTCGTGCAGGGTGGCGAGCGCGGCCGCGTCGCCCTGCCAGAAGCGGCGGCGGCCGCGCCGGACATACCAGTTGGAGAGGTCGTCCACGAAGCCGGAGAGCAGCCTGCCGGCGCGCTGGGTGTCGAACGCCTCCAGGGCCGAGTCCACCTCGCGGACCAGGGTGTTCAGCTCGGAGAGCACCCAGCGGTCCAGCTGCGGACGGTCGGCGGGCGCCGGGTCGGCGGCGGACGGGGACCAGCCGGCCGTGCGGGCGTAGAGGGCCTGGAAGGCGACGGTGTTCCAGAATGTGAGGAGGGTCTTGCGGACGACCTCCTGGATCGTCCCGTGCCCGACCCGGCGGGCCGACCAGGGCGAGCCGCCGGCCGCCATGAACCAGCGGACGGCGTCGGCGCCGTGCTGGTCCATCAGCGGGATCGGCTCCAGGGTGTTGCCCAGGTGCTTGGACATCTTCCGGCCGTCCTCGGCCAGGATGTGGCCCAGGCACACCACGTTCTCGTACGCGTTCTTGTCGAACACCAGGGTGCCGACGGCCATCAGCGTGTAGAACCAGCCACGGGTCTGGTCGATCGCCTCGGAGATGAACTGGGCCGGGTAGCGGCTCTCGAACAGCTCCTTGTTCTGGTACGGGTAGCCGTACTGGGCGAACGGCATCGAGCCCGAGTCGTACCAGGCGTCGATCACCTCGGGCACCCGGGTGGCGGTGCCGCCGCAGTCGGCGCACGCGAAGGTCACGTCGTCGATGTACGGGCGGTGCGGGTCGAGTGCGCTCTGGTCGGTGCCGGTGAGCTCGGTCAGTTCGGCCAGCGAGCCGACGCAGGTGAGGTGGTTCTCCTCACAGCGCCAGATCGGCAGCGGGGTGCCCCAGTACCGGTTGCGGGAGAGCGCCCAGTCGATGTTGTTGTTCAGCCAGTCGCCGAAGCGGCCGTGCTTGACGTTCTCGGGGAACCAGTTGGTGCCCTCGTTCTCCCGGATCAGCGCGTCCTTGACGGCGGTGGTCCGGATGTACCAGGACGGCTGCGCGTAGTAGAGCAGCGCGGTGTGGCAGCGCCAGCAGTGCGGGTAGCTGTGCTCGTACGGGACGTGCTTGAAGAGCAGCCCGCGCGCCTGGAGGTCGGCGACCAGGGCCTCGTCGGCCTTCTTGAAGAAGACGCCGCCGACCAGCGGGACGTCGACCGCGAAGGTGCCGTCCGCCTCGACCGGGTTGACCACCGGCAGGCCGTACTTGCGGCAGGTCGCGAGGTCGTCCGCGCCGAAGGCGGGGGACTGGTGGACGATACCGGTGCCGTCCTCGGTGGTGACGTAGTCGGCGTTCAGGACGTAGTGCGCGTCCTCGATCTCGACCAGGTCGAACGGGCGGCGGTACGCCCAGCGCTCCATCTCGGCGCCGGTGAACGACTGCCCGGTGGCCTCCCAGCCCTCGCCCAGCGACTTGGCGAGCAGCGGCTCGGCGACGACCAGCTTCTCGTTGCCGTCGGTCGCGACCACGTAGGTGACGTCCGGGTGGACGGCGGCGGCGGTGTTGGAGACCAGGGTCCACGGGGTGGTCGTCCAGACCAGCAGCGCGGCCTCGCCCGCGAGCGGGCCGGAGGTGAGCGGGAAGCGGACGAAGACCGAGGGGTCGACCACGGTCTCGTAGCCCTGGGCCAGCTCGTGGTCGGAGAGGCCGGTGCCGCAGCGCGGGCACCAGGGGGCGACGCGGTGGTCCTGGACCAGCAGGCCCTTGTCGAAGATCTGCTTGAGCGACCACCAGACCGACTGGACGTAGGACGGGTCCATCGTCCGGTACGCCTCGTCCAGGTCGACCCAGTACCCCATGCGGGTGGTCAGGTCGGTGAAGGCGTCGGTGTGCCGGGTGACGGACTCGCGGCACTTGGCGTTGAACTCGGCGATGCCGTACTTCTCGATGTCCTGCTTGCCGGAGAAGCCGAGCTCCTTCTCGACGGCCAGCTCGACCGGGAGGCCGTGGCAGTCCCAGCCGGCCTTGCGGGCGACGTGGTAGCCCTTCATCGTCCGGTAGCGCGGGAAGACGTCCTTGAAGACCCGGGCCTCGATGTGGTGGGCGCCGGGCATGCCGTTGGCGGTCGGCGGGCCCTCGTAGAAGACCCACTCCGGGCGGCCCTCGGACTGCTCCAGGCTGGCCTGGAAGACCTTGTTGTCCTGCCAGAAGGCCAGGATCTGGTGCTCGACGGCGGGGAGGTCCACCTGTGCGGGGACGGGGTTGTAGGTGCTCATCGCGGTTGTCTACCTCCGGCGGATGCGTGGACTGGCTTCCGACGGAGGGACGAGACGGCATGCCGCCCCGCGGTACCACCCTCCTTGGCCGCGTACTGCACTGCTGCGGCCCTCTTGTTTGGGCTTGCTGCCGGTTCTACCGGGCCTTGCGGCCGTTCTTCCGGCGGCTCCGGGGTGATCTTCCCGTCGCGCACACCCCCGGGCTCACACCGCCCCCGGGTCGCTCATGGCTGCGTACGTCGGTACTCGTCCCATCTGCGCCTTGCAGACCCAGTGTATCCGGCTCGACAAGCCGGTTTGCCGCCAACGCGCCCGCTCGCCCGAGGGCGGTTAGCCGATGTCGATCTGGGCACAACTTGGTCAGCACCCGAGCCGGGACGCTCGCGGGGTCGGTCGGTGGGCGGCTGCCCGGGTGGGATCGGTAAGAGGCATCGGTATGTCCCGTTGTGACCGGATTCGATGGGGATTATCGTTCCGGCACTGGAGGCCGCCGGGAACCGGCGGTTCGATTCGTTCGTGAATGAGGTCGAAAGCCATGACTGAGAAGGCATCCGGCGCGGGTACTGCCACCCAGCCGGCACGCAAGGTCGTGGCGGGCGACTCTGGGGAGGGGACCGTGACCACTACACGGCGTAAGACCGGCACCACCGGGCGGGTCGGGGCGACCAGCCGCACCCACACTGCGGCGGCCACCGGCGCGAGGGGCGGCGGCGCCGAGTCGGTGGATCCGGCCGAGCTGCCCGTACGCCCCGGTGAGGACCCCTGGACGGCCGAGGAGGTCCACGAGCTGCACACCGGACTCAACGTCGAGCTGGAGCGGCTGCGGGCCGAGATCGACGCCTCCGACGCGGCGATCGCCGGTCTGATGCGGGACTCCAACGACGGCGCGGGCGACGACCAGGTCGACGCCGGCACCAAGAACATCAACCGGGAGAGCGAGGTCGCCCTCGCCAACAACGCCCGCGACAGCCTCGCCCAGACCGAGCGGGCGCTGGCCCGGCTGGAGGGCGTCGGCTTCGGCCTCTGCGAATCCTGCGGCAAGGCGGTCGGCAAGGCCCGGTTGCAGGCCTTCCCGCGCGCCACGCTCTGCGTGCCGTGCAAGGAGAAGCAGGAACGCCGCTGAGGGCCGCAGTCCGGACCGCGGGGTCGGGCGCGTGGCGTACGCTCGACCCCGTAACGTCGGCCCGTTCTCCCTCAGCCTCCGGCTCGGGGGTACCCCCATCGCCAGCGGAGCGGATCATCAGTACGCCAGGTTCCCCCCAGACCCAGGACGACTCCGTCCCGACCGCGCCCGTGGAGGACGCCGTGGACGAGACCCCGGGCACCAGCGCAGCCGCCCCCGACGCCTCCGCCGACAACGGCCGGGCCGTGGTGCGGCGCCGCCGGATCGGCGTGCTGCTGGTGATCGCCGCGCTCGCCTACCTGATCGACCTGGGCAGCAAGCTGCTGGTGGTGGCCCGTCTCGAGGGCCACCAGCCGATCGGCGTGGCCGGTGACATCGTCACCCTCCAGGTGATCCGCAACGCCGGCGCCGCCTTCGGGATGGGCCAGGCGATGACGGTGGTCTTCACGATGATCGCGGCGGCCGTGATCATCGTCATCTGGCGGATCGCCCGCAAGCTCTACAGCCTCCCCTGGGCGATCGCCCTGGGCCTGCTGCTGGGCGGCGCCTTCGGCAACCTCACGGACCGGCTGTTCCGGGCCCCCGGGGTCTTCCGGGGCCACGTGGTGGACTTCATCTCCGTCCAGCACTTCGCGGTCTTCAACCTCGCGGACTCCGCGATCGTCTGCGGCGGGATCCTGGTGGTCCTGCTCTCCTTCCGCGGCAGCAACCCGGACGGTTCCACCCACCAGTCCGGCCAGTAGCCCGCCCGGGGGCGGCCCCCGGGACCTCCGGGGCGGCGCCGGCCGGGGCGGGACGCGGGGCCGCTGCGCGGGGCGCCTTGCGCCGCCCGGCGTGGAAGGGCACCGCGGTCCGGCATACTCGTACGGGTGAGTACCGCAGCGCAGACCCGTAGCCTCCCCGTTCCCGACGGCCTGGAGGGCGAGCGACTCGACGCCGCCCTCGCCCGGATGTTCGGCTTCTCCCGGACGAAGGCCGCCGAGCTGGCCGCCGAGGGCAAGGTGACCATCGACGGCACGACGGCAGGCAAGTCGGACCGGGTGGTGGCCGGGTCCTGGCTGGAGGTCGAGATCCCGGCCCCCGCCGCGGCCGTCCGGATCGTGGCCGAGCACGTCGAGGGCATGCGGATCGTCCACGACGACGACGACATCGTGGTCGTCGACAAGCCGGTCGGTGTGGCCGCCCACCCCAGCCCCGGCTGGACCGGCACCACCGTGATCGGCGGCCTGGCCGCCGCCGGCTACCGGATCTCCACCTCCGGCGCGGCCGAGCGCCAGGGCGTCGTGCACCGCCTGGACGTCGGCACCTCCGGCCTGATGGTGGTCGCCAAGTCCGAGCGCGCGTACACCGACCTCAAGCGGCAGTTCCACGACCGCATCGTGGAGAAGAAGTACAACACCCTCGTCCAGGGCCACCCGGACCCGATGAGCGGCACCGTCGACGCGCCGATCGGCCGCCACCCCAGCTCCGACTGGAAGTGGGCCGTCACCCAGGCCGGCAAGCCCTCGGTCACCCACTACGACCTGATCGAGGCGTACCGGGCCGCGTCGCTGCTGGACATCAAGCTGGAGACCGGCCGCACCCACCAGATCCGGGTGCACATGTCCGCGCTGCGCCACCCCTGCGTCGGCGACCTCACCTACGGCGCCGACCCGACGCTGGCCAAGCGCCTCGGACTGACCCGGCAGTGGCTGCACGCCGTCTCGCTGAGCTTCGAGCACCCCTCCGACGGCGAGTGGGTCCGCTTCGAGAGCGAGTACCCGGCCGACCTCCAGCAGGCGCTCGACATCATCTCCGCGGAGAGCTGACCGGTGGCGACCGTCCGGGTGGCCATGAGCCCGGCCGATCTGGAGCTGGTGTTCGGCGTGCGGCGCGAGGTCTTCGTCGTCGAGCAGAACGTGCCGGCCGACATCGAGTACGACGAGCTCGACGCCACCTCCCTGCACGTACTGGCGGTCGGCGCCGACGGCAGGCCGCTCGGCACCGCACGGCTGATCCACGGCGCCGAGGCGCTGGCGCTCACCGGCACCGAGGGCCGGGTGCTGCTCGGGCGCCTCGCCGTGCTGAAGGCGGCCCGCGGCACCGGGCTCGGCGCGGAGCTGGTCCGGGCGATCGAGCAGGCCGGGCGGGAGCACGGCGGGGTGGAGGTCGAACTCCACGCCCAGGTCCAGGCACTGGGCTTCTACGAACGCCTCGGCTACGCGGCCGAGGGGCCGGTCTACCCGTCCGCGGGCATCCCGCACCGGACGATGACCCGGGTGCTCTGACCCGTCACCGCGCATGGTCTACACCTGCAGGCCGTCCCCGACCCTGGTCGGGGGCGGCCTGTGACGTTCACCCCCCGGGCTTGATCGAGGTCCGACGAGGTGATCTGATGGGCCGCACTTGGGGGTGTTGTGTTCACGGAGAGCGGTTTGAGTGGGCTGGGGGCGGTACCGCCACTGGTCGACGGAGATGTCCTGATACGTCGTCCGGTGGCCGAGGACGCTGCCACCGTGCTGGCCGGCAGTCACGACCCGCTGGTCCGCGAGTTCATGCAGGGCGTCTTCCCACACCGTGACCTGGCGGAGGCGGCGGCCTGGATCGAACGGGTACCGCCGATGCTCTGGGAGCAGGACCGCGCCGCGTACTTCTCGGTGGTGGTCGGTGACGGTCCCTCAGTCGGCTGGGCCGAGCTGGTGGACCTCCGGCCGGAGGAGGGCGCGGCCGAGGCGGCGGTCTGGCTGCTGCCCGAGGCACGCACCATGCGTAACGCCACTCGCGCCCTGCGCCTGCTGTCCCGGTTCGGGTTCGAGCAGCTCGGGCTGCGCCGTATCGACGCCTATGCGGCAGCGGATAATATGCCGATACAAGTGGTTGGTGCCTATATCGGATTCCGCCGGGCCGGGTTCCGCCCTGATCTCTTCCGTAGCTCCCGTACGCACACGCTGCATGACGCTGTGTATGCCACCCTCGTACCTGAGGACCTGTGCTGACACCGGGTCGGCACATGAGTGCCACGTGTACTCGGTCTGAACGCCTTACGTATTTCCATATTTGCATGATCTAGAACCTCGCACCCGCGCTTTTCGCGCACGCACGCCCGCTCACGCAATTCTGGGGAGGACCCGCATGTCGGGGACAGTCGGACAGTCGGTGGCCGATAACGGTGGGGACCAGGCCGGGGAGCCGGGTATCCGGTTGAGTTCCGGTGCCGAGCACCTGCCAGGGGGGCGGACGGAGCTCCGGCTCGGCGCGGACGGAGCGCTGCTGGTCGAGCGGGTGACCGGGACGGGACGGGATCTGAGGCAGGGTCGGGTCGACGCGGCCCTGGTGCAGCGGGTGCTCACCGCGATCCGCGCGGCGGCCCCGGGGCTCAGCCCCGCCGAGGCGCCCGCCCCGCCGGTCCGGACGCTGCTCGTCACCGGGCTGCTGCCCGCCGGTGACACCCTGTGGGCGGACGGCACGTCAGCGCCGCTGCCCGACGTGGCCGCCGCCCTGGAGGCGCTCCTCGGGCAGGTGCTGAAGCCCGCCGCCGCCGCGCCGCTGCCGGGCGCGCTGGTCCGGCTGGACGGCCGCGGGCCCGACCTCGCCGACGGCACCCCGCAGGCGCTGGCCGCGATCGGCTCCGTCCAGGGCCGCCCGGCCTACGCCCTCGCCGAGCCCGGCCAGGGCTTCGGCCTCGCCGACCTGGAGACCCAGGGCTCGCTGGGCGGTTCGGGCGCCGAGTCCGGCATGCTGCCGACCGCCGTCGCGCTCGGCACGGTCGCCGGACGGGAACTGTTCGCCGTCGGCGGCGAGGACGGCGCCGTCCAGGTCTGGGACGCCGTCAGCGGGTCCCTGCTGCACGGCACCTCGGGCGGCGAGGGCGCCCAGGTGGTGGCGGCCGGCGTGGTCCAGGGGGTGGCGCTCGCCTTCTCCGGCGGCCGCGAGGGCGAGGTCCGCGCCTGGCGCGCCGAGGACGGCCGCGCGCTCGGACTGCTCTCGGTCGCGGGCCAGGGCGCCGCAGCGCTCTGCTACGCGCGTTGCGGTGACCTGCACCTGGTCGCCGCCGCCGGTGACGACGCGGTCGTCCGGGTCTGGGACGTGAACTCCGGCGAGCGGCTGCACCTGCTGGTCGGCCACCGCGACCGGGTCGCCGCGCTCGCCGTGCTCAGCCTCGGGGACCAGGCGGTCCTCGCCTCGTCCGGCCTGGACGGCGAGATCCGCCTCTGGGACCTCGCCACCGGGCAGCCGGTCTCCGTCCTCACCGGGCACTCCGCGACCGTCACCGGCCTGGCCTTCCTCGACCTCGCCGAGCGCCCGGTACTGGCCTCCAGCTCGTTGGACGGCACCGTCCGCACCTGGGACGTCTACGACGGCACCGCCCTGCACGGCTGGTCGGCCGGCGGCGGCTGGCTGACCTCGGCCGCCGCGGTCGAGCTGGCCGGCTCCCCGGCGGTCGTGACCGGCGACGAGAACGGCCGGGTCGCCCTCTGGGACCCCGCCACCGGCGCCCTGCTGGGCAGTTGCGACGCACCCGGGGCGGTCAACGCCCTGGCGGTCGCGCAGCTCGACGGCCGGCCGGTGCTGGTGGTCGGCCACGGCGACGGCACGGTACGCGTCCGGGACGCGGCCACCCGGGCCGAGCTGTACGTGCTCGGCCCGGACGGCGGACCCGTCAGCTCGGTCGCGGTGGCCGCCGCCGAGGAGGGCCAGGTGCTGGTCTGCGGCACGGCGGCCGGCGCCGTACGCTGCCACGCCCTGCGTGACGGCGTCCAACTGTCCGTCCCCACGCCGCACACCGGCCCCGTCAGCCGGCTCGCCTTCGCCGAGCCGGCCGGAACCGACACCCCGGCCGCGCTCGTCTCCGCCGGTGCGGACGGCACCGTACGGGTACGCAACGCCCTGGACGGCACGCCGCTGCTCCAGCTGATGGCTCATCAAGATGGCGTGACGGCAATGGCGTTGGGGGAGGCGGACGGCCACCGGCTGCTCGCCACGGCCGGCGCCGAGTGCACCGTCCGGCTCTGGGACGGCACCAGGGGCAACGCGGGTCCGGTGCTCGGCGGCCTTCCGCAGCCCGCCGAGGCGCTGGTCTTCGGCGCGCTGGACGGCCGTCCGGTGGTGATCGCGGGCAGCGCCGACGGCACCGTCCTGGTCTGGGACGTGCGGGACGGCCGGCAGACCGCGACGCTCACCGGCGGCGGGACCGCCGTGCGCTCGCTGGTCTGCCAGGACCTCGACGGCGAGGTCCTGCTGGCCGCCGGGGACCAGAGCTCCACCCTGCGGCTCTGGCACCTGGCCAGCGGCACACTGCTCAACGAGGCGGAACTCGACCGCGTCCCGCTCGCGATCGCGTTCGGTGAAGCGGGACTGCACGTGGTCGGAGCGGGTGGGGCGACCCTGCTCTAGGGCCGTCCGGGCCCCTCGGGCCCGATGCTCTTCGGTTGTCCGCCGGTACCGCCCACAGCGGTACCGGCGGACAACCCGGTGGTTCAGTTGGTTAGTTGTTAGTTGGTCAGTTCAGTCAAGTCAGTCAGATCAGTAGGTCAGTCAGGTCAGCCGGCCGACGGGCCGACAGGTCAGCAGGCCGGCCGGGTCCGATCCCGGCCGGCCAGGGGCGAAGGGGGAAGAACAAGTGGCGAACGACTCGTTCCGGATCGACATCGGGGAGGTCGAGGCCGCGGCCAAGCTGATCCGCAGCATGGTCGAGGACCTGCAGACCCCCACCGACCACCTGGACGCCGTGGTCCAGCAGGTCACCTCCACCGTCTACGGCACCGACGCGCTCGGCAAGGCGTTGACGGGTGCGGGTTCCTCGGTGGGCGGGCTGGCGGAGCACCAGAAGCAGGTGCTCGCGGGCATCCACACCTACCTGCAGAACTCGGCGGCGATGGCGGCGAACCTGCTGACCATGGTGGAGCAGCACCGCGCCACCGACGATCTGCAGGCCTCGGACCTCAAGCGCGTGCTGGACGGCGGCACCGGATCGACCGACGCCCTGCCGGTCGGGCAGGTCGTCCCCAAGGGCATCCCGGAGACCCCGGCGCTGCCGTTGACGCCGACCACCGTGACCGAGCCGGTCGCCCCGGCCCCGGACCCCGCACCGGCTCCCGCGCCGGCGCCCGCGCCGGACTCGACGTACCACAACCCGGCCGCGCCGACGCTGGACTACAACCACCCCCGGCCGGACCCGGAGACCGGGCCGCACGGCGGCGGTGGCGGTGGCGGCGGGCACCAGCTCATCTGACACACGGGGTCCGCCGGGATCCCGTCCGCTTGACCTGAACGTCCCTCGCAGACGGCCTTCCCGGCCGTCGACTGCCACCGTCCCAGCGCAGCCGGGCAGTCCGTCCAAGGAAGTGATTCGTCATGATCGAGCTGCCGTCCGACCTCGCCGACGTGCTCAAGACAGTGCAGAGCAACGAGAACGGCAAGAACATCGCCTTCCCCAGCGGGAACGAGGACGTGTTGGGGGACCTCGCCACGGCCTGGGAGAAGTGGACCGGCGTCGCGGACTCGCACATCCAGACCATCATCGCCAACGCGAAGCGGGCGATGGCGGGGATGTCGGGTCCGGCGGCCGACACCTTCGAGCAGTACCTGGAGAAGTACGCCGGCCGCGACGACTCGCACGCGCCCACCACCCTGGTGGCCGGGCAGGCCGTCGCCCAGTCGCTGCGCGGCGCCACCCAGGCGGTGGGCCAGACCAAGACCGAGATGATCCGCGAACTCCAGTACGCGAAGGAGTACATCGCGAGCCACCCCGGTGGCAAGCACGACGACGTCGCCCAGTCCGAGGGCGTCAAGGAGGCCGCGCAGACGTACAACACCTACGTCGGCCAGGTGGGCTCCGGCGTCGACTCGATGCTGCGCCAGAACGCCACCCACATCGAGGCGATGACCGGTGCGGGGAAGGGCTGCGCGCTGCCGGGCGCCGGTGGCGGCGGGGCCGGCGGCGGGACCGGCGGCGGCCCCGGATTCGGGGGCACCGGTCTCGGCGGCCCCGGTACGGGCGCCCCCGGAACCGGCCTGGACAGCTTCACACCGCCCGGGGCCCCGGGTACGGGCATCGACGGACTGGGCGGTCCCGGCGGCCCCGGTGGCGCCGACGGCCTGGGCGGCGCCGGTGGTGGTGTCGACGGCCTCGGCGGTGCAGGTGGCGGCGCAGGCGGAGGTGCGGACGGTGGCGGCGCAGGTGGCGGTGCGGGCGGCGGTGCGGGGAAGATGCCCCCGATGCACATCCCGGTGCCGAAGCTGCCCACGATGCCCGACGGGACCAGTCGGTCCGGTGGGGGCGGTGGGTCCGGATCGGGCGGTTTCGGCGGTCACGGGTCGACGCCGAGCCTGCAGCCGTTCAAGCCGCCGATGCCCGTCATGCCCGACTTCGGGAACGGCGGCTCGGGCAGTCTGGGCGGTCCGGGCGGAACCGGCGACGGCTGCGGGCCCGGCGGCCAGACAGGGACGCCGACCTTCCACCCCCTCCCGCTCGGCACCGGCCCCGGCCTCAGCCTGGCCGGCCTGCCCGGCTTCGACCCCGGTTCCACCGGCGGCGGTCCGGGTGCTCTGGGCGGTCTGGCGCCGTTCGGCAGTCCGGGCACCAGCGGGCTGACCCTCGGCGGTCTGGGCGGCGGCAGCACAGGTGGCGGTGGCGGTGGCGGCAGCCTCGGCGGCGGTCTGGGCGGCAGCCTCGGCAGCGCGCTCGGCGGGCTCGGCGGAGCCGGTGGCGCGCTCGGCGGTGCGTTCGGTGGCGGTGGTGGGCTCGGCGGTGGCGGGCTCGGCGGTGCCCTGGGCGGCGCAGGTGGTGCGCTGGCCGGCGGTGCGGGCCGCGCCGGCGGCGCGCTGGGTTCGGGCGCGGCCGGTGCCGCGCGTTCGGTCTCCGGGAGCGGCCTCACCGCCGGTGCCGCGGGCCGGGCGACCGGCGCGACCGCGGGCCGGGCCCAAGGCCCCAGCAGCATGGGCCACATGCCCGGCGGCATGGGCGGCGGCAAGGGCAGCAAGGAAGGCAAGAACGGCAACCGCTTCGTCCGCCCGACCCGGTTCGGCACCGAGGGCGAGGAGGAAGAGGAGATGCTGCACGGCGACTCCGGGATCGTCGGCCAGGTCACCGAACTGGAACCCCGCGACCGCCAGTGGCAGCGGATGCGCCAGCGCTGGATGGACGAGTCCCGTACGGAGAGCGCGGGTCACGCCGCCGCGCTGCCGGAGGAGGCCGTGGCGGGCGGCCAGCCGGCCAGCGAGAACGCCCTGCTGGCACAGCTGGCCGGTGCGATCCTCGGGCCGGACGCGGGGGCGGCGGCTGACGGCGGTTCCGCCGACGCGGCCGCGCCCGGCGCGGAGACGGCCTCGGGCACCGAGACGACCTCGGACGGCGGCGCCTCCGGCGGCAGCTCCGACAGCGGCTCCGGTAGCGGGGACGACGCCTACCTCGACCGGGCCCGGTCGGTGGCGTCCCGCCGTGGCCGGCCCGATGCCGAGCCGGCCGAGCAGCCGCGTACGGACGCGGCCGCCGCCGCACCTGCGGCTCCGGCCGCTGCGGCGCCCATCCGGGAGGAGGGCGGCTACCAGGTGCCCAGCCCCTTCCTCCGCGCCGCGCTCGCCCGGCTGGCCACGGCCCCGGCCGCCTGACAGTACCCAGCTCCAGACCCCAGACCCGGTCGGTCGGCCCACCCGGCCGACCGGGTGACCACGTTGATGAGGAATCGCCATGGATGAGCAGCAGAACACGGAGCTCCGTGCGACTGAGCGGGTCGAACCCGAAGGCTTCCAGGAGCGGCTGGCACCGGTCGAGGGTCTGGAGATGGGGCGCCTGCGCGAGGGGACGGTGGTCGACGCCACTCCCGTGATGGCGCGGGAGATGCCGTTCGAGAGCGTGCCGTTGCAGGCCCGTGAGGGGACGGTGGTCGACGCCACTCCGGCGATGGCGCGGGAGATGCCGTTCGAGGGTGTGCCGTTGCTGGCGCGTGAGGGGACGGTGGTGGACGCGACTCCGGCCGAGATGAGCCCGTTGCTGCCGCGGGAGGGCGTTCCCGCTGAGATGAGCCCTCTGCTGGCGCGCGAGGGGACGGTGGTGGACGCGACTCCGGCCGAGATGAGCCCGTTGCTGCCGCGGGAGGGCGTTCCCGCCGAGACCAGTCCCTTGTTGCCGGAGGAAGGGATTCCGGCTGAGAGCCGGTTGCAGCCGCGCGAAGGGACGATGGTCGACCGGACCCCGGTCGAGACGGGGGACAGCGCCCGGATCGCCGCCACGCCCACCCAGGCGACGCAGCTGACGCCCGCGCAGATCAGCAGCGCTCCGGCGTCCGGTTCGGGGTCCGGTTCGGGCGGTGGGGCCGGTCAGGGATTCCAGGTGAGTCCGGAGCAGTACAGCGCGGCGGTCTCGCCGATGCTGGCGGCTTCGGAGCAGATCGCGTCGCTGTACGCGGGCCTGAACTCGTACCTGCCGAGCATGGAGTCGCAGGCGCCGTGGGGCAAGGACGAGTCGGGCAAGCAGTTCTCCGAAGGAGACAAGGGCTACCTGAAGTACAGCGCCGACACCTTGAAGGCATTGAAGGGGATGCCGGACGGGCTGAAGTACATCGCTGACGGGCTGAAGGCGATGGCGCAGGGCTACGAGGGGGCGGACGGCTCCACCGCGTCCGGTCTCACCGACCAGGACAACCAGTTGCAGGCCTCGCCGCCGCCCACCTGGTCCCCGGGCGTCCACACGCCGATCAGCCCCAGCATCACCCTTGAGCACATGAACCAGAGCGGAAGGCACTGACCCGATGGCTGTCGAACTCCCCGAGCCTCTGCAGTGGGTCCTACTGCTTCTCGCCGGTACCCGTTGGCCCGAGGCCGACGAGGGCCAGTTGCGGGAGATGGCCGACCACTGGCGGAAGGTGGGCGCGGGCCTCCAGGACGCCGCGCACGCCTCGGACGCCGCGATGAAGCAGGCCCTGGAGGGTCAGCAGGGCGCTGCGGCCGATGCGTTGGCCAAGCACTGGGCCGACTACACGG
>NZ_BAAANT010000038.1:0-60464 GCF_039529945.1 Kitasatospora kazusensis | reverse complement strand
ACAGCAGCCTCGGCTACCGCAGTCCCGCCGAGTACGAGAGCGTCCTCGCGGTCTGACCACCACACCGATGGTGTCCGTCAAAGCGGAGCAAGCTCACCGTGACTCGAAGGACCCTGCCGGTCCGGCGTTGGTCTTCTCGCGGGATGCCTGGACCGCCTTCGCCCGAAGCGTTGCGGGCGGCGAGTTCGGCGACGTCTGACCCATGCAGATCGGCGAGACCAGACTGAAGGGAACTGACGTGACCGAGCCCGTATGGTTCAAGTCCTCGTACAGCAGCAACGGCGGCGCCTGCGTTGAGGTGGCCACCAACCTCGTTGGCGCTCAAGCCATCGTCCCCGTCCGTGACTCGAAGGACCCCGGCGGTCCGGCGCTGGTCTTCTCGCGGGATGCCTGGACTGCCTTTGCCCGAAGCGTGGCGGTCGGGGAGTTCGGCGACGTCTGACCGTGCAGGCCGGTGAGGCCCAGCTGCTCCTTCCTCGGGGTGGCTGGGCCTCGGTGCATCCGCTGCCGCGCGCACAGCGCCCCGTACTGGCTTGATCTGCCCTCTCGTCACGGCGCCATCGCGCCTCCTAGGGTGAGTTCTTGTCCTGACCTCGTCATCACGAGCACCCACTCCCAGAGGGGCCCCGAAGTGCTGCTGACCGCACGTCTGCGACTCGCCATCACCGCTGCCGCCGGCGCCCTCGCGCTGGCCGCTGTGCCGGCGGTGCCCGGCGCCGTACTCCCGACCACCGTGCACGCCGCACCTCCGCACGCCGCAGGCGCACCGCACGCGGGCGCCACCCCGATGCGGGCCTTCGCGCGGGCCTCGGCGAGTGACCCGGTGCTGGCCGCGCCGATCTCCACCAGCGACTGCGTGGCCCAGCTCGGCCGGGCCTGCTACTCGCCGCTCCAGTACGTCTCGGCGTACGATCTCGCGCCGCTCCACCGCGCGGGGATCACCGGCAAGGGCCGGACGATCGTGATCGTCGACTCCTACGGGTCGCCGACGATCCAGCACGACCTCGACGTCTACTCGGCGTACTGGGGCCTGCCGAGCAGCCAGGTCGAGGTGGTGAAGTGGGGTCAGGTCCCGGCCTTCGACCCGAAGAACGCCGACATGGACGGCTGGGCGGGCGAGAGCACCCTGGACGTCGAGGCCGCCCACGCCGTGGCGCCGGACGCGCACATCGTGCTGTTGGAGACCGGGGTCTCCGAGACCGAGGGCCCGGTCGGCGTGCCGGAGATGATGAGCGGCATCAACCACCTGGTCGACGCGGGCCACGCGGACGTCGTCTCGATGAGCTGGGCCACCAGCGAGGCGGAGTTCCCGGGCTTCGACGTGGGCGACTACACCAGCCTCACCACGCTGCGCTACGCCTTCGTCAACGCGGCCCGGCACGGGGTCACGCTCACCGCCAGCTCCGGTGACGGCGGCGGCCAGTCGACCCGGCTGGACGCGGCCTGGCCGGCCGGTGACCCGCTGGTCACCGCCGTCGGCGGTACCGAACTGCACCTGGACGACCAGGGTGTGCGGACCGCGCCGGACTCCGCCTGGTCGGGCAGCGGCGGTGAACTGTCCAAGGTGTTCGCCCGGCCGGGCTACCAGGGCGCGGTCCGTTCGGTGGTCGGCGCGCACCGCGGCACCCCGGACGTCAGCATGGCGGGATCGCCGAACGGCGCGCTCTGGCTGTACTCCAGCTTCGATCCGGCCAACACCGGCTGGACCGCCGACGGCGCGGGCACCAGCGAGTCCTCGCCGCTGTTCGCGGGTGTCGTCGCGCTGGCCGACCAGGCGGCCGGCCGCCGGCTCGGCGTGATCGACAACGACCTCTACCGGCTGTACGCGGCGCACTCGGCGGGGATCACCGACGTGACCACCGGGTCGACCGGTGCCGGCGGCTACACCGCGGGCCCGGGTTACGACCAGACCACCGGCGTCGGCACCCTCGACGCCGCCGTACTCGTCCGCGCCCTCGCTCACGGGCACTGACCCCTCCCAGCCCGTCAGTTGACGCTCGATCAGAACCGGTCCGCCCTACGGCGGGCCGGTTCTGGCGCGTCCGCAGGCTTTGTGCAATCTTTGCCAACTCGCCCGGGGTGAAAGATGTGTGACATGTGCAATGGTACAGCGTCCGCCGACCGGACCGACGGGAGCCGCCGCTCCCGCCGAACCCCGAGAAGGGAACCCTTGTGACCGCAGTACCCACGGGCGCGCCGCGCAGGACGAGGCTGCTCGCCTCCGCGCTGCTCTCCCTCGGGCTGGCGCTGACCGGACTCTCCGGCACCGCCAACGCCGCACCGCAGAACGACCCGCAGACCCTGGCGCAGGCCGATTCGGTGTCCGCCCATCCGGCCTCGGCCGGCTGGGTGCAGACCCACGGCGACTGGGTGCAGATCCAGCCCGGACACCCGCACGCCGCCGCCAGCGCCCGCCCGGCGTCGGGCCCGCAGGCCGGGCTGTCGGGCGCGCCGCAGCCCCAGGCCGACCCGGCCCCCGGCCACAACGCCGTGCTGGTCAACAACGACCAGCCGAACATGGCCTACAAGGGCGGGCAGGACTCCGTCGGCGTCACGTCCGGCCCGCCGAGGGTCTACGTCATCTACTGGGGATCCCAGTGGGGCACGGCCGGGAAGGACGCGGACGGCAACACCACGCTCTCCAACGATCCCGACAACGCCGCCCCATACCAGCAGTCCTTCTTCAAGGGCCTGGGCAGCAACGGCGACGCCTGGAGCGGCGTCCTGACCCAGTACTGCGAGAGCGTCGCCACCGGCAGCGCCTCCTGCCCGGCCGACGCCCCGCACGTCGGTTACCCGCAGAGCGGCGGCGCGCTGGCCGGCGTCTGGGTGGACAACTCCACCGCCGCGCCCCAGCAGGCGACCGAACCGCAGATCGCCGCCGAGACCGCCGCCGCGGCCAAGCACTTCGGCAACACCACCGCCGCACAGAACCGCAACGTGCAGTACGTGGTGACCACGGCCAAGGGCATGGACCCGGACAGCTGGCACGAGCTGAACACCTGGTGCGCCTGGCACACCTTCGAACGCTCCAGCTACGGCACGCTGGCCTACACGATCATGCCGTACCTGACCGACAACAAGTACTGCGGCACCAACTGGATCAACCCGGGCCCGCGCGGCCGGCTCGACGGCTACTCGATCCTGGGCGGCCACGAGTACGCCGAGACCGTCACCGACCAGAACGCGATGGGCGGTTGGATCGACCCGGCGGGCCAGGAGAATGGCGACAAGTGCGCCTGGATCACCCAGGGCACCCCCGGCGGCCTGTTCAACCTCCAGCTCGCCACCGGCGCCTTCGCCGTCCAGACCACCTGGTCCAACGACCAGCACACCTGCTCCGGCTCCCATCCGGTGGTGGCGAACAAGCCGCTGGTGGTGAGCACCATGTGCGACCGCACCGCGCCGCCGGGCAAGCCGGTCGAACTGCCGGTGATCGCCTCCGACAGCGCGTCGGCCAAGCTCAGGTACAGCGCCGCCGGCCTGCCGCGCGGCCTGGCCGTCGACCCGCGCACCGGCGTGATCCGGGGGCGCACCAAGGACACCGGCTACCACGACGTCACCGTGACCGTCCGCGACGGCGCCGGCAACCAGGCTTCGACCCGCTTCTGGTACGGCTTCTTCGCGACCGGTGAGTACGGCTGCCTGGGCATCGAGCAGATCGTCGACCCCGGCTTCGAGGTCCCGGTCGACGCCAAGGGCAACTACCCCGGCTGGTGGTCGCCGTCCGGGCCCGGCATCATCACGCAGTCCACCGCCCACCAGCCGCGCACGGGTGCGGGCTACGCCTGGCTCGGCCACAGCGCCGCCCAGGACGACTCGCTCTCCCAGGGCGTCGAGACCACCCCCGGCTACACCCGGGCCTCGCTCTCGTTCTGGCTGCACGTCGCCTCGGGCAACACCGCGCCCGCGGCGCAGGACACCCTCGCGCTGGAGCTCGACGACCAGTACTCGGGCAAGCGGATCGCCGTGCTGCGGACCTGGTCCAACCTTGACGCCACCGGCGGCTACGTGCCGGTCTCGATCGACCTGACCCCTTACGTGGCCAGTGAGTTCGGCTCCACCGTGATCGTGAAGTTCACCTCGCACGAGACCGGGTCGGCGCAGACCGCCTTCCTGCTGGACGACGCCTCGTTCCACCTGAGCTGACACCGGAGCTCCGATATCAGAGCTCCGATATCCGAGCTCTGACACTTGAGCTCCGACATCTGAGCTCCGATGCCTGCTCGGCACCCTGCCGCTCAGTCCGCCGCCCGGGCCCCGGGCGGCGGATCGTCCTCGTCCGGCGGGGTGCCGAGCAGGTCGGCCAGCGCGGGTTCGTGCGCCAGGACCTGCCCGATGGCGATGGCGAGGGTGACGGCCGTGAAGATCACGATCAGCCAGGAGAACATCGTGAAGACCAGGCCGAACGGCCCGAACTGGGTGATGCTCCGGTTGAGGGCGTGCGGCACGTAGACCTTGGACACCCAGGCGAGGGTGACCAGGGAGACGGCGGTGAGCAGCGCGCCCGGCAGCAGCGGCAGCCAGGCGAGCCGGCCGCCGAGCAGCATGTGCTGGGTCCACCACCACATCAGGGTGCCGCTGAGCAGGGACAGGAAGGTCCCGAGGACCGCGCCGCCGCCGAACCCGGCGTGGATCCGGCCCTGGAAGAGCAGCGCTCCGAGCCAGACCAGCAGCCAGGCGAACCACCGCCAGGCCGCCAGCCGGACACCGGTGTGCGGCAGGTGCCAGGAGCGCTCGCACAGCCGTTGCAGCACCCGGCTGCAGGCTGTGGCGGAGACCAGTGTGACCAGGATGCCGACCGCCCCGCCGGTGCCCACCGCCTCCTGGTCGTCGGAGGCGAAGATGTGCCGGACCTCGTCCAGCGATGCCCCCTGCAGGCCCAGGACCGTCCGCAGCGAGTCGAGCAGGTTGCTGCGGACCGAGTCCGGCGCGAAGGCGGCGATCACGAACAGCACCGGGACGCCGGTCAGGAAGGTCTGGGCGGCCATCCGGGTGGCGGTGTCCAGCACGTTGACCCGGATCAGCTGGCGGGTGAGCCGGCCGATCAAGGGGTGGGCCCTCACAGCGTCGGCCGGCCCGCGCAGCCACCGCTCGACCAGTGCGGACCAGGCCTGCCGGTTCACCGGGCGGACTCGCGCCGGCCGGCCGGGGGGTCAGCCGGGTCCGGCCTCCCCGGGGCCTGCCGCATCCTCGTCATCGTCACGTACCTCCGTCCGCTGGGAGCCCGCGCCTGCTGCCCCCAGGCTGGGCGATGGGAGAGTGCCCGGCATCCCGGACCGCCCCGGCCCGGACACGTCGTCGGCACCGGCCTTCCGTGCCTGCTGGCGCAGGGCGGTCTGGACGGCTCCGACCACGATCCGCGCGGCCACCCCGAGCAGCAGCAGGTCGCCGACCATCTGGACGGTCACCACCGCCCGGGCGGCCTCCGAGTCGGCGGCGATGTCGCCGAAGCCGACCGTGCTGAACACCGTGACGGTGAAGTAGAGGGAGTCCGTCCGGGTCAGCGGCGCGTTGAAGCTGCCCGGTGTGGTCTGGTCCATCAGGTAGTACGCGGCGGCGAACAGCAGCAGGAACAGCGGGACGGTGACGGCGAGCGACTGGACGGCCCTCAGCCGGGGGTGCGGTGACACCACGATCCTCCGGATCTGCCAGCCGAGCAGCAGCACGACGCCTGCCAGGCCGGCCGCCAGGCCGAGGAACGCCCCGTCCGTGAACGACCGGCCCATCGGCACCAGGTAGTACACGGCGACCAGGCCCGCCGTGCTGAACACCGGGTTCAGCACCAGCCGGACGGTGGTCAGCCGGGACGCCGGGCGGCCGGCCGCCCGGCGTGGGCCGGCCGCGTCGGGGTCTCCCACCTGCTTCTCCTGTCGGGTTCTGCGGCCCGGCGGCCGGAACGGGCCGTGCCCGGCTCAGGCGAGGATCTTGGCCTTCGCGCGCTGGTACTCCTCCTCGCTGAGGTGGCCCTGCTCCTTCAGCTGGGCCAGCTTGGCGATCTGGTCGGCCTGGTCGCCCGGCCCGGCGGCGTCCTTGATGTACGAGCGGAAGTCGTCCTCGCGCTCCTGCGCCTGCTTGACCTCGCGCCGCGCCATCGAACCGCCGCGGACGATCAGGTACACGATCACGCCGACGAACGGCAGGAGGATGATGAGGATCATCCAGCCCGCCTTGCCCCATCCGCCCATGTCGTGGCTGCGGATGATGTCGGCGATGATCCGGAACAGCAGCATGATCCAGATGATCCACATGAAGAACCACAGCATCGTCCAGAAGATGTCCAGCAGTGGGTAGTTCATAGCCGGCCTCCGATCGGTCGGCGGTGTCGAACCGCGTGACCGTTCACAAATGCTCTTGGACCCGTCCTACCACCGATGCCCTGGTGCCGCCCGGCCGTGCCTGCCGCCGCTGCCGCCCGGCCCGCCGCGCGTTACGGTCGAAGGGCTGGAGGTGTGGCGATGACTGGGAACACGGCGGTCACGGAGCTGAATGCGCGCTGGCAGACGCCCGAGGAGCGGGCGGCCAGGGGCCGGGCGGGCCGGGCACGGGCGCCCCGGTCGGGCCACGCCGAGTACGAGCCGGCCCCGGACCGGGCGGACCCGGTGGACCTGCTGGAGCGGCAGTCCGCCGCCCGGGTGCAGGAGCTGGTGCCGATCCGCTACGGCCGGATGACGGAGTCGCCGTTCCGGTTCTACCGGGGTGCCGCGGCGATCATGGCAGCCGACCTGGCGGGCACGCCCGTCTCCGGCCTGCGGGCCCAACTCTGCGGCGACGCGCACATGTTGAACTTCAGGCTGCTCGGCTCGCCGGAACGCAACCTGCTCTTCGACATCAACGACTTCGACGAGACGCTGCCCGGCCCGTGGGAGTGGGACGTCAAGCGGCTGGCCGCCAGCCTGGTCATCGCGGGCCGCGAGAACGGCTACGACGACGGGGAGCGCGCCGACGTCGTCCGGGCCGCCGTCCGGTCCTACCGCGAGCGGATGCACGAGTTCGCCGGGATGCGGGACCTCGACGTCTGGTACGCCAAGGCCGACGCCGAACAGCTACAGGTGGTGGCCGACGGCGAGCTGCACAAGCGCGGCCGCAAGCAGCTGGCCGAGGCCCTGGAGAAGGCCCGCACCCGGGACAGTCTGCAGGCCTTCGAGAAGCTCACCCACCTGGAGGGCGGCGAGCGCCGGATCACTGCCACGCCGCCGCTGGTGGTGCCGGTCGCCGACCTGCTGCCGGACCGCGAACGCGGAGAGTTCCAGGAGCGGATCCAGGACCTGATCGAGCGGTACGGCGCCACCCTCCAGTCGGACCGGCAGCACCTGCTCCGGCGGTTCTCCGTGGTGGACATGGCCCGCAAGGTGGTGGGCGTCGGCAGTGTCGGCACCCGCTGCTGGATCGTGCTGCTGCTCGGCCGCGACGGCGAGGACCCGCTGTTCCTCCAGGCCAAGGAGGCCGACGAGTCGGTGCTCGCCCGCCACGTCGGCGCGAGCGAGTACGCCGAACAGGGTGAGCGGGTGGTCTCCGGGCAGCGCCTGATGCAGGCCGCCAGCGACATCTTCCTCGGCTGGGCCGGCGCGCACGGGATCGACGGCCGGGAGCGGGACTTCTACGTGCGCCAGCTGCGCGACTGGAAGGGCATCGCGGAACCCGCGCTGATGGTGCCGCGCGGGATGGCCACGTTCGGCGAGATGTGCGGCGCCACCCTCGCCCGCGCGCACGCCCGGTCCGGGGACCGGATCGCCGTCGCGGCCTACCTGGGGCGCGGCGAGGCGTTCGACCACGCGCTGGTCACGTTCGCCGAGAGCTACGCCGACCAGAACGAGCGCGACTTCCAGGCCCTGGTGGCGGCGGTGAAGTCGGGCCGGGTGCCCGCCGAGGAGGCCTGAGCACCCGCGGGGCGGAGGCCGGGCCGGCCGCGCCCGTCACGCCGACGAGGACCGGCCGGCGGCCGCCGTCACCGCAGCCCGCCGCCGGCCGGTGGGTGCCCCAGCCGGCCGCGCAGCAGCTCCCCGGTGACGAACGCGACGACGGCGGCGATGATCACCAGCGGCATCTGGTCGACCGCGTCCGGGCCGATCAGCAGGACCGTCAGCACGATCGCCGTCACGGGCAGCCGCAGCCCGGCCGCCCCGCCGGCGGCCATCCCGGCGGCCAGCGCGGGCGCCGCCGCGAAGCCCGGCAGTGCGGCGCAGGCCACCCCGGCCGCCGCGCCCAGGAACAGCGCGGGGAAGACCGGGCCGCCGCGCAGGCTCCCGAGCGAGACACCCCAGGCCAGCCCCTTGAACAGGAGCAGCAGCACCAGCACGTGGACGGGCCAGCCGGACGGATCCGCCGCGAGGTCCGCCATGGCCTTCTGCCCGGACAGCGCCGCCTCCTCCGGCGAGCGGCCGGTGATCAGCGCGTACCCGGCGATGCAGGCCCCCACGGCGAGCGCGCAGGCCACCGTCCGCCGGGCGGTGCGTTCGGCCGTCCACCCGCCGACCCGGGAGCCCAGCGTCATCAGGGCCACCACCCCGCACGCGATCAGCGCGGCGAGCGGCACCCCCCACAGGAAGTCGGCCGCGTTCGGCAGCTGGTCCGGCGGCACCGTGGGCAGTGCGAGGGCACCGATGCTCAGCCCCGTCCAGTGGCCGAAGCCGGTGAAGACCAGCGCCCCGACCCCGCTGGACAGCAGGCACGGCAGGATCAGCAGGAACAGCTGCGGCCCGCCGAGCCCGACCGCCTCGATCAGCATCACCGCGGCGACCAGCGGGCTGCCGAAGATGGTGGCGATGGCGGCGGCGGCACCGGCCGTGGAGAGGACGGCGGTCAGCTGCGGGGTCTCGGCCCGGTGGGCGGCGCGTACGGTCAGCAGGGCCAGCCCGCCGCCCAGCGCCATCAGGGGTGCCTCCGGGCCCAGGACGGCGCCCGCGGACAGGGTCGCCAGGGCGGCCAGCACCACCCCGGGCAGTGCGGACGGCAGGATCGGCTCGCCGCCGACGCCCTGGACGGGCAGGTGGCCGCCCCGCCCGGGCAGGCGGGTGACGGCCCAGGCCACCACCACGCCGCCGACCAGCAGCGCGGGCAGCGGCCACCACCACGGCACGGACGCGAACCCGGCCGCGTGCGGCAGGTGCTCCCAGACGCCGTTCTGCGCGGCGTGTTCGAGGGCGACGAAACCGAACGCGGCCAGCGAGACCGGGACGCCGAGCAGCCCCGAGAGCAGCAGCAGCTTCAGGTACCCGGGGGAGCGCAGCTGCCGGTACAGCGCGTCGGCCCCGGAGGGCTGCTCACCGGGCACGGCCGGTACCCGCCGTCCGCCGCAGGCACGGCACCCGGAAGGGCACCGCTCGTCCGGGCACCGCTCGCGCGGACTTGTCGATCACTGGGCGCATTCCACCACGGTGCGAGACGGGCGGGCCCGGCGCACCCGGGGGCGGCGGATGTTCGGCCGAAGGGCTGCCCGGCCAGGGGTTCGCCCGGACAGCCCTCTCCTGCTGCGGGTACCCGCCCCGCGGGGCGTAGATGGAGCGGGAACCGACTCGACCGGGCGCGCGCCGCCCGCTTGGAGATCTTCATGGCCGGTACGGACGAGCAGCCGCCGAAGGCGGGCGGCCGGGCCCGGGCGGCCCGGATCGCGCGCAGCACCGCGTCGGCGGTCCTGCTCTTCCTCACCTGCGTGCTGGTGCCGGTGTCCGTGCTCACGGTCTGGATCCACGACATCGCCCTCGACACCGACCGCTACGTCGCGACCATGGCGCCGCTGGCCCGGGACCGGGCGGTCCAGGACGCGGCCGTCGACCGGATCGCCCGGGCGGTGGACGTCCGGGTCGACGGCCGGCAGGTCGCCTCGGACGTCGCGTCCTGGCTCCAGCAGCACGGCCTGCCGGCCCGCGTCGGCAGCGCCGTCGAGGCGCTCGGGCCGCAGCTGGACGCCGCGGTCAACCAGACCGTCACCTCCGTCGCCGGACGGTTCGTCCGCAGCGACGCCTTCGCCCAGGTCTGGACGAACGGGAACCGGGCCGCGCACAGCGCCGTCGTGTACGCGCTGACCGGCCACGGCCGCGGTGCGCTCGCCGTCACCGACGGCACCGTCACCCTCGACGTGGGCGCGGCGGTCGACCAGGTCAAGGCGCAGCTGGTGGCGGCCGGGCTCTCCCCGGCGGCCAAGATCCCCTCCGTCGACCGGCAGATCGTGCTGTTCCAGTCCGACCAGCTGGCCAAGTTCCGTTCGGGCGCGCACCTGCTGGACCTGCTGGGCAACTGGCTGCCGGTGATCACCGCCTTGGTGGGCGCGGTGGGTGTCCTGCTCGCCCACCGGCGGCGGCGTGCCCTGGCCGCGGTCTCCTGGGGCGCCGCCGCCGGCTGCCTGGTGATCGTCATCGCGCTGGCCGCCGCCCGGCACTACTACCTGGACCACCTGCCCGCCCAGGTCCAGCCGCCCGCTGCCGCCGCCGTCTTCGACACGCTGCTGCGCTTTCTCAAGGTCAGCCTGCGGATGGTGCTGGTGCTGGCCGTGGTCGTCGCCCTCGGCGCGTACCTGACCGGACCGGGACGGCTGCCCCGCGCGGTACGCCGCACCGCCGACCGGGGCGCGGACGCCGCCGCGGGCTGGGGCGCCGCGCACGGGGTCCGCACCGGGCCGGTCGGCCGTTTCACCGCCGCCCGACGCCGGCTGCTCACCGGCGGGGTGCTGGCCGTGCTGGCCGTGGTCTTCGCCTGGTGGGACCACCCGACCGCCTGGGTGGTCCTGCTGCTGGTGCTGATCCTGCTCGCGGTCCTGCTGGTCCTGGCCCTGCTCGCGGCCTCGGGCCGGACGGACCCGCCCGACGAGCCGCTGCCCGACGAGCCGCTGCCCGACGAGCCCGCCGGGGAGTGAGACCCGCCCGGACCGAGGTGCTCAACCTGCGGCGAAGATGAACCAGTTGAGGTTCACGTAGTCGGCGGGTTGGCCGCTGGTGAAGGTGAGGTAGACGGTGTGGACGCCGGTGGTGCGGGCGATCGTGGCGGGCACGGTGGTCCAGCTCTGCCAGCCGCCCGTCGCCGCGAGGGCGAAGCTGCCGACGGGCGGGGCGGTCGGGCTGTCCAGCCGGACCTCGACCAGGCCGCTCACGCCCGCGGGCGCGCCCGAGGCCACCCGGGCCGTGAACCGGGTGGCGCCCGTCGCCCCGAAGTCGATGCCGGCGTAGCCGAGCCAGTCGCCGTCGGCGATCCAGCCGACGTCCTGGCCGCCGCCCACGTCCTGGCACGCCTCGGTCCGGGTACCCGACTGGGAGGTGTACGCCTCCGCCTGGAGCGTGCCGTAGGCGCTGCCGCCGCCCGGCGGCGGCGGGTTGCCGGAGCCTGCGGCCGCCCCGACGGTGATGGTGAACAGGGTCGGGGCGGAGGACTGGACCTTGCCCTCGAAGTCGACGCCCGCCGGGTGCACGTCGTCGTAGGGGAACGCGTAGCCGAGGTGGTCGGGCGTGGTCGCGTGCAGGATGCGTGCGTAGTGGTTGGTGCGGGCCTGGGTGTAGAAGGCGGCCGGGTTCTCGCCGTCGGGCTGGTCCGGATCGGCCAGCAGTGTCGTGCGGTTGAACGCTGCGGCCAGGCGCGCGCTGAGGTTGCCCATCTCGTCGTTGCCCGTGGTGAAGGGCGCGGCGCTGCAGTTGAAGACGGCGGCGGTGGACGGTCTGGCGAAGCTCCCCACCCCGGGGAACGTCAGCACGCCTCCGGACACCCGCCCGCTGACGGTGCCCCAGGTGTACTGGGTGTCGATCACCAGGTCGGTGCCCTGGTACTTCTGCCAGACCTGGTCGATGTAGGGGTCGAGGTACCCGGCGAAGAGCGAACTGTCCGACCCGATGGCGAGGTTGGGACTGAGAACGCGCAGGTTCTTCCCCGACGGGTCCTGGACGATCAGCTTCGCCCAGTCGCCGCCGTCCGCGGCCGCCTGCGCGCGCAGGGCGGCGCAGACCGAGTCGAGCCCGCCGGCCGGCAGGCCCTGGACCGTCTGGGTGCCTTGGGAGGTCTGCAGCTCGAAGGAGATGGGGACCGAGACGAAGTCCACGAAGCTGATGTTGGCGTAGAGCTGGCTCTGGTCGTAGGTGAACTCGCAGAAGCCGTAGGCCGTGGCGGTGTTGGGGTCGCTCGGGTTGCTCACCGACGGCATGGCGATGCCGGGGCCGGGGTTCACCAGGAACACCAGCTTGCCGCCGACCGAGAAGTAGATCCGGCCGCTGGCCAGGTGGGGCAGCGAGATCGTGCGGGGCGCCGCTCCGGCGGGCGGCAGGGCGATCGCGCAGTCGGCGCCGAGCGCGGCCCCGGGGGCCGGGGGCGACGGCGGGTGGTAGAGCGTGCGGCCGTCCGCCTGGAGGAAGGCCCAGGTGTTGCCCTGGGCGGGGTCCAGCCCCAGGACGTACGCGTAAACGGTGTCCGAGGAGGTGCTGTTGGCCAGGTTCACGCTGAGCGTGGCCGGTGTGGCGGCCATGGCACCGCGCTCGCGGGCGGTGAGCAGGATCGGGGCCGCGAGGGCGGCTATCGAAGCGCCGATCAGGGTCCTGCGTGCGATCACGGAGTGCTCCTGGGGGAGGCGGCGGTGCGTGCGGCAGGGGGCGCGGTGGCGGGTCGGCCGTGGTGCGGCGGCCGTCGCGGGGCGGCGCTTCAGGGTCCAGTTGGTCTGCCACTCTGGCCAGTTGGCGTGCTTAAGTCAAGAGGTGTGGCACGGCTCCCCGTTCGAGGTGCTGAGCCGTTGATTCCTTGAACGCCGGGAGCGGAGCTGGGGTGGGGGCCGCTCCCGGCGTTCACCGCTGCCGCCTCAGTCCTTCGGGACTCCTCAGGGTGGTAGAAGCAGCAGACCCTTGGTCACTTCCAGCTGGGGGATGGGCACTTGTACGAAAGGCCGACACATCGCGAGATCGTTCATGAGTTGGCGCCATCGGGAGGATCCGTCGGCTCAGGGCTGCCGGGGGGCGCCGTTCAGGGGTGTCCGGACCGGGGCGGCGAGGCCGACGAACACCACCACTTCGTGACCGCCCGGATTGGTCTGGAACGGCACGGTCTGCCAGTTGTTGGCGAGCCACACGTTGCCGGACGGGTCGATCTGGACACCCGTGTTGCGCTCCAGGCCGTTGCTGGAGTAGCCGGTTCCGGGCGGTGAGATGGGCTGCCCGGTCCGGTAGCCCGGCGGGCAGGACGACAGCCGGGCGCCGCAGAGCTGGGCCAGCCGGTGTCCGCCGAAGTTCGAGACCCAGACGGTGTCGTCGCCGTCCACCGCGACGCCCCAGGGCAGGACGAGCCCGTCGTTGGTGAAGGGAGCGTCGGGGGTCGTGCCGTCGGCCCGGACCATGGTGACCGACGCACCGGGCGCCCGACGCGGCTCGTCGGTGACCGCGGCCGCCAGGTCGGCCTGGGTGCCGTCCTCGCAGGGCACCGGCAGGATCCCGCTGTTGGCCACCCAGACGTTGCCCAGGCTGTCCGAGGCGACACCGAGCGGCCGGCTGATGCCGCCCCCGGTCACCGAGCGGACCGGTTCGCCGGCGGGGGAGAGCTCCAGGACGTTGTCGCTGCCGTTGCCCGTCACCCACACCTGGCCCGCCGGGTCGACGGCGGTGCCGAAGGGCTTCACCAGGTCACCGTCGGGCGGGCTGATCTCCCGTGCCTGCTCCGGCCGCCCCTGCGGGAACAGCGTCACGCTGCGTCCGCCGCAGTTGGCGGTCCAGATGTTCCCGGCCCGGTCCGCGGCCACGCCCTGGGGCTGCACCACACCGCCGGACGTCCAGCCGCTCGCGGGCGACAAGGCCGTACCGTCCGGACCGAACTGCGAGACGCTCCGGTAGAGCGGGCTCGGGTCGGTGGCGCACTCGGAGCCCTGGAAGCCGAAGTTGGCGACCCAGGCGTTGTTCCCCGGATCCACGGCGATCCCGAAGCCCGCGCCGTACAGGCCGCCGCCGGAGTAGGGCGCGCCGGGCGCGTCCTGCCCGGTCGGGGTCAGCTTCAGTACCTTCCCGCTCCCGCAGACCGAGGCGTGCGGGTCCGGGTCGAACTCGTAGTTGTTCGTCACCCAGGCGTTGCCGTCCGCGTCGAACGCCAGGTTGCCGGGGCCGTCGAGCTCGTGGCCGTTGCCGACGTAGCGCAGGGCCAGCGTCCAGGCGTCGGGCGCCGTCGGCAGGGCGGGCAGGTACAGCGGCTCGGCGGTCGACAGCGCGAAGAGCTCGGCCACCCGGTTGCCGGGCGCGCGAGCGATGCCGACCGCCGCCTCGAAGGTGTTCCGCGGCGTCGGGCCGCCGGGCCGCCGGGCCAGGTCGAACAGCGCGTTGCAGGTCTGCCCGTCGACGCAGTCGGCGAGTACGTCGGCCAGCGAGTTGAAGGCGGCCAGGGTCGAGGTCTGCGCGCCGTTCGGCGGCTGCGCGAGCAGCCGGGCGACGTCCCCGGTGGCGGGGTCGGCGAGGTTGTGCGAGATCGCCGCGGCGTTCTGCAGCCCCGGCGCGGTACCCGCGATCCCGGCGCCGTCGCTGAACCGGGCCATCGCGTACGCCGCCGCCACGGTGGTGCGCTCGTTGACGACCACCGGCGGCAGGTCGCGCGCGGGACCGAGCACGGTCGTCAGCCTGACCGGCGCCGACGCGGGTGCGGGTGCAGGCGCTGAGGATCGCGCCGCGCGCCCGTCCGGGCGGGGCCCGGAGTCGGCGGTCAGGTACAGCACCGCGCGTGGATCGGCGGGCCTGCGGTAGGTCAGCCGGAACGTGCCGTCCGTACCGCTGCGGGCCCGCGCCAGAGTCCGTGGCACGGCCCCCGGCCGGTCGCCCGCCTGTTGGAGTGTCACCTCGGCGCCGCCGATGGGGGACTCCCCGCTGCGGACGGTGCCGCACTGCTCGATCCGGTCACTCGCCTGCGGCCCGTCGGCCGCACCCGCGAAGGATCCGGCGGCGGACAGGTAGACGAGCGCGGCCGCAAGCAGCAGGGCACTCCGGCAGCGACGCATGTCGGGTCCGTTCATCGGCGGGGGAGGGACGGGCCGTCCTGGCCGGGACAGGCATCCGGAGGCAGGGCGGCACAGGAACCGTTCCACACCACCGGCGCACCGGGAGCGGGACACCACCCGGGCCGCTCCGGGATTCCCCGGATCAGGTGACGGCGTACACCCTTCCGGTGCCCGGCCCGGCCCGGCCCGGGCACCGGCCTCCGGCCCGTCGTCAGCAGCCGCAGTGCGACCGGTGCGGATCGCCCCCGCGCTGAGCGCGGCGGTGACGTAGCCGTCGTTCCCGAAGGTGGTGATCACCACGACCTTCGGCGGCTCGGCCGACGCGGCCAGCAGCTGCGTCAGAGGCGGGCGGTGACCTGCTCGACGCGCTCGGCCTGCTCGGCCCGGGGGCCGGCGGTCTCCTCGGCGGTTTCCTGGGTGGTGGCGGAGGTGTTCTCCCGGGGGACGGGGAGTACGGCCATGATCACGCCGGAGATCACGATGGTCGCCGCCCAGGCGAGCCCGTACCGGCCGATCGGAGTGCCGGAGAGCGGGCCGGCGAACCAGTCGCACTTGGTGAAGGCGAGCCCGGTCAGCAGCGCCAGCACCCAGGACACCATCGCCTGCCAGCAGAAGCCGCCCACGTACCAGTACCGGCTGGTCCGGCCGGTGTCCATCAGCGCGGTGGCGTCGTAGCGCACCGCGCGCGACCGGCGTCGGAACATGTCCACGGCGTAGACGCCGATCCAGGCCGAGAAGGAGACGGCGAGCAGGATCAGGAAGGTGATGAAGGAGCCCAGGAAGCTCGTGGCGACGAGCATCAGCAGCAGGCCGCCGACCAGCGAGATCACGGCGTTGATGCTCACGGCCATGGCGCGCGGCAGCTTCACGCCCATGGTCTGGGCGGTGAAGCCGGCCGAGTACATCGACAGGCTGTTGATCAGCAGCATGCCGACGATCGCGGTCAGCAGGTACGGCACGGCCAGCCAGGTCGGCAGCAGGTCGCCGAGGAAGGAGACCGGGTCCGAGGCGTGTGCCAGGCCCGGCGAGGCCACCGCCATCACGGCACCCATCAGCACCATGGGCACCATCACCAGGCCGGCGCCGGAGACCGTCACGCCGACGATCTTCCTGCCGGAGGCGGCGTGCGGCAGGTAGCGGGCGAAGTCCGGGCCGGTGGGGACCCAGCTGATGCCGCCGGCGGCGATGGTCCCGATGCCGGCGATCATCATCGCGGTGGTGCCCGCGGGCTTGGCGAAGACCTCGCTCCAGTTCATGGTCGCGACCAGGTAGCCCAGCACCAGGACGCTGAAGACGCCGAAGAGGTAGGTCGACCAGGTGTTGCAGACGTTCAGCGCTTTCCGGCCGAGGCCCGAGACCAGGAACGTACAGGCGACGAAGACGAAGAGCGTGACGACGATCAGCGCGGTGTTGCTCTTGACGCCGAAGAGCAGGTCCAGCACGGTCAGTACGGCGTACGCGCCGGTGACGGCGTTGATCGTCTCCCAGCCGAACCGGGCGACCCAGAGGATCGCGCCGGGGAGGAGGTTGCCGCGCACCCCGAAGGTGGCCCGCGAGAGCGTGGCACCCGGCGCCCCGCCCCACTTCCCGGAGACCGACAGCAGGCCGACCATGCCGAAGGAGGCGGTCGCGGCGCACGCCGCGACGATCAGGACCTGCCAGAAGTTCAACTGGTTGAACACCACCAGGGCCGCACCCATGGTGAGGAGCAGGACGCTGATGTTCGCAGCGACCCAGGTCGGGAAGAGCTCGCGGACTCTGCCGTGGCGCTCGTGGTCCGGGACAGGTTCGATACCGCGGGTCTCTATCGCGCCGTCGGTGTCGGCGGTGGACAGGTTGTCCATGAAGGTTGGCTCCGGGCGTGTGAAGCGGGAGATGAATTCGGGCATATAGCACATTTATGTAAGTCTTCGCGCGTAGCGCACGAGTTGATCCATCCTACTTTGCTCCGGATACTCCCTGATTGACGCCATTGCTCACCGGAGTGCCGGAAGGGCGGATACGGGTGCGCGCCGGGTGGAAGCCCCTCGAAGACGCGGAGAGGACGCGGAGAGGACGCGGAGAGGACGCGGGGAAGACGCGGAAAAGCCCACGCGCGAGGTCGTCACGCGGCGGTGGATCTCGGCTAGGCTCGCGCGGCGTTCAGCCCTGGACGCGCGTTGCCGACTGCGATCTCCGATGGGAGGCCATGGCTTGGCACCCGGTCCCACCGAACCCGATACCGTCCCGGCGCGCACCGAGCTCGACCGTCTGCTGGCGTCCGGACCGTTTCCCGCCGCACTGCGGGCCGCGATCCGGGCCAGCGGCCTGGGCCTGGACCGGATCCGCCACCGGCTGCGTTCGCGCGGCGCGTCGGTCAGCCTGGCCAGCCTGAGCGGCTGGCAGTCGGGACGGCACCAGCCCGAGAGCGCCGCCTCCCTGGAGGCCGTCACCGCCCTGGAGGAGATCCTCGGCGTCGAGAGCGGAGCCCTGCGCGCACTGCTGGGTCCACGGCGTCGACGCGGGCGGCGGGCCGCGCCGAGCCCGTTGCTGGAACGCGCCGACTTCTTCGAAGACGACGAGTCGGTGGTCGACGCCCTGCGCCAGTTCGACGTGGACGGTGACGGCTCGCTGCTGCGGCTGTCGATGCACAACCGGGTCCGGGTCGGGCGGAACAGGCGTGTCCGCAGCCTCTGGAACCGCACGGTGCTCCGCGCCGCCGCCGACGGTCCGCGCGGGTTCGTCGTGGTCTACGACGCCGAGCCGGCCGGTGCCATCGCGATCCGCCCGCTGCGCGGTTGCGTGCTCGGCCGCACGGTCGTCGACCGCCGTGCCAGGGTCGTCGTCGCGGAGCTGCTGTTCGGACACGCGCTGCGGTGCGGTGACATCGTGGTGATGGAGCACGCGGTCGACTTCCCGTCCCCGTTCCCGCCGGACCAGTTCTGGGAGACGCGGATGACCGGTCCGGTCCGTGAGTGCGTGCTCGAAATCGAGTTCACCCGCCCTGTACTGCCCGCCCGCTGCGTGCAGTTCGAGTCCTCGGCGCCAGCAGCGGCGGCGGGCCGGGAGCGGGTGATCGCGCTGGACGGGTTCGGCCGCGCCTGCACCGTCGGACTCGACCTCGACCCCTGCCGCTTCGGCGTCCGTTGGGAGTGGCCGGGCAGCCCGGCGCGGGTCAGGGGGTGACCGGTCGGCGGTGACCGGTCGGCGGGTGGGCGTGGGCGCACGTCCGCCCCGGACTCGCAGAGCGAGCCGGGGCGGACGCCGACGACAACGGTGCGCCGGCCGGGTGGGCCGGGTGGGTCAGCTGACGGTCGAGTGGGTCAGCGCGCAGGCGTTGGTGTCGTTGGACCAGCTGCCCTGCTCGGTGTAGGTGCCGTTGCCCATCTGCACGTTGCCGGCGCCGCCGGTCACGCCCTTGAGCCAGGCGCACTCGTCCGCGTTCTCCGCGCCGCTGGTGTGGTTGGTCCAGCCGCCCGCCGGGTTCTGGTCGGTGATGGTCTCGGAGTACTCGTGTCCGAGGGTCATCGTCCAGCCGTCGAGGGTGCCCGCGCTGCCGGAGTTGAGGAAGCCCACGCCGCAGCCGGCGCCGGAGTCCATGTTGTACGGCTGGTTGCTGAAGGCGATGTCGCCGTACGGGGAGGTGACGGCGCCGCCGGTCAGGGTGGAGTCGCCGTTGTAGTCGTGCCAGGCGCAGTACTGGCCCTGGTAGCTGTCCGGGTTGGTGCCGTGGGGGGAGACGATCACGTAGTACGCGTACCGGTTCGCCGCCGCGGAGGTGTTGCCGAAGTGTGCGGCGGCCTTGACCGCCTCCAGGCCGAGCTGGTGGCCGCTGGCGGCGGCCGGCGAGGCCGCGGAGTTGTCGTACCAGGCGCCGGCCAGCACCCCGCCGGTCGGGTACGGCACGTGGGCGGCCCCCGCCGGGCACGTGATGGCGTTGGTGGCCACCAGCGAGCCGTCGCAGTACTGGGTCATGGTGCCGGACCACTTCTCGCTGCCGGTCCCGATGCCCTTGAACATGTTCTGGGCGACCGGCGCGCCGCCGTCGGGGTCGTTGCTGAAGGTCAGGTTGCCGTTGGCGTCGGTGCCGCTGGTACCCCACTGCGAGCCGTAGAACACCACGTACACCTTCGGGTGGCCGCTCATCACGCCGATCCCGTCGATGCCGCCGCCGTAGGACAGCGTGTTGGCCGAGCGGCGCGACGGGCTCTGGGCGGCCGCCGCACGGGCGTTGGCGACCGTCGGCAGGGCGCCGTGCCGGTGCGCGTTCACACCCGGCGCCGCGGTGGCGGCCGAGGAGATCGTCGGGCTGACGGCGAGCAAGGCGACGCCGAGGGCGGCGGCGACCGAAGCCCGGACGGTGCGACGGCGGACGGTGGGGGTCGTCCCGTGGTTCATGCGATGTCCTCTCGGGTTCGAGAAACCCGGCGGAGCCCGGGGGATGTCGGGCCGCCGGTCGGTTCGCGGAACTGCTCGCCGGGACCGGCCGGTTGGTCCTTCCGGCCGACCTGTCGCGAACATGGTGGGAAGCTAGCAGCGGGCTCCGCTCGCGGACAATGAACCTCGGGCGCGGCCCCGTCCACGGCCGCTGCCGCCCTTGCCGCTCCTGATGTCACGGCCCGTGCTCGCGCGCGTCCCTCCTTGCCGGAACGCCGCTCCTGCGCTATGCCGCCCTCGGTCCGACGGGTCGGCCGAGGCCGTACCGGCCCGGGACGGGCCCGCGACGGGCCCGCGAGGTGTCCACGCACGGTGATCGGGGGGTGGAGGTTTTCAGGGGAAGAGCAAGAAATCCCCGATTAACGGAGTCTGACGGAACACCGGACGCGGCTGCCCAGGACGGCCGGCCGCCCGCTCAGCCGCCCAGCGCGCCCGGCCGCCCGCTCAGGGGAGCAGGACACCGGCCCTGGTGGCCGGAGTGCCGTCCGCCTCCAGGCCGTACGTCCAGTGGCCCGGGTCCCCGTGCCGTGTTCCGTCGGCCCGCAGGACCCGGAGCAGGCCCTCCCACGCCTCGGTGTCACCCGCGTCCACCGCGTGGCCGTACGCCCGCTGCGCACCGACCCGGTCCCCGTCCTTCTCGTGGAGCCTGCCCAGCAACGCCCAGGCCGCCGTGTCCCCGAGCTCCGAGCCGCAGCGGTACGCCCGTTCGGCGGCCGCGGGATCCTCGTGTTCGCGGACCCGGCCGAGGGCCGTCCAAGCGCCGGTGCCGCCCGCGGCGACGGCCCTCAGCACGGCCCGCTCCGCACCGGCGGCGTCACCGGCCCGCTCGCGTATCCGCGAGAGCGCGGCCCAGGCCTCCGGGTCGCTGTGCTCGGCCGCCCGGGTCGCGGCCCGGTCCGCGCCGTCGTGATCCCCCGCGTGCTCCCGGAGCCGGGCCAGGACGGTCCATGCCTCCGTGTCACCGGTACGTGCCGCACCGGCCGCCGCACGGTCGGCCGCCGCGTGGTCCCCGGCCCGCTCCCGGAGCCGGGCCAGTTCCGCCCACGCGTCGGCGTCGCCCACCCGCGCGGCCCGCTCCGCCGAGGCGTCCGCCCCCGTGCGGTCGCCGGCCGCCTCCCGCAGCCTGGCGACCTGGCCCCACGCGGTCGCGGCACCGAGCCCGGCGGCTCTGCGGTACGCGGTCTCCGCCCCGGCCGGGTCCGCTCCCGATTCGCGCAGCCGGGCCAGCACGCTCCAGCCCTCGGCGGCCCCGGCCTCCGCGGCCCGCTCGGCGGCCGCCTCGGCCCCGGCGCCGTCGTCCGCCTCCCAGCGGAAGCGGACCAGGTCCGCCCACAGGGTGGCGGCACCGACGGCGGCGGCCTCCACGCAGGCGAGTTCCGCGGCGGCCGGGTCGCCGCTGCTCCGGTACACCCGCGAGAGCCCGGTCCACGCCCAGGCCTCGTCGGCCCAGGCCGCCTCCTGGTAGGCGCGCACCGCGCCCGCGTGATCGGCGGCGTGCTCCCGGAGCCGGGCCAGCGTCATCCACGCCTGGGGGTGGCCGTCGGAGAGCGCCCGGGACGCCAACTCCTCGGCCCCCGCCCGGTCCTGGCGCTGCTCGCGGATCCTGGCCAGGGCGGCCCAGGCGAGCGGATCCCCGGCGGCGGCCGCCACCGCGTAGGCCTGTTCGGCGCGGGCGCCGTCGCCCGCCGCCTCGCCGGCCATGGCCAGCAGTGTCCAGGCACGGGAGTCCGCGGCCGCCGCCCGCTCCGCCCCCTCCCGGTCGCCGAGTTCCGCCAGCAGGACGGCCAGGGCCGCCCGGGCCGGCCCGCCGCCCGACTCGGCGGACCGCCGGTAGAGGCGGAGGGCATGGCCGTAGCGACGGCGGTCCCGGGCCGAACCGCCCACGGCAGCCAGGTCGTCGGCGTTGCGGGCGTGGCGGGCCACGGCCTCCCAGAGGGTCGCGGGCGGACAGAGATGGCCGCGCCGCTGCTGGAGATGCAGGTCGAGGTAGTCGGCGACGCGGTAGCCGTCCGCCTCCCCGAGGCCGGGTGCTTCGCGGACGGCCACCAGGGCGGCGAGTCCGCTGTGGCCGTTCTCGTCGGCCGGGCGGCAGAGCGAGTCGACGGCCGTCGCGAGCCAGCCGTCGCCGGTCACCCGCGCGGAGCCGGGCAGGTAGCCGCCGACGGCCTCGGTGAGCAACTCCGCCGACAGCGGCCCGGCGTGGCCCATCCGCCGCGCGTCGGCGGCGGCGCTGATCAGCGCGTGCTCGATCTCCGTGAAGAAGTGACCGGGGCCCTGCTCGTAGCGGCGCACCAGGGCCGGTCCACCGGTGAGGTGTTGCAGGACCCGGCCGTCCGCGGCCGAGGCGCGCAGGGCGGTTGCCAGGCGGGGGTCGCGGGCGGCTTTCTCGGTGAGCTCGGTGAGGTGCCCGGCCATGTTGTCCGCGACGTCGACTTCCGCGCGCCAGGAGTCCAGCAGAGCCCGTACCTGGAAGCGTTCGTCGCCGACCGGGCCGGCCGGGGCGGCCAGCCGTCTCAGGTGGTCGGTGCGCATGGTGCCGATCACCACGAGCGGTACGACCTCCTCCAGCAGGGTGGCCAGGGCGGTGGCGACCTCCTCCCCGCTCCCGCCGTCCAGACAGCGGGACATGTCGTCGAGCCAGATCACCGAACGGGCCTGGACGGCATCGTCGGCGATCAGGGCCAGCAGTTCGTCCGGCCCCCGGCCGGGGACCAGCAGGGGCCAGTCCGGTACGGCGTCCAGAACCGCTTGGTGGGCCGCCCTGGTCCGGCCCGAGCACGGAGCCCCGACGAGCACGGCGAGGACGGACCGCTGCTTCGCGGCGGCGGGCCGCAGGCGCTCCCGCAGCACCAGGTCGTGCGTACGGACGACGTACTCGGTGAGCGTTCCGGGGTCCGTGCCGTCGGCGGTGACCGCCCTGCGCACGCCCAGTCTCATCGGGTCCCACTGCCGGACGGTGCGCAGCGGGGACTGCCGGGCTTCGCTCGCCCCGACCCACAGGGTACGGACGGCCGCCATCGTCTCGGCGGGCGGCCGGCCGGCCTGTTCGGCGAGCACGGCGGCGACGGACACCGCGTCCTCCTGCCCCGACAGGGCGCCGCCACCGAGGAGCCGTCCGACGGTGTCCTTGCGCGGGGCGCCCGGCAGGTCCCGTTCGCCGACGAGTTGGGCGATCCGCTCCAACGAGGGGGCGCCCGCCTCCAGATACAGCCGGTGGAGGTACTGCTTGAACTCGCGCAGCGGGCCCGGCGGCACGCGCGGCGGCGGCACCTGCCGGGCCTTGCCCGCGGTACCGCGCCCTTCGTCGCTTCCCATCGCACTCTCCCCCCGCGCCGCCCCGGTCTTCTCGCGGCCCGGTCGCACCATGTCGCACGCGCGCGGCCGCCCGGGTCACCTGCTCCATTGTGGAGCCGGCCGGGAGAGAACCCGACGCCGACCCGCGACCGCGCCCCTGGAGGCCGAAGTGCCCATGCTGCCCATCCCGTTGACCGGCAAGCTGTTCGACGCGGTCCGCGTCGTCGCCGTGGTCGCGCTGCTGATGCCGCCGCTGCTGCTCGCCGCCGTCGCCAGCCTTCCGGCGCTGGCCCTGCTGCCCTTCCTCCCGGGCGGGGATCTCCGCGCCGAGCGGATGATGCGGCAACTCATGCTCTGGACGAGCAGGTTGCTGGCTGTAGGGCGCGTCGGCGGCTCGGCGTAGGATCCTCCCAGCCACCGTGGACGGAGAGAAAGCCGTGGAGACGATCACCACCGCCTGCAAGTGCCTCACGATCTCGTACGAGCACATCTCCGCCAAGACCACCGTACTGACGGTCGTCGGCGGGTTCGACGTCTACACCAGCCCGACCTTCCGTGCGGTGATCCTCGATGTGATCAGCCAGGGACACGTCCAGCTCATCGTCGACCTCAAGGGCTGCGACTTCATGGACAGTACGGGCACGGGGGTGCTGGTGGGCGCCCTGAAACGGACGCGTGCGCTGGGCGGCGGGGTGGCCTGCACGGGGCCCGACCGGGCAGTGATGAAGATGTTCCGCATCACCGGACTGGCGAAGGTCTTCCCGTTCTACGACTCGGTCGCCCAGGCGGAGGAGCGCCTGCTCCTGTGGGCGGTCGGCGCCGGCGTCGCGGTTGAGGCCGGCCCGGTCCTGCTCGGCCACCCCGCGAGCGGCGACCGCCCCCCGGGCGGCCCGGCCTCGCCCGGCCACCCCGCGAGCTGCCCCGGCCTGGACCTGGTCTGCGTGGAGGAGGCGGGGGAGTCCGCGAAGAGCGCCCTCCTCACACTCTCCGGCTGCCTCGACCGGGAGTCGGCGAAGCGCCTGCGCGCCGAGATCCGTGCGCTCAGCGAGCGGGGCCGTACCCATCTCGCCGTGGACCTGAACGGCGTCACGTTCCTGGAGGGCCCCGGGGCGGGCGCACTGGTCGGCGGGCTGAGGCTGCTGCGGGGCGAGGGCGGCACACTCACGCTCGCGCTGGCCGAATCACCCCTCCTGAAGGTCTTCCGCACCCTCGGGCTGGTCAAGGTCTTCGAGATACACGACGCCGCACCCGAGGCGCTGCGGTCGTTGGCCTGCGCCGCCTAGCCGGGGTGCGCCTCCGGGTGTGACCGGGGGCGCTCCCGGCGCGGCCCCCGCCCGCCGCCCTTCGACGCGTTTCGGTGACCGGGGAACGCCGGATACCCTCGTCAGCGTGTCTGTCCAGCCCCTGCATCGCGTCGCCGTCCTCGTGCTCGAAGGAGCCAAGCCGCTCGATGTCGGAATTCCCGCCCAGGTGTTCACGACCCGCGCGAGCATGCCGTACGAGGTGCGGGTGTGCGGTGCGGTCCCCGGGCTGGTGGCCGGCGGCGACGGCCTGTCGTACCACGTCGCACACGGCCTCGAAGCGATCGCCTGGGCGGACATCGTCTTCGTCCCCGGCTACCGCTTCCCCGACCGCGAGGACCCGCCGCCGGCCGTCGTCGAGGCCCTGATCGCCGCCCACGCTCGGGGCGCCAGGCTCGCCGCCATCTCGACCGGTGCCTTCGCGCTCGCCGCGACGGGCCTGCTCGACGGCCGGCGCGCCACGACGCACTGGCACTACGCGCGGGCCCTGGCGGCCAAGCGTCCGCTGATCCGGGTCGACGAGAACGTCCTGTTCGTCGACGAGGGCAGCGTGCTGACGTCGGCCGGCGCGGCCTCCGGCCTCGACCTGTGCCTGCACATCCTGCGCCGCGATCTGGGGGTGGCCGCCTCCAACCACGCGGCCCGGCGTCTGGTCGCGGCCCCCTACCGCAGCGGCGGGCAGGCGCAGTACGTGCCGCGCAGCGTGCCGGAGGCGCTCGGCGAGCGCTTCGCCGCCACCCGTGAGTGGGCGCTGCACCGGCTCGGCGACCAGCTCACCCTGGAGGTGCTCGCCCGGCACGCGGCGGTGTCGCCGCGCACACTCTCGCGGCGCTTCGTCGAGGACACGGGCTACACGCCGATGCAGTGGGTCATGCGGGCGCGCATCGACGTCGCGCGGGAGCTGCTCGAACGGTCGCAGCTGAGCGTCGAACAGATCGCCGCCGACGTCGGCCTCGGCACGGGTACGAATCTGCGGCTGCACTTCCAGCGCATCCTGGGGACCACACCGAGCGAGTACCGGCGCACCTTCGCCCAGGGCGAGTAGCCCGCTGATCCAACCTGGCACGATCCTTTCGGACCCTGGCGATCATGCCGCTGTCACCGGCGGACGCCGTACGCGAGCCTGGTGGTGAACCCGAAAGGACACCACTCATGACTCGTATCGCCATCAACGGATTCGGCCGCATCGGCCGCAATGTGCTGCGCGCGCTGCTCGAACGCGACAGCAAGCTCGAGGTCGTCGCCGTCAACGACCTCACGGAGCCCGCTGCCCTCGCACACCTGCTGGCGTACGACACCACGGCCGGCCGGCTGGGCCGCCCGGTGACCGTCGAGGGGAACGTCCTGGTGGTCGACGGCCGCCGCATCACCGTGCTCGCCGAGCGCGAGCCGGCGCAGCTGCCGTGGGCCGAGCTCGGCGTCGACATCGTGCTGGAGTCCACCGGCCGCTTCACCTCCGCCACGGCGGCCCGGGCCCACATCGCGGCCGGCGCGAAGCAGGTGCTCGTCAGCGCGCCGGCCGACGGCGCCGACGTCACGCTCGCGTTCGGGGTCAACACCGACGCGTACGACCCGGCCGCGCACACGGTCGTCTCCAACGCCTCGTGCACGACCAACGCGCTCGCCCCGCTGGCCGCGGTGCTCGACGAACTGGCCGGCATCGAGCACGGCTTCATGACGACGGTGCACGCCTACACGCAGGAGCAGAACCTGCAGGACGGCCCGCACCGCGACCCCCGCCGCGCCCGCGCCGCCGGCGTCAACATCGTGCCGACCACGACGGGTGCTGCCAAGGCGATCGGCCTGGTGCTGCCGAACCTGGAGGGCAAGCTCTCCGGCGACTCGATCCGGGTGCCGGTCCCGGTGGGGTCGATCGTCGAGCTCAACACGACCGTCGCCCGTGACGTGACCCTCGAGGACGTGCTGGCGGCGTACCGCGCCGCCGCCGAGGGCCCGCTCGCCGGTGTCCTCGAATACTCGGAGGCCCCGCTGGTCTCCGCCGACATCACGGGCAACCCGGCCTCGGCGATCTTCGACTCGGCCCTCACCCGCGTCGACGGCCGGCACATCAAGGTCGTCGCCTGGTACGACAACGAGTGGGGCTTCTCGAACCGTGTGATCGACACGCTCGAACTCATCGCCGCCGGCTGACCAGGAACACCACGCGGAGCCGGCGCCCAGCGCCGGCTCCCGGGCGTCCCGCCCCGGCCCGGGGAGCCGGCCGACCGCCCGTGCGCGGGCGACGACGCGGCCTTGTGCGTACCGCGTTCTGTCTCCAGCATGAGCTCTCAGAAGTCAGGGAGCGGGCGGGCAGGGGGCAGGGATGCACGGAACGGGCTCCGCGGCGCGCGCCGGTCTCACCCGGACACCGGGGCTGCTCCACGGCGCCGACTACAACGCCGACCAGTGGCCCGAGCACGTCTGGGCCGTGGACGCCGAGCTGATGCGGCAGGCCGGGGTCACCACGGCCACCGTCGGCGTGTTCGCCTGGGCCCGGCTGCAACCCGCCCCGGACGTCTGGGACTTCGGCTGGCTGGACCGGCTCCTGGACCTGCTGCACACCCGGGGGATCGCGGTCGGCCTGGCCACCGCCACCGCCTCGCCGCCGGCCTGGCTGGTGCGGGCCCACCCCGGGCTGCTGCCGGTCACCGCCGACGGAGTGCGGCTGGAGTTCGGCTCCCGCCAGCACTACTGCCCCTCCTCGGCCGTCTACCGGGCCGCCGCCGTACGCCTGACCCGGGCGCTCGCCGAGCGCTACCGCGACCACCCGGCGCTCGCGTTCTGGCACATCCACAACGAGTACGGCGACCACGTCGCCGAGTGCTTCTGCACCGAGTCCGCCGCCGACTTCCGCCGCTGGCTGGCCGAGCGCCACGGCGACGTCGAGACCCTCAACCACGCCTGGGGCACCGCCTTCTGGTCGCAGGCCTACGGACGCTTCGAGGAGATCGAACCGCCGCGCACCGCACCCGGGCCGGGCAACCCGACCCAGCTGCTCGACTGGCGCCGGTTCTGCTCCGACGCCCTGCTCGCCTGCCACCGCGCCGAAAAGGCCGTGCTGGACGAGATCTGCCCGCGGATACCGGCCACCACCAACTTCATGTCGATGTCCAAGGCACTGGACTACTGGGAGTGGGCCCGGCACGAGGACTTCGTCTCCGACGACGCCTACCCCGATCCGGCGGACCCGCGGGCCCACGTCACGGCCGCGATGAACTACGACCTGATGCGCTCGCTGGGCGGCGGCCGGCCGTGGCTGCTGATGGAGCAGGCGCCCTCCGCCGTGAGCTGGCGCGCCGTCAACCTCCCCAAACCGCCGGAACTGCGGCGCCTCTGGTCGCTCCAGGCACTGGCCCGGGGAGCGGACGGCGTCATGTCCTTCCAGTGGCGCGCCTCGGCGGCCGGGGCGGAGAAGTTCCACAGCGCCCTGCTGCCGCACCGCGGCACCGCCTCGCGCGGGTGGCGGGAGACCGTGCGCTTCGGCGCCGAGCTGCGGCGCCTCGCGGAACTGGCCGGCAGCCGGCTGCGCGGGCAGGTCGCCGTCGTCCTGGACTGGGACAACTGGTGGGCACTGGAGCTGGACGAGCACCCCAGCGCCCGGATGCGCTGGCCGGAGCTGCTGCGCCCCTGGTACGCGGCCCTGTACGAGCGGGGAGTGACGATCGACTTCGTCCGCCCCGGTGCCCCGCTCGACGGCTACCGGGCGGTGCTGGCCCCCAACCTCTACCTCCTCACCGAGGAGACCGCGCACTGGCTCACCCGCTACGTCCACGAGGGCGGGCAACTGGTCTGCGGGCCCTTCAGCGGGATCAGCGACCGCGACGACCACATCCACCCCGGCGGGCACCCGGGCCCGCTGCGCCCGCTGCTGGGCGTGGTGGTCGACGAGCACTGGCCGATCCCGGACGGCGCCTCGACCACGGTGCGGCTCGGCCCGGACGACCTGCGGGCCACCCTGTGGAGCGAGTGGCTGGAGACCGAGGGAGCCCGGACACTCGCCCACTACGCCTCCGGCGACCTGGCCGGACGTCCCGCGGTCACCCGCAACGTCCACGGCGCCGGCACGGCCTGGTACGTCGGCTGCCACCTCGGCGCCGGCATCGCCACGGTGCTCGACCTGGCCCTGGCCCCGGCCGCGCTCACACCCCCGCTCCCGCACCCGCTGCCGCCCGGCGTCGAGGCCACCCGCCGCCACGGCGCGGACGGCACCGGCTACCTCTTCCTGCTCAACCACGGCCCGGACACCGTCCGGCTGACCCTGGACGCCACCGGGACCGACCTGCTGACCGGGGCGGCCGTCCCCGGCCGGCTCACGCTCGGACCGCTCGACGCCGCCGTCGTCCGCACCGAGCCCACCGAGGAGCGCACATGAGCCCGCTGGACCGCCGCCACTTCCTGGCCGCCGCCTCCACCACGGCCGCCCTCGCCGCGACCTCCGCGTCGAGGGGAACCGCGCAGGCGGCCCCGGCCCCGACGGCGGACGCGACGGCGGACGACGCCCAGGACCGGTACGCCGAGGAGCAGTACGCCGACGTCCTGGACCTGCACGGCGTCCCCGGCGCGGCCTACCCCGGGGACGCCGACGACAACAACCCGATCACCGTCTTCGCCGACCTCGGCGCCTGGCACGCCTACGCCCTGCCCACCACCGAGGACACCGCCGCGTACGGCGGATTCACCGGCCCCCTCTACCTCGCCCAGGAGTACCCCTGGTGGCTGAGCAGCGGGTTCAGCCGGGTCGAGGTCGCCGAACACGGCCGGCCGCTCGGCCTCGCCGACGGCGCGCCCGCGCGGCTGACCGCCCTACCCGGCCGGCTGCGCCAGTCCTACGACCTCGGCGCCGGGCTGACGCTCCGACTCGACCTGTGCTTCGCCGGCCACCGCAGCGCCCTCGTCCGCGCCCAGCTGGCCAACACCGGCAGCACCCCGCGCACCCTCGCCGTCTCCTGGAACGGTACGCTGCTGCGCCCCACCGCGCAGCCCCAGCACGCCGCCCTCGCGCTCGGCGCCACCCGGACCGGTGTCGCCGTGGACTTCGCACGGGTCAGGGAGGTCTGGGACTTCCTCACCGACGGTACCGAACGCTTCGAGATCACCCATGCGAGCGCGGTCCGGACGGCCGTGGACGGCGACTCCTACCGCACCGAGCTCCGCGCGCCGCTCACCCTCGCACCGGGCGGCTCGCGGAGCCTGGACTGGGTCGAGACCTACACGTTCACCGCCGCCGAGCGCAGCCGGGAGGCCGCCACCGTCGACCACGCGCTGACCGCCCCCGGAGCCGTCCAGGCGGCGGGCGTCGCCCGCTGGCGCGGCTACCTCGACCGCGCGACCGAGGACGTGCCCGCCGACCGGCGCCGGACCGCCGTCAAATGCGTGCAGACGCTGGTCACCAACTGGCGCAGCCCGGCCGGCCGGATCCTGCACGACGCGATCACGCCCTCGCTCTCCAACAAGTGGTTCAACGGGGTCTGGGCCTGGGACACCTGGAAGCAGGCCGTCGGCACGGCCCTCTTCGCGCCGGAGCTCGCCGCCGCACAGATCCGCTCGATGTTCGACCACCAGATCCAGCCCGGCTCGCCGACCCGCCCGCAGGACGCCGGGATGATCCCCGACTGCGTCTTCTACAACGACCCGAGCACCGGCGGCGGCAACTGGAACGAGCGCAACTCCAAGCCCCCGCTGGCCGCCTGGGCGGTCCGGGAGGTCCACCGGCACGGCGGGGACGACGCCTTCCTGCGCGAGCTCTACCCGAAGCTGACCGCCTACCAGGACTGGTGGTACCGCAACCGGGACCACGGCCGTGACGGCCTGGCCGAGTACGGCGCCACCGTGGACCCGGGCAACGCCGCCGCCGAGGACTGCCGCCAGGCCGCCGCCTGGGAGAGCGGGATGGACAACGCCCCGCGCTTCGACGCCGCGCTCGGCGCGGCCGTCGTCCCCGACCACGCCGCCGACGGCACCCTGCTCGGCTACTCGCTCACCCAGCACTCCGTGGACCTCAACGCCTACCTCGCCGCGGACCGGCGCCACCTCGCCGCCATCGCGCAGACCCTCGGCGACCGGACGGCCGCGACCCGGCTGCGCGCGGCGGCGGACGCCGTGGACCAGGCCGTCCGCGCGAGCATGTACGACCAGGCCACCGGCTGGTTCCACGACACCGACCTGGCCACCGGCGCCCGGCTGACCGCCCGGGGCCGCGGAATCGAGGGCGTCGTCCCGCTCTGGTCGGGCACCGCGACGCCCGCGCAGGCCGCCACCGTGCGCGCCCGGCTGCTCGACCCCGCCGAGTTCGGCACCCGGCTGCCCTTCCCCACGGTCGCGAGGAGCTCACCGTACTTCGACCCCGAGGGCTACTGGCGCGGGCCGGTCTGGCTGGACCAGGCGTACTTCGCGCTGGAAGGCCTGCGGCGGTACGGCTTCACCGCCGACGCCCGCGATCTCACCGCCCGTCTGCTCGCCGTCGCCTCCGGGCTCACCGGCGGGGCCCCACTGTCGGAGAACTACAATCCGCTGACCGGAGCCGCCCGCAACTCCCCGAACTTCAGCTGGTCGGCCGCGCTGCTGCTGCCGCTGCTCCGCGGGTGACCGCGCGACCGCACCGACCGACACCGGAGTGATGATGGAACAGCTGGAGCTTCGTCATCTGAGGCTGGTCTGCGCGATCGCCGACACCGGCGGCCTGCGCCGGGCGGCGGCGCTGCTCGGCTACTCGCAACCGGCGGTGAGTACCCAACTCCAGCGGATCGAGGGCTACTTCGGCGGGGAGCTGTTCCTGCGCAGCCGGGTGGGGGTGGTCCCGACGCCGTTCGGCGTGCAGGTTGTCGCCCAGGCCCGCGAGGTGCTCGCCCAGGTGGACGCCATCGGGCGGTTCCCGGCCGCGGGCACCGCCGGGACCGGCCGGGCCCTGCGGCTGGCCGCGACCAACACCCCGATCCTGTCCGGCCTGGTCGTCCGGATCCGCGAGGCTCTGCCGGATCTCGCGCTGACCGTCAGTTCCGTCTACTCCTCGGCGGAGATCGTCGAGCTCCTGGAGAGCGGCGCCCTGGACGCCGCGATCGGTACGGACTATCCCGGACGGGAGTTGCAGCACTCGGACGCCGTCGCGCATCGCGGGATCGTCACCGAGCCGTCGTCCGTGGCGCTGCCGGCGGACCACCGGCTGGCCCACCGCAGCGAGGTCTCGCTGTCCGAACTGGCCGAGGACGCCTGGTTCGTGACACCCGACGACGGCGCGGGCTGGCCCGAGGTCTTCTACGAGGCCTGCCAGGAGGCCGGGTTCCGCCCGGCGACCGTGCACCGGTTCCTCGGCGATCTGCGCCAGTTGCAGGGCCTGATCGCCGCCGGACTGGGTGTCGCGGTCGTGCAGGCGACCTTCCGCCCGTCCGCCGGCGTGCTGGTCAAGCCGCTGACCGGCAGGCCGGTCTGGTGCCGCTACGTGCTGGCCTGGCAGCCGAGCGGCGTCGCCGACGAGACGGTCGAGACCGTCCACCGGTGCGCGACCGCGGCCTACCGCGAACTCTCCCTCCACGTGCCGCACTTCCAGCCGTGGTCCACGCCGGGACCAGGAACGCCCCGGCGCTGACCGGCCGTTGTGCCACCGGTGTTATCACCGCGCACGCGATGTCCTATCACGTTGTGCGTTGTCAGCGGCCCCGGGCCAGTGGGATGTTACATGTCACGCCTCACCCCCACGTCGAGGCGCACCCCCACGTTCGTTCAGGAGCACTGATGCGCCATCGATTCGCCCTGCCCAGATTCCTGGCCGCCGGCGTGGCGGCCGGCATCGCGACGGCCGGTCTGCTGGCTCCGCCGTCGTTCGCCGCAGCCGGCCCGACGTCCCCGATCACCGCTCCCGCCAGAACCGCGAGCGCGCCCCAGGCGCCCCAGGCGGGGGCGCCGCTCGGCGCCGACACCGGCCGCTCCACCCAGGCCGACGTCCGTGGCCGGCGGGTCAAGGCCGCCGAGCAGCCCCCGGCCAGCCCGGTGACGCCGCCGAAACCCGCCGCGCACGCGAAGGCCGCGACCCTGGCCGCAGCCCAGTCCTGCACGGCCGCCGACTTCGGCGGCCGGTCCGGGGCCGCGCTGGTCTCCTACATCCAGTCCTCGACCACGGACTGCGTCAACACGCTGTTCACCCTCACCGGCACCGACGCGAAGAGCGCGTTCAACGAAGCGCAGATGGTCACCGTGGCCAATGCCTTCAAGGCCGGCTCGGCCGCCTACCCCGGTGACGACTCCACCAACGTGTGGCAGCTCGTGCTGTTCCTGCGCGCCGGCTACTACGCCCAGTACTACCACCCCGCGGACGTCGGGACGTACGGCCCGACCCTGGCCGCCGCCATCGAAGGCGCACTGGACACCTTCGTGGCCTCCTCGCACTTCATGGACGTCAGCGCGGCCAACGGCGACATCGTGGGCGAGGCGATCGTCCTGACCGACAGCGCCAACGAACAGCCCCGCTACCTGGGCACCTACAAGCGGGTGCTGAACGCCTACACCAGCTCCTACGACGCCTACGCCAGCATGGACGCGGCCGTCAACGACGTCTTCACCCCGATCTTCCGAGGCCACCAGAACCCGGCCTTCCTCACCGCGGTCACCGCGGACCCGAGCATCATCGACACCCTCAGCGCCTTCGCGCTGAACAACCGGTCCGCGCTGAGCGGCGACGCCTACTACCTGGACTCCAACGCCGGCACCGAGGTCGCCCGCTTCCTCGACACCGCGGCGCTCCAGGCCAAGGTCCGCCCGCTGGCGAAGGGGCTGCTCGGCGCCTCGGCGATCACCGGCGCGTCGGCGCCGCTGTGGGTCGGGGTCGCCGGGATGACCGACGCCGACGACCAGGCCCAGTGCTCGTACTACGGCACCTGCAACCTCGCCGCCCAGCTCAGCACGGCCTCGCTGCCGACCACGACCGCCTGCGGTTCGACGATCACCCTCCTGACGCAGGCGCTGACCGCCGCGGACCTGTCGGCCGTCTGCACCAGCCTGCAGGCCGAGATCCCGTACTTCCAGAACCTGGACAAGGTCACCAGCCCGATCCCCGGCCAGTACGAGACGAACGTCCGGCTCGCCATCTTCGCGAGCTCCAAGGACTACCAGGTCTACTCCAGCTGGATCTTCGGCAACAGCACCAACAACGGCGGCGAGACGCTGTCCGGGAACATCACCGACCCCGCCAACCAGCCCGTCTCCGTCCAGTACCAGTGGGACACCGACAACGGCTTCCCGGCGCGGGTCTGGAACCTCAACCACGAGTTCGCGCACCTCATGCAGGGCGCCTACGACATGAAGGGTGACTTCCCCACGGAGATCACCGTCCCGGACATCTGGTGGATCGAGGGCCAGGCCGAGTACGTCTCCTACAGCTACCGCGGCGTGGCCGACACCGGCGCGATCGCCGACGCCAGCCAGCACACCTACAACCTCAGCACGCTGTTCCAGAGCACGTACGACAACTCCGACCAGACCCGCACCTACCCGTGGGGCTACCTCGCCGTGCGGTACATGTTCGAGAAGCACCCCGCGGACATCACCAGCATGCTCACGCACTTCCGCACCGGTGACTACGCGGGCGGCTACGCCGTCTACAACAGCATCGGCACCGGCTACGACGCCGACTTCAACGCCTGGCTCGACGCGCTCGCCAACGCCGGTTCGAACGGCCCCGCGACCCCCTGCACCGACCCCGACGCCCGCGCCATGGGCCAGAACTGCTACCGCACCAACGAGTCGGCCGCAGCCGGCAACGACGCCGGCTTCTTCGTCTACCTGCCGGCCGGGACCTCGACGCTGACCGTCACCACCAGCGGCGGCACGGGCAACGCGGACCTCTACTACAACCCCGCCACCTGGGCCTCGCCGACCGCGTACACGGCCAAGTCGACCGGCTCCGGCACCAGCGAGAGCATCACCGTCACCAGCACCAACGCCACGGCCGACTACCGCTACATCGACCTGCACGCCACCACGGCGTTCAGCGGCGTCACCCTGACCACCCACTACGTCTTCGGTACCGGTGGCGGCACCGGCGGCGGGACCCTGCCCGCCTGCACGGCCACCGACACCCGCACGATGGGCCAGAACTGCTCCCGCGGCAACCAGTCGGCCACCGCGGGCAACAGCGACTACCTGTTCGTCTACCTGCCGGCCGGCACCTCGACGCTGACCGTCACGACCAGCGGCGGCACGGGCAACGCGGACCTCTACTACAACCCCGCCACCTGGGCCACGCCGACCGCGTACACGGCCAAGTCGACCGGCTCCGGCACCAGCGAGAGCATCACCGTCACCAACACCACCGCCGGCTACCGGTACATCTCCCTGTACGCCGTCACCGACTTCAGCGGAGTCACGGTGTCCACGCAGTACTGACCCCGCGACCGTCGGCCTCACCGGCCCCGACGCCCACGGGACGCCGGGGCCGGTGATCCCGACGGGATCCGGCCCGTGCCCGGGGAGGGCTTGAACTCCCTCCTCGGGCACAGGCGTTCCGTGTCCATGACCGAGTGGCATCGCCCTCTCCGGCGAGCTCCCGGCCGTTGCGATCGCGGGTGGTCAGTCCCGGTAGCCGGCGGCGCGCAGCCGTACCTGATCGTTCGTCAGGCGCGGCTCGACCGCGCCGGCGAGGGTGACCACGACGGTGCCCAGGGTGAGCAGGAGCGCTGCTGCTATCGCCCAGTGATCGGCCGTGGTGAGGGTGAAGAAGTGGTCCGGGTCGTCCAGGAGGTCGTCGTCGATCAGGCGGCTGCCGCCCCACCAGCGGATCGTGCCCACCGTGTTGAGGGTGGCCAGAACCGAAAGCGCGCAGACCGGGAGGGTGAGGATTCCGGCCGTGCGGCGCAGCCAGGTGCGGCGTGCGGCCGCCGCGAACGCGAGTACGGACAGGAGCCCGAGGGACACGTACACCCAGATGCCGGTGGTGAGTTCGTTCAGGTCGTAGGGGGAGGTGTCGCCGGCCATCCACTGCCTGAGGGCGCGGTCGCCGTAGTAGCCGTGGACCCCGAGCCAGGGCACGAACACCGCGTAGACTCCGCCGGCCATCCCCGCGAAGGCCGTCACCCCGCCAACCCCGCGCCATCTCCGCGCTCTTCGCTCCGACCCCGCCGACCTGCCCGCTGACTTCCCCGTTGTCTGGTTCATGGTGGAGATGATCCCATCAACAGCCGGAGAAGCCAGGGGGCGGAGCAACTTCATGCTGAAGCCGGTTCGGGGCTGGTGCTTGCGCCACGCCGAAGCGCTCGGCACAGCCGTGCGCCCACTCGAAGTTGTCGCGTAGCAACCGGAGGAAGTGGCCGCGGATGTCGACCGATCCGTCAAGATCCGGCATGTTTACGGCGGTTGGCACACCGTCAGAAGGTGGTCGCCCGAAGGCGGCGATTGGGCAGTGCTACCGCCGGCTCGAACCGGGCGTCCGGGTCGGTCGGGGCGGGGCCGAACAGACGGTGGACCTGGTGCAGGCGCTGCCGTGCGGTCTGCGGGTGGGCGCCGAGGCGGGCGGCGACTTCGGGAGCGGTGCCCCGGTCGGACTGCGGTCGGGCGAACAACGAGAAATCCCCGAGCCTCTGACCTACTGAGACTCGGGGATGATCTGGTGTCCGAGGGGGGACTTGAACCCCCACGCCCGATAAAGGGCACTAGCACCTCAAGCTAGCGCGTCTGCCATTCCGCCACCCGGACTAGGTGTCTGTCTTTGCGGCTCCGTGCCGCGCTGACATGCACAACTGTAGCAAAGATCGGGTCGGAGTCCCAAAACCGTCCGTCGAGGGGGCTGTGCGGCTTCGAACCAGGGAATGGCCTTGGGGTCGGGCGGTGCCTGGGGGAGGATGGCGGGACCGTGCCCGCAAGGTCTCCGGTGGGTGTTCGTCCGGGGGTGGCGTGGAGGTGCGCCGGGTGGGCCACAAGGCGAGGAGTGACCGTGAGTGAGTCGAAGGTGACGGCCGAGTCGGAGGTCGTCGACATCTGCCGGGATCTGATCCGGATCGACACCAGTAACTACGGTGACGGCTCGGGGCCGGGGGAGCGGGCCGCGGCGGAGTACGTGGCCGAGCAGCTGGCCGAGTTCGGTGTCGAACCGCAGATCTTCGAGTCGGCCAAGGGCCGGGCGTCGACCGTGGTCCGGATCGAGGGGGAGGACAGGTCCCGTCCGGGACTGCTGATCCACGGGCACACCGACGTGGTGCCGGCCAACGCGGCCGACTGGACGTACGACCCGTTCTCCGGTGAGGTCGCCGACGGCTGCGTCTGGGGCCGGGGCGCGGTGGACATGAAGGACATGGACGCGATGACCCTCGCGGTGATCCGCGACCGGCTCCGCACCGGCCGAAAGCCCCCGCGTGACATCGTGCTGGCGTTCCTCGCGGACGAGGAGGCCGGCGGCACGTACGGCGCCCGCTACCTGGTGGACAAGCACCCGGACCTGTTCGAGGGCGTGACGGAGGGGATCGGCGAGGTCGGCGGGTTCTCCTTCACGGTCAACAAGGATGTCCGGCTCTACCTGATCGAGACGGCCGAGAAGGGCATGCACTGGATGCGGCTCACGGTCGAGGGCCGGGCCGGGCACGGTTCGATGGAGAACAACGACAACGCGATCACCGAGCTGTGCGAGGCGGTCGCCCGGCTCGGGCGGCACACCTTCCCGCTGCGGATCACCAAGACGGTGCGGGCCTTCCTGGACGAGCTCTCGGACGCGCTCGGCGTGGAACTCGACCCCGAGAACATGGACGAGACGCTGCGGGTGCTCGGCGGCATCGCCAAGATGATCGGCACCACACTGCGCAACACCGCCCAGCCGACCATGCTCGGCGCCGGTTACAAGGTGAACGTGATCCCCGGGCAGGCCACCGCCCACGTGGACGGCCGCTTCCTGCCCGGGTACGAGGACGAGTTCCTCGCCGACCTGGACCGCATCCTCGGCCCGCGCGTGAAGCGCGAGAGCCTGCACTCGGACAAGGCGATCGAGACCGGCTTCGACGGCGCGCTGGTGGAGGCGATGCAGTCCGCACTGCGCGCGGAGGACCCGATCGCCCGCGCGGTGCCGTACTGCCTGTCGGGCGGGACGGACGCCAAGTCCTTCCAGGACCTGGGCATCCGCTGCTTCGGCTTCGCGCCGCTCCAGCTGCCGCCCGAGCTGGACTTCGCCGGGATGTTCCACGGCGTGGACGAGCGGGTGCCGGTGGAGGGCCTGAAGTTCGGCGTGCGCGTGCTGGACCGGTTCATCGACGCGAGCTGAGGGCAGCGGCGAGGCGCCCGCCGGCGGTGGCCGGGGGCTGCGGGGAGGGTGGCCCGCAGCCCCCGCCGGACCGGCGGGCGCATTGTCGGAGCGAATGACTTGAGTAGCGGTCGGAAGGGCAGTGCAGAAACGATACGCCTTCGGAAATCATGGTCGATTGCGCGTGCGAGGCATCACCGCTGCGGGTGAATGGCGGGGCGGGTCCGTCACCCGTTTGCCACATCCTCGTTCACTCCTATGCGGCCCGGAACACGGGTCGCGGAATCGACCAGGAGGAACCCATGAAGGTCAAGAAGATTGCTGCTGTCGCCGCCGCCACCGGTGGTCTGGTCCTCGCCGGTGCGGGCATGGCCGCCGCCCACGGCGCACAGGCCGAGGGTGTCGCGACCAACTCCCCCGGCGTGCTGTCCGGTAACCTGATCCAGGTGCCCGTGCACGTGCCGGTGAACGTCTGCGGCAACACTGTCAGCGTCATCGGCCTGCTGAACCCGGCGTTCGGCGACAACTGCGCCAACGTCTGAGCCGTACCCGGCCCCTGATGCCGGTCTACTGATCGTTGTGCCCCCGGGCGGCGGGTCTCCCGCACCGGGGGCACACCCTTGTCCGGGGCACGGCCACGGTCACGCCCACGGCCCCGGCTCTGGTGTTGGTTCGCATGCCTTCGCGGTGCCTTCGCGGTGCCTTCGCAATTGTCGGCGCAGTGCCCGGGCGCGTGCGGCGTCTCACCTGATCGGATGAACGCCTGCCGTCGGGTTCAACCTTTCCCGGCGCGCCTCGTTGTCCGGTGGACGGGCACATGCCTCGTCAGCAATTCCGACAATCAGAGTTAGGGGAGTAATGCGCCAGGTCGCAAAGAGGGGCATCCTCACCTTCGTCGCCACCGGTAGTGTGCTGGCCTCCACCGCCGGCTACGCGTACGCGAGTGCGGAGGCACAGGGTGGTGCGGTGAACTCGCCCGGAGTCGGCTCCGGCAACGCCGTGCAGGCCCCCGTGGACATCCCCGTGAACGCCTGCGGCAACACCGTCGACGTGGTCGGCCTGCTCAACCCGGCGATGGGGAACAGCTGCGGGAGCTCCAGCCGGAGCCTCCCCGCGCACGGCACTCCCGGCCACGCCCACCCGGGGCACATGGCCGCCGGTCACATGGGCCCCGGTCACATGGGTTCCGGCCCGACCGGGTCCGGGAACTCGGACTACTGGCACCCGGGCGAGGGCCACCTCCACCCCGGCGCCACGTACGGCTCCTCGGCCTCCGGTGTCGCGCACGGCTCCCCGGGTGTCGGCTCGGGCAACAACGTGCAGGCGCCGATCACCATCCCCGTGAACGCCTGCGGGAACTCCGTCGACGTGGTCGGCCTCGCGAACCCGGCGTTCGGGAACGACTGCTCGAACCAGGCGGCCCCGGCCCCCAGCCACGCCACCCCGCCGCCGACCCACACGTCGCCGCCGCCGACGCACACCACTCCGCCGCCGCCCGCCCCCGGCGACGACTGCCAGCCCGGCGGCACCGGCTCCGGCTCCGGTGGCGGCACCCCCAAGCCGCCGCCGCCCGTCGTCACCCCGCCGGTCGGCACGCCCCCGGTGAGCACCCCGCCGGTCGGGTCCCCGCCCGCCTCACAGCCGCCCGCCGGCGCCGTCCCGCCCGGTACCGGCCGTAACGGCGGCCCGACCCAGGTCACGCCGGTCAGTGCCCCCGGCACCACCACGGCGTCCACCCCGGGATCCGGCAGCGTGCGCCTCCCGGCGCAGGCCGTGCAGTCGCTCACCGCGCCGTCGGCCCGGGGGCAGCTGGCCTCCACGGGTGCGGACGGGGTCGAGCTGATCGGGGCGGCCGGCGCCGCGCTGATGCTGGCCGGCGGCGTCCTCTACCGCCGTTCCCGTGCGGGGGTCCGCTGACCGCACCCGTCGGGCCGCCCCTCCGGCCCGCACGGTGATCCGAGCACGCGCCCGTGGCTGTGGGTGGGAGTCCGGCTACGGGCGCTGTCGCGCGCCTGCGCACGGCCCCTGCGGGCTACCAGCTCCGGACCTGCCGGATGATCCGGCGCCGCAGCAGCACCGTACGGCTGCCGTCCGGGAAGAGCCGTAGCCGGTCCAGTTCCCAGTGGCCGTACTCGGCGTGCTCGGTGAGCAGCTGCCGGGCGGCGTTGCGGGTCGTGCCGCGCGGCATGCGCAGCGACTGGTACTCGTACTCCGGTTGCCGGACCAGCTTCGGTGGGGTCAAGACGTTCCTCCTGCGGGATGCCTGCAGGCAAGGGTACGGCCTGGCCTGCGGCTGACAACGGGGTCGGATTTGCTCGGTGTGATCCGTCCGGCAGCGAGCCTGTCGTCATGGGTCCTGACAGTCAATCAGTTTTGCTCCTCCGGTAGGACACCCCGCTGAACGGGATACCCCGGCAGGGCCGTCGGCAGTCCCGGACCCCTTCCGGAGTCGTCGTCCTTGAGCCGTCCTGGACCGGACCCCGATCGGTCGCGAACCCGCCGCGATCTCGTCTCCAACCCGCCGGGAAACGGTCGCGGACCCGCCGTGGACCGATCCAGGACCGGTCCCGAGCCGTCCGGGACCGGAGTCGAAGCGGCGCGGAAGCGGAGCCGAACCGGCGCGGAAGCCGTTCCGGACTCCCGCAGGGGCGGGCACAGAACCACCCGGACCGGACATCCGGGCGTAAGTTGCGGTGAAATCAGGGGCGTAGGAGACAACCCCTGTGCGTGTCGCCACCTGGGGGAGATAGCGTCAGCACCATGTCTGATGCCGCGCAGCTCACCATCGCCGAGGTACGCGCCGCCGCCGAGGCGGTCAAGGCCGCCATCGACCGTCACCTGGAAGCGGTCTCCGCCCCGGCGGAAGCGGATGATCCCGCTGTCGCCACCGCTTACGAGGAGCTCGCGGCGGCAGCAATCGCCTACGACCAGATCCTGTACGAGGTCTTCGACGAGGTGACCCCCTTCGAAGTCCCCGGGGACGACAGTGCGGGCTCCTACGCGGGCCCGGACCAGCCCGAGGCGATCAGCGTGCTGATCCGCCGCGACTACCTGGTCGCCGACCCCAAGCGGCTGCGTTCGCAGGCCGAGCGGGTCGACAGCTCGCTCACCCCGGGCGGCGGGCCGGAGGGCGCGGTCAACGCGGCCATCGGCGTGCTGTTCGGCGAGTACGAGCCGGACGAGATCGCCGCCCGCTGCGAGGAGTTCGGGCTGGAGGAGGGCGACTCGACGATCTGGGTCGCCGCGACCGACCCCAGCGAGCCGGGGGAGTGGCTGCCCGAGCCGTTCGAGGGCGCCGATCCGCAGCTGCTGATCTGCCGGTTCGACGTCAGCGAGGTCTACGACGACGAGTTGGACGGCCTCGACCCGGAGGCCTGACGGCTCCCCGACGGACCCGAGGGGGCACTCCCGGCTGAAGGCCGGGAGTGCCCCCTCGGGCTGTGGCGGCCGTACGGGCCGTTGCGCGTGCCCGGCCGGCTACGCGTGCTCGGCCAGGATGGCGCGCAGCCGGGTGGTACGCGGCTGTGCGGCGCGCTCGGTGACGGCCTGGTGCAGGGCGGGACCCGCCGCGTGCACGACGGACAGGTGCCGCTCGGCCCGGCCGAACGCCGTGTAGACCCATTGGCGGGTCAGCCCGGCGGCCGCGTCGTCGGGGAGTACGACGACCACGCCGGGCCAGCGACGGCCGACCGCCTGGTGCACGGTGAGTGCCCAGCCGTGCCGCAGCTTGGCGGCCTGTGCGGGGGCGAGGGTCAGCCGGGTGCCGTCGGTGAGTTCGAGGTGCAGCCCGGACGCGTCGCCGTCCAGGACCCGCCCGGGACTGGCCAGGCCGGCGACCGGCGAGTACACCACCCGGTCACCCGGGTCGAAGCCGCCGAACCGCCCGGGGCCGGGGTTGAGCCGCGCCTTCGCGGCGGCGTTCAGCGCCCGGGTGCCCGCACCGCCGCCGTGGCCGGGCGTCAGCAGCACCACCTGCTCGACCGGGATGCCCAGGGCGCGCGGGATGGAGTCGGTGAGCAACTGGACGGCGCGGTGGACGGCCTCGCCGCCGTCCTTCGCGGTGAGGATCACCACCTCCTTGTCCGGGGCGTCGACGGGCTGGAGCTCGCCGATGCCGATGCCCGAGACCAACTCGCCGATCGGGCCGAAGTCCGGAGTCCGGGAGGCGACGACGGGGCAGGCCTTGGCCGCCACCAGATCGGCGAAGAACCGGCCGGGCCCGGCCGACCAGAGTTGGCCCGGGTCGCCGCTGAGGAGCAGCCGGGTGCCGTCGGCGAGCGCCTCCAGCAGGGTGGCGGCCAGCTCGACGTCGAGCAGCGGCGCGTCCAGCACCACGAGCAGGTCGAGCGCCAGCGAGCCGTCCGTGGCCCGGCCGGGACCGGCCGTACCGGTCAGCAGCTCGGCCAGCACCGCCACCGGCGGCGTCCCGGCCGCGGCATCTGCGGCATCTGCGACATCCGTGCCGGGCAGCAGGGCGGCCAGACTGTCGCGGCCCTGGTCGCTCCAGGTGGTTGCCCAGGTGCGCAGACCGAGGCCCCGGGCGGCGTCCAGCAGCGCGGCGAGCTCCGCCCGGGCCGCCTCGCCGCCGGTGTGGGCCACCAGGGCGCTGTCGGCGACGGCCCGGATCAGCGCGGCGGAGGAGGAGGACGGCGCGGCGGCCGCCGCGGCCTCCCAGGCCGCCGGGCCGGGAACGACCGGGCCGGCCTCGGCCGTCTCCTCGCTCTCGGATTCGTTCCGGACCTCGCCCTCCGAGTCTTCGGAGGTTTTGCTGTCCTCGCTGTCTTCGGCGGCCTCGGCACCGTCCTCGCCCGGTACGAAGGTCGAGATCACCCGAACGAGGCCGTCGGCGAGGCTCTCCTCGGCGAGGGCGAGCCGCTCCAGAGCGAGCAGGGTCCGCATCGGCGGCTCGTCGTCCTCGTCCTCCGAGGTGGCGGAGGCGGCGGGCTGGTGGCCGGACAGTTCCTCCTGAAAGGCCATCACCCGGCCGTCCGTCACGACCGCCTGGAGCGCCCCGGCCGCGTCCGGCAGGCCGAGCTTCTCCAGGCCGGCCGCCAGCTCGCCGATCTCCTGGGCGGAGTGCCCGCGCAGCGCGGCCTGCTCCAGCAGCCAGGGCACGAGCGCCTGCGCCCGGCGCGGGTCGCCGGGGCCGGCGGTGGCGCCGAGCAGGCCCCGGGCGAAGCCGTCGGCCTGCTCGGGCCGCACACCGGGCAGCGCCAGCACGGCCCACGGGTCGGCCCGCAGCGCGTCGGCGGCGCCCTCGCCGAGCTCGGCCAGCGCGGCGGCCGCGAACTCGGCCGGGGCGCCGCCCTCCGTCAGGACCTCGGCGGCGGCCCGCAGTGCGGCGGCCCGCTGCGCGTCCAGGTCGGTGGCACGCAGATCGGCGGCACCCGGCGCGCCCTCGGCGGCGGTGTCGGCGGACGGCAGGTCGCCCTCACGCCGCTCCACCATCCGGATCGCGTCCGCCAACGCCGCGACGGCCTCCGTGCGTTGCTCCGGAGCGTCCTTCTCCACGTCACTCACCACTCGCTCCTCACAGCGTCACAGCTCTGTCCAGCCCTGGTCGGGATAGCGGTGCACCGGCGCCGAAACGTCGTCCAGCGCACCGCGGATCTCCTCCGGAAGCGTAAGCGCCTCCACCGACAGCGCCGACTGCAGCTGGGCGGCCGTCCGCGCGCCGACCAGCGCACTCGCCACCCCGGGCCGGTCGCGGAGCCAGGCCAGCGCGACCGCGAGCGGGCTGCTGGCCAGTCCGTCGGCGGCGGTGGCGAGGGCGTCGACGATGTGCCGGGAGCGTTCGCCGAAGTACGGCTGGACGAAGCCGGCCAGGTACGGCGACGCGCCGCGCGACTCGGGCGGGACGCCGTGCCGGTACTTGCCGGTCAGCACGCCCCGGCCGAGCGGGGAGCAGGCGAGCACGCCGATCCCGGCGTCCAGGGCGGCCGGCAGCACCTCCCGCTCGATCCCGCGCTGGAGCAGCGAGTACTCCATCTGGGTGCTGGCCAGCGGCACCCGGGAGGCGTCCGCGCGCTGCCAGGTGGCGGCCTTGGCGAGCTGCCAGCCGCTGTGGTTGGAGACCCCGACGTACCGGGCGCGGCCGGAGGCCACCGCCAGGTCGAGGGCGTGCATGGTCTCCTCGGTCGGGGTGTCGGGGTCGAAGGCGTGCACCTGCCACAGGTCGACGTAGTCGGTGCCGAGCCGCCGCAGCGAGGCGTCCAGTGCGGCCAGCAGCCGGCCGCGCGAGGCGTCGAAGCGCCGGTCCTCGTCGGCGACGCTGCCGGCCTTGGTGGCGATCACCAGCTCGGAGCGCGGGACCAGGCCGTCCGTCAGGCGGGAGAGCAGGTACTCGGCGCCGCCGTCCGCGTAGACGTCGGCGGTGTCGACCAGGGTGCCGCCCGCGTCCACGAAGGACTTGAGCTGCTCGGCCGCCTCCTGCTCGTCGGTGGCACTGCCCCAGGTCATGGTGCCCAGGCCGATCCGGGAGACCCGCAGTCCGGTCCGGCCGAGTTGACGCTTTTCCACCGGGGCAGCCCCTCCGTCAGCTGATTGACCCGCAGGTGCTGCCATACCCCTGACGAACCCGCAGGTGGGGCGAGCCGCCCCCCACGTCGGCAGAGCGTAGCGGGCCTCGCCCGGGGCCCGCGGCAGACCCGCAGGGCGCGGGGGCGCGAGGCGTGACACGGGACACACTTACCGGCCAGTAGCATGACCGGCGACGGCCCGGTTACGCTCGGCGGACCCACGGTCGGCACCTCACAGCGGCGCACCTTCCCGGAAGGCTTGGCATCCACATGCGACTCGGCATCAACCTCGGTTACTGGGGACTCGGCATGGACGCCGACAACATCGCGGTCGCCCAGGAGGCGGACCGGCTCGGCTACTCGGTCTGCTGGGCCGCCGAGGCGTACGGCTCGGACGCCGCCACCGTGCTCTCCTACGTCGCCGCCAAGACCGAGCGGATCGACGTCGGCTCGGCGATCTTCCAGATCCCGGCCCGCACCCCCGCGATGACGGCGATGACCGCCGCCACTCTGGACACCCTCTCCGGCGGCCGCTTCCGGCTCGGCCTCGGCGTCTCGGGCCCGCAGGTCTCCGAGGGGTGGTACGGCGTCAAGTTCGACAAGCCGCTGGCCCGCACCCGCGAGTACGTCGAGATCATCCGCAAGGCGATGTCCCGCGAGCGCCTGGTCCACGAGGGCGACAACTGGACGCTCCCGCTGCCCGGCGGCCCGGGCAAGCCGCTCAAGCTGACCGTCCACCCGGTCCGCGAGCACATCCCGCTCTACATCGCCGCGATCGGCCCGAAGAACCTGGAGCAGACCGGCGAGATCGCCGACGGCTGGCTCGGCATCTTCTTCGCCCCCGAGCACGCCGCCCTCTCCGTCGACCCGCTGATCGCCGGCCGGGCCAAGGCCGGTCTGACGCTGGACGGCTTCGACCTCTGCCCGACCGTCACCATCTCGGTCGGCGAGGACGTCAAGGCCGCCGCCGACAGCCAGCGCTCGTACGCGGCGCTCTACATCGGCGGCATGGGCAGCAAGGACAAGAACTTCTACAACCAGCTCACCCGCCGGATGGGCTTCGAGCAGGCCGCCGACGAGATCCAGGAGCGCTACCTCGCCAAGGACTACGAGGGAGCCGCCGCCGCCGTCCCGCACGAGCTGATCGACTCGACCTCGCTGCTCGGCACCAAGGAGCGGATCGCCGACCGCATGCACGCGTACGCCGACGCGGGCGTCACCACCCTGACGCTGGCCCCCGCCGGCTTCACCCTGGACGAGCGGATCAACGCGCTGCGCACGGGCGTCGAGGCGCTGGAGCACGCGGGCCTGGCCTGACCTCCGGGCTCCCCGGGGCCGGGTGCACCCGCAAGGCGGCGCGAGCCGCCCCCGGCCCCGGGGAGCGGACTTCTCGGTACGACCGGTACCGATGACGCGCCCGTGTCCCCGTACGGCGGCTGCGGGCGCCGTCTGCTCACCGCTCCGAGTAGTCGTCCGAAGCCGGCCGCCGAGTTTCCGGCAGCCTGGCGGGAGGCCATGGACCTGCCCCTGGAGAGCTGTCACGCCGTCCGGCCGGCCGGGGGAGCATGACGCTTCACCCCGCCGACGTCGCCACTGACGGCCCAACTGATCATGTGTTGGTCGTATGACCAGTGTGGGTGGTGGGTTGTTCGGGCGTCGACCGGACCCCAGTTTCCAGTAGAGGAAACCCGGGACTCTTGCGCGCTGCCTGGCCCCATCGGGAGGATCGGACCAGACACTGCAACCGGCTAGAGGGGGCACCAGTGCGGCTGACACGGCTTGTGGGTTCTTGTGACGAGGGCGAATGCCCGACCCTGTACCTGACCGACCGGGGGACGCTCGCGGTGCAGGGTGAGCAAGTGACGGGGCACGGTCTCCAGATTCCGGCTCACGAATCCCTGGTCGAGATCCCGATCGAACTCATTCGAAAGGCCGTTCGTGACAACCTCGTCTAGGACCCTCGGGGACTGGTTCTCGGAGTTCAATCGGGAGGCGTTTCGCCTTGAAACGCTGGACGACTACAGTCGATCCGGTGGGGTCGAGGCGTACCACGCATTTCTTGCCGGCGAGGAGCAGCCGGAGGGTTACAAGAATGCCGGGTGGGTCAAGACCGTCGCTGGCGCCACTCGGGCCGGTAAGCGCATGTACCGGGTCCACGTCGTCTCTCGGCCTCTGACTGATTATCTTCGCTTTGAACTCGGATGGGGATATCAGCGGAACGCGGAGGCTGGTGAGGAGTTTTTTATCCTCGATGCGACCAGTCGTGAGAATCCGATTCCTGAGGCGCCGGATTTCTGGCTCTTCGACGACGCGACCGTAGCTGCCATGAAGTATGACGAAGGTGGCAAGTATCTCGGCACGGAATTTCTGGAAGGCGACCGGCTGGCCCAGTTTCAGGCTTACCGTGATACCGCCATGGCGCATGCTGTGCCGTTCGCGGAATGGTGGGCTCAGTACGGCGCGTGAACAGGACAAGCCTCGGTACGGCGCTGCGGGAACTCCGGCAGGCTTCCGGTCGGGAAGCCAAGGCCGTGGCCCGCAGCGCCGTCATGTCTGCAAGCAAGCTCAGCAAGATCGAGACCGGCAAGGTGTCACCCACGGTTGTGGATGTAGAGCGCATCCTGACAGCCATAGGCGTATCCGCTGAGGTCAAGGCCGAGTACATGGCCGTTGCACGGGCGGAGGCCACCGAGGCCACGGCATGGCGCCTGATCCGGCGCCTGGGCCACCATCGGAAGCAACAGCAGATCAGAGCCTTGGACGAGACCACGAGACGAATTCGTCTTTTCCAGCCGTCACTTGTCCCTGGCCTTTTGCAGACGCCCGAATATGCACGAGCTGTGTTCGGGCGGAAAGGTCTCACGGAAGAGCAGCTGTCCCGGGCGGTGGCGGCGCGAATCGACAGGCAGCAGGCCCTCTACGACACCACGAAGGCGCTGCAATTCGTCATCACCGAACCTGTTCTCCGATGGCGCCTCGTGCCGGCCGCGATGATGGCTGGGCAGTTGGACCGGATCATCTCTGCCTCTCGTCTTTCGCATGTCGATATTCGGGTGGTCCCCTTGAGTGTGCCTCAGTGCGATGTGCCGGCACATTCGTTTGTCATCCGAGATGAGCGCATGGTGGCGATCGAGACAGTTCACGCCGAAGTGACAATCACCGACCCGCGAGATGTCGAACTGTACATCGGAAAGATCGATGGATTCGCGGAGATGGCGCTGATTGGCAATGCCATGAGGCGGATGCTGGAAGGAATTCGGGATGACTTCTTGACGGAACTGGAAATCGGCTAGCTCCGAGCTCGGCAGGCCCCTACGTTGGCTTCTCACCACAATGCCGAGCAAAGGGGAGCCAGGTATGTCCGTAGCAGTGGAAAGCCAATCCGGTCCGGCTGAGCCGCGCGCCGTGATGCGTTACGAGGTGGTGGCTGCGGCGGGGTCCCATGCCCTGCGGGATGTGGTCCTCGGCGAGTTCTGCACGCTGCCGGACGACTCCGGCCAACCGGTGCTGTTGGCGTTCCCGGATGCCTACCACGCGCGTCTGTGGCTCATGACGGCCGACACCCGCAAGCAGTACGCGGTGAGTGCCACGAGGGTCCGGGCGAAAGGGCGCAAGGGGCCGACCGAGGAGCACTCGGATTGGCTGCTGTTCGATCTCTATGCCCCGGTGCCCCGTGGGTCGGCGGACGGCCCCGAAGCGCCGGATCTCGTGGCCGCTGAGCGGGCCCGTCAGGCGACGCTGAACGCGGAGCGCGGCCGTAACCGACACCACCACTGAGGATACTGAGAGTGATCAGGTGATCACGGATTTGGTGCTGCTGGCCGGTGGTGCGGGATCGTGGGCCGATCGCGCGAGCGGCGCGCGGGAGTGGCCCGACCAATGAAGGGGCGAACCCATGAAGAAGATCGTTGCCAAGCTCTGGCGGATCATCAGGGGTCCGATGCAGTGGCGCGTTCTGTGGCTGTGGCACTCGAAGTTCATGGTCGGCGTGACGGGCGTCGTCCGCGACCAGGACGGCCGGGTGCTGCTGCTCAAGCACCGCCTGTGGCCGGAGGGGCGGCAGTGGGGTCTGCCGACCGGCTACGCGAATGCGAAGGAGACCTTCGAGGACACCATCGTCCGCGAGGTCCAGGAGGAGACCGGGCTCACCGTGAAGGTGTGCGAGCTGGCGCACCTGAAGAGCGGTTACAAGCTGCGCGTCGAAGTCGCCTACGAGGCGCTGTACGTCAGTGGACGGATCAAGGTCGCTTCGTTCGAGATCTTGGAGGCTCGATGGTTCTCACCGGACAATCTCCCCGAGGGAGTTCAGGGCTCGCATCGGCAGTTGATCAGCCGTCAGTGCTTCTGAACCTCGGTCGCTCGCTCACCCCCTCGTGCCTGGGGCCGAACGAGCACCTGGCCGACGGCGTGGCCGAGCGCGCTGAGTTGGCCCAGCGACTGGCGGCACAGCGGGCAACGGCTGCGCTGAACCAGGCTCACCCGCACATCACGTTCTCGCTGCTGCACTGGGTGCTCGACACGTGGGCCGATGACGCCGCGCGGGAGGTCTTCCGGCAGGGCGCTGCCCTGCTGGCGGACCGGTACCGTCAGCTCGGCCTGGGACAACTGCTGCCCATCGACCGGGTGTGGGTGGGTGTCCGCTCGACCCAACGCGATGCTTTCGGAGGCTTCCACCACCCAGACCAGGGATACCGGCACCTTCAGCTCGCCTCCGTCATCACCCGGTACGGCAGGCTGAGTGACGCCCGGCTGTCCTCTCCGGAGTTGGTGGCGCTCGACCTGCTGCGGTCCTACGCCCATGACTGCCTGCACTTCGGCTCGTTCCGCGAGTACCGGCTCCAGGGCGGGCAGGTGGTCCGCAGCCGCTACGGGATCAACCGGCGCGACGGCAACGGTCGGACCTACTCGGCCCCGGACCAGGCGGATGCGGGGACGACTCGGAACCTCGGCATCGTGATGGAGGGAGCGACGGACCGGGAGGCCCGGACGCTCGCTCACACGGTGGCTGCGCGGCTCGGTCTTGCAGACCGCGTCGAACCGGCTGACCGGCTTGCCTTCCGCGACACCACGGGGCAACTGGAAGCTGCTGACTTCGACCACGTTGCACCCGGTGTCGCCTCCCGCTTCAACCTGGCCATGGCCAGCTATGAACGTGGCGTCGGCGCTCGGTACCGGATGTTCCTCACCGAGACCGGGGGAACCGCAGCGGACACACTCCACGGGCTGATCATCGCGGCCATGGTCGGCGGAGACCTGAGCGCACTGACGGCGTGGCTCGACCAGCGCCACGGCCCACGAACGTTCCCGCGCATCTTCCGCTCACCCGCTTACACCGGACCAGACCCCGGCGAGTAGCGCCTCTTGACCGCCCCGTCCGCGCACGTCCCGCCGAGGCGCACGGGCGGGGCATCGCCGCATGGCTGCATCGTTGAGCCGCTGTGGGTGATGGTTCGCTGACGCTCCGTTATGGGAGGATGTGGGCGCGCTGGCAGCGAGCCGGCGAGCGAGGAGACAGCGATGCCCGAGACCACACCCAACTCAAAGGGCCCCGCCAAGGTGCAGATGTCACCCGAGCAGATGGCAAGCCTCGGGCTGACTCCTACCTCCGGGGTAGCGGCGCCCAAGGAACCCGCGCTGATTCCGGCCGACCAGGTCAAGCCCGAGGACGCCGCGACCTTGTCGATCGAGTACCGGGACGGTCGGCCCGTGGTCGTCGTGAGCGATGGGAAGTACGTCCCGTCCGAGCTTCCCGTGGTGAACAGTTCTGGCGCGGTATACGCGGCTCGATTCGCCTGGGTGAACGGCCATGCGGTCCTCCACACGCCCGACCCGAGTCCCGCCCCGTCCGACCCGGCGCCCACCCCGCCCCAAGAATGGGTCGCGCTAGGCGACAGTTACACGGCGGGTGCGTTCCTCGCCGTCGATAGGTACGAAGCAGACGACTTCACTCAGCGCTGACAGCGCCACCATCGGCCCAGGTACGGACCTCTCAGAGGGCGTGCCGGGGCGAAGTGCTACTGGGCCCCGGCCGGCTTCACCCTGGACGAGCGGATCAACGCGCTGCGCACGGGCGTCGAGGAGCTGGAGCACGCGGGCCTGGCCTGACCTCCGGGCTGCCCGGGGCCGGGTGCACCAGCAAGGTGGCACGAGCCGCCCCGGCCCTGGGGAGCGGACTTCTCGGTACGACCGGTACCGATAATGCGCCCGTGACCCCGTACGGCGGTTGCGGGCGCTGTCTGTTCGGCGTTTGTACTGGGCCGGGCGGCCCCTCGTTCATGATTCTTAGTCCAGTACGGGAATACTGCTGTCCTGTCATGGACAGACACTGATCGGCTCTCTAGCGTCATGGTCAAACGGTCTGACGGGGCCGTACTTCCAGGGGGGGTCGAGATGGACGACAGGTCGGGTCTCACGCGGCTGACCAACACGGGCAATGGTAGTGACTCGGGGGAGTGCAATCAGAACGACTGCCCCAACGTCTACCGCACCGAGCGGGGGACGTTCGTGGTTCAGGGGAACATGTCCGACGCCTTCACGCCGCCCAGTGGTGAAGGGCTCGTGGAGATCCCCGAGAGTGTGCTTCGGGAGGCAGTTCGTGTCCTTGGATGGTGAGGCTTGGCAGGCCAAGTTCCGCGAGTTCCAGACGGAAGCGTGGCGGCTTGAGACCCTTCCGGCCTACAACGTCCCGCAGGAAGCCGAGGAGCTGCGCGCGTTCCGGGCAGGGGAGCGCATCGACCCGCGCGCGCATTCCAATGAATACACGAATGACCTCAAGCGGGTGCGGGGCGAAGGAAAGGTCAAGGGGCGAGTGCACATCGTCACGCGACCGCTCTCCGAGTATCTGCGCTATGAGTTCATGTACTACCTGCCGCACGTGTGGGCCGGTGAAGACGTGCGAATCATGGATGTCACGGGCCGTCCGAATCCGCTGGCCGGCGTCACCGACTATTGGATGTTCGACAAGAAGGAGGTAGTGCTCATGAACTACCTCCCCGACGGAACGCAGACTGACCGCACTGTGTTCGAAGGTGGCATCGGCTTGTTCATCGAGTATCAGCGGGTTGCAATCGCCGAATCTGTGCCTTTCGAGGAGTACGTGAAGGGCGTTGGCATTTGATCCGCAAGAGCTCTGGCGGATCATCAGGGGGCCGATGCAGTGGCGCGTTCTGTGGCTGTGGCACTCGAAGTTCATGGTCGGCGTGACGGGCGTCGTCCGCGACCAGGACGGCCGGGTGCTGCTGCTCAAGCACCGCCTGAGCGAAGCGCAGAGCGAGGCGCGCTCGGTATGGCCGCCACCCCAAGTCGTCAAGGAAGATGGTGTGCTGACAGTACGTGATGGGGAGATCGTGGCGCGTCGGCAGTCGGCCGGCCGGCGAGGAGACGACATGCCTGGGTCGGCGTGGTAGCGCCGGATATCGTCCCGGCGGTCACCTCGGGCGGGAACTGTCCGGTGAGGACGGGCGGTTCGAGCGGGTGGGCCCGCTCCGACAGGTCGGCGCCGGGTCAGTGCCCGTTCGATGCCCGTTCAGCGTCGGGACAGCACCGCGACCTCCGTGCCGAAGCCCACCACCAGCCGGCCACCCGACGCCACACTCAGTGCGCGGACCGGCAACGGGAACACCAGGGGCGGACCGACCTGCTCGTGCTTCGCCAGGTCCCACAGCCGCACCGTCCGGTCGTGACTGCCGGTGGCGGCGAGCGTGCGGCCGTCCACCACCAGCGTCGCCCCCGCGCACACCCGGGCCTGGTGGCCGGTGAGGGGTTGGCCGACCGGCTCCCGGGTGGCCAGGTCCCACACGCGTACGGCGCCGTCGTAGCCGCCGCTCACCGCGAGGGCGCGGCCGTCCACCAGCGCCGTCGCCACCCCGAACTCGCCCAGCTCGGCCCCGTCGAGGGGATCGCCGAGCTGTCGGCCGGTGGCCACGTCCCAGACCCGTACCGTCCCGTCGCCACTGCCGGTGACGGCGACGGGACGACCGTCGAGCACGGTCGTCGTGACCGCGCGTGTCCCGGGGCCGGGTCCGAGGACGGGGTGGTCGAGCGGCTTGCCGGTGGCCACGTCCCAGACCCGTGCCGTCCCGTCGTCGCCGGTGGTGACGGCGACGGTCCGGCCGTCCAGCTCGGCCGTCGTCACCGACCGGACCCAGTCGGTGTGGCCGGCTATTGGCGCGCCGAGCGGCTGGTCGGCGGTCAGATCCCATACCCGGGTGATCCCGTCGAGATCGCTCGTCAGGGCGAGGGTGCGGCCGTCCGTGACGACGGTGGTCACCGCCAACACCGCGTCGGTGTGGAGGACGAGGGGCTCGCCGACCGGGGTGCGGGTGGCCAGGTCCCACACTCGGACCGTCCCGTCGGGATCGCCGATGACGGCGAGGGTACGGCCGTCCACCACCGCGGTCGCCAGGCAGGACACCCCGCCGACGTGGCCGTGGACGAGGTCGCCGGCCTCCTCGCGGGTGGCCAGGTCCCAGAATCGGAGCCGGTCGTCCTCGCCGCCGGTGACGGCGAGGGTGCGGCCGTCCATGACGACGGTCGCCACCGCGCACACCCGGTCGAAGTGGCGGTCGAGGGGTTCGCCGAACTGCTCGCCGCTCGCCAGGTCCCACACCCGCACCAGCTCGTCGTCGCCGCCGGTGAGGGCGAGGGTACGGCCGTCGAGCACGACGGTGGCCACTGCCCAGACCCCGGCGACGTGGCCGGTGAGGGGTGCGCCGACCGGCCGGCGGGTGGTCAGGTCCCAGCGCCGGACGGTGCCGTCCTCGCCGGTGGTGACGGCGAGCGTGCGGCCGTCCACCACTGCGACTGCGATCGCGCACACCCAGCCGTCGTGCCCGGCGAGGGGTTCGCAGACCTGTTCACGGGTGGTCAGATCCCAGATGCGGACCATTCCGTCGACGTCGCCGGTGACCGCCAGGGGCCGGCCGTCCAGCTCCAGGGTGGCCACGGCCATCACCTCGGCCACCCAGTCGACGAGGGTGAGGGGTTCGCCGTCCTGCCGCCCGGTGGTCAGGTCCCACAGGCGGAGCGAACCGTCCTCGCTGCCGGTGACGGCGAGGGTGCGGCCGTCCACCACCGCCGTCGCCACCGTGCACACCCGGCCGGTGTGTCCGGTGAGGACGTGCCTGAACCTGCCGTCGACCAGCGAGCCGGTGGCCCAGTCCACTCTCCACTGCGCCTCCTCCTCCCCGGCTGCCGGTATCGAGCTGATCCGTGCCGAGAGAACCCGGTCGCCGAAACGCGCGGCATCCATGGCCAGCAACTGCCGACGCACACCCTCGGTCGCATCGCGGTGCAGGTGCGCCGAGGCCCGGTACACCGCCGCCGCCAACCGCGCGGAGGCCCCGGACGCACGCTCCAACAGTGGCTCCACCACTGTGGGAGCCGCGCGCACCAGGAACCCGAGGTCGGCCAACCACCGGTCCACCGTGGCTGGTTCGGGGTGGTGGTCCTCGTACGGCGTGGGGTCGGACATGATCGGCACTCTAGCCTCGGCCTGCTGCCGTCGAGCAGCTCGCCCGGTGGACCGGGGTGCACCCCGGTCCACCGGGAAGGCAGGGTTCGGGGTCATGGCCGACTCGCTCTCCCCTGCCGTCCGGGACGACGGTGGCCGGGCAGGGGGTCCGCGTCCGCAGAGGGCACCACACATGTGTGGAGCCGCTCCGTCCGCTGCACCGCGCCGGTGACGGCCGTGGCGGGCTCCTGCACGGCGGCGCCGCCACGCCGTAGGCTGGGCACCATGCCGACCCTGCTCCTCGTCCGTCATGGCCGTTCCACCGCGAACACGGCCGGAATCCTCGCCGGTTGGACCCCTGGGGTCGATCTGGACGACACCGGGCGCACCCAGGCGGCCGGACTCGCCGCGCGGTTGGCGGACATCCCGCTGGTGCAGGCGGTCAGCAGCCCGTTGGAGCGCTGCCGGCAGACCCTGCAGCCGCTGCTCGACGCCCGTCCGGAGCTCGACCCGCCGGCGGTCGACGAGCGGCTCGGCGAGTGCCACTACGGGGAGTGGACCGGTCGTCCGCTCTCCGAGCTGGCGGGCGAGCCGCTCTGGCGGACCGTTCAGGACCATGCGGCGGCCGCCGCCTTCCCCGGCGGGGAGTCGCTGCGCGAGCTGAGCCACCGCACGGTCACCGCTGTCCGGGAGTGGAACGACAAGATCGCCGCCGAGCACGGGCCGGACTCGGTGTGGATCGCCTGCTCGCACGGGGACGTCATCAAGGCCGTGATCGCGGACGCCCTGGGCCTGCACCTGGACCACTTCCAGCGGATCTCGGTCGAGCCCTGCTCCGTCACCGCGATCCGCTACACCCCGCTGCGGCCCTTCGTCCTGCGGGTCGGCGACACCGGCAGCCTCGCCTCGCTCGCGCCCCGTCCCGACGCGCCCGCCGCCGGCGGCGACGCGGTGGTCGGCGGCGACACCGGTGCGAGCTGAGCCGGAGCGTGCCGTCCGGGCCGACCGGCGCCCGGTCACGCTGAGTTGAGGACGACGACGCCGAGTTGACACCCGACGGGCGAGTCGGCACCTGACGTCCCCGGCCCGCCGCGCAGGCCGTAGGGTGGCAATGAGCCCACGATCGATCAGAACCCGGAGCAAGAGCGTGCCCCGTCAGGTCCATTTCTACGACCAGCCCGAGCGGTTCGTGGTCGGCACGGTCGGCCAGCCCGGCGCGCGGGCGTTCTTCCTCCAGGCCAGTGCCCGGGGGCGGATCACCAGTGTGCTGCTGGAGAAGGCCCAGGTCGCCGCGCTGGCCGAGCGGGTCGACCAGGTGCTCGACGAGGCGCTGCGGCGCAGCGGCGGCTCGGCGGCGATCCCGGCCGTCGCACCGGCCGAACTGGCCGACAGCGCGCCGCTCGACCTGCCGCTGGAGGAGGAGTTCCGGGTCGGCACGATGGCCCTCGCCTGGGACGGCGTGGACGAGTGCCTGGTGGTCGAGGCGCAGGCCGTGACCGAGGACGGCGGCGCGGAGGAGTACGAGGAGAACGCCGAGGACGCGGCGGACGCCTTCGAGGACGACGAGAACGGCCCCGACATGCTGCGGGTGCGGCTGTCCGGGGCGATGGCCCGGGTGTTCGCCAAGCGCGCCCTGGATCTGGTCGCGGCGGGCCGCAAGCCCTGCCCGTTCTGCAACCTCCCGCTGGACCCCGAGGGCCACCTGTGCCCGCGCGCGAACGGTTACCGGCGCTGAACGCGGAGGCCGTCCCGGCGGCCGATCCGGTGGCAGGCGCCGCGCTCGCCGCCGACCCCGCGGCGGCGCTGGAGCTGCTGGGCCGGGGCGAGCTGGCCGTGCACGGCCGGGTCACCGACGCCTCCAACGCCGTCCTGTACTGCACCGCGAGCCTCGACGGCGTGACCGCGCCGTGCGTCTACAAGCCCGTCGCGGGGGAGCGCCCGCTGTGGGACTTCCCCGACGGCACCCTCGCCGGGCGCGAGGTCGCCGCGTACGAGGTGGCGGCGGCCACCGGCTGGGCACTCGTCCCGCCCACCCTGCTCCGGGATGGGCCGCACGGCCCCGGCATGGTCCAGCTCTGGGTCGAGCCCGACGCCGGGGCCCCCGAGCTGCTCGACCTCCAGGACCCGGCCGGTCCCGCGCCCGGCTGGCTGCCGATCGTCCGGGCCGACCTCGGCGAGGGCCGGACGGCCCTGCTGGTGCACCGGGACGACGACCGGCTGCGCCGGCTCGCGGTGCTCGACGCCGTACTGAACAACGCCGACCGCAAGGGCGGGCACTGGATCCCGGCCGCCGACGGCCGCCTCTACGGCATCGACCACGGCGTCACCTTCAACGTCCAGGGCAAACTCCGGACGCTGCTGTGGGGCTGGGCCGGGCAGCCCGTCCCGGCGGAGGCCCTGGAGGTGCTGGAGCGCCTCGCGGCGGAGCTGGACGGCGCCCTCGCCGAGCGGCTGGCCCCGCACCTCACGGCGGCCGAGCTGACGGCGGCCCGGGAGCGGGTCGCCGTGCTGCGCCGGACCGGGCAGCACCCGGCGCCCTCGGCCGAGTGGCCGTCGATCCCCTGGCCGCCGGTCTGAGGCATCCGGTCCGAGGCGCCCGGGCCTGAGGTACCTGGTCTGAGGTCCCCGGTACCGGGGACCCCGCGCCGAGGCCGGGCCGGGCCGCCCGTTTCGGCCCGAAAGCGACCGAAATCCGGGCGCAGTGTGCCGCTGATCGGACATGACGCGATCGAAAACTGATTCCAGCCGATCTTGCGTACTGGTTAGGCTTTCAAATGATCGCAAGGTTAGAGTCTTTTTCATGCATGCCTGGCCCGCCTCCGAGGTTCCCGCCCTGCCTGGTCAGGGGCTCCCCCTTCGTATCCATGACACCGCCACCGGCGCTGTCCGGGAGGTCGTGCCGCAGGACGGCCCCGCCCGGCTCTACGTCTGCGGCATCACCCCCTACGACGCCACCCACCTGGGCCACGCCGCCACCTACACCACGTTCGACCTGGTGCAGCGGGTGTGGAAGGACGCCGGTCACGACGTCCTGTACGTCCAGAACGTGACCGATGTCGACGACCCGCTGCTGGAGCGGGCGATCGCCACCGGACAGGACTGGACGGCCCTCGCCGAGCGCGAGACCGCGCTCTTCCGCGAGGACATGACGGCCCTGCGGATGCTCCCGCCGGCCCACTACATCGGCGCGGTCGAGTCGATCCCGTGGATCGTCCCGCTGGTCAAGAAGCTGCTGGCGAGCGGCGCCGCGTACGAGCTGGACGGCGACATCTACTTCTCCGTCGACTCGGACCCGCGCTTCGGCCAGGTCTCCGGGCTGACCCGGGAGGCGATGGCGCCGGTCTTCGCCGAACGCGGCGGTGACCCGGAGCGGGCCGGCAAGAAGCACCCGCTGGACGCGCTGCTCTGGCTCGCGGCCCGGCCCGGCGAGCCCGCCTGGGACACCGAGCTCGGCCACGGCCGCCCCGGCTGGCACATCGAGTGCGTGGCGATCGCGCTGCAGTTCCTCGGGATGTCCTTCGACATCCAGGGCGGCGGCAGCGACCTCTCCTTCCCGCACCACGAGATGGGCGCCTCGCACGCCCAGGTCGCCAGCGGCGCGCACCCGTTCGCCCACGCGTACGTGCACGCCGGCATGGTCGGCCTGGACGGGCACAAGATGTCCAAGTCCCGGGGCAACCTGGTCTTCGTCTCCGCGCTGCGCCGTGACGGCGTGGACCCGGCGGCGATCCGGCTCGCGCTGCTCGCGCACCACTACCGCAGCGACTGGGAGTGGACCAAGGACGACCTGGACGGCGCGGTGGAGCGCCTGGCGCGCTGGCGTGCGGCGGTCTCCCGCCCCGACGGCCCGTCGGCCGAGGCGCTGCTCGCCGAGGTCCGGGCCGCCGTCGCCGACGACCTGGACGCCCCCGCCGCGCTCGCCGCGGTGGACCGCTGGGCGGCCCTCCAGGAGGGGACGGGCGGCAGCGACATCACCGCACCCGGCCTGGTCTCCCGTACGGTCGACGCGCTGCTCGGCGTGGCGCTGTAGCACCCCGTCGTACTCCGTGCGACAGCCCGAAGGGGCGTCAGGTCCTCCTGACGCCCCTTCGGGTCTCTCCGGGTCCGGGTGCCCCTACTCGGAGTCCTCGTCCTGTTCCTTCTCCTCGCCCGGGTCCTCGTCCGGGTCCTCCCTGGTGTCCTTGGGCTCGGACGTGCGCTCCGCCGTGGCGTGCCCGGCGACCGGCTTCTCGCCGGTCGGGCCGAGGTTGTCGCGGCGGCGGAGGTACCGTTCGAACTCCCGGGCGATCGCGTCGCCGGAGGCCTCCGGCAGCTCGGCCGTGTCCTGGGCCTCCTCCAACTGCTGGACGTACTCGGCGACCTCGCTGTCCTCGGCCGCGAGCTGGTCCACCCCGAGCTGCCAGGCGCGCGAGTCCTCGGTCAGGTCGCCCGGCGGGATCCGCAGGTCGAGCAGGTCCTCCAGCTTGTTGAGCAGCGCCAGGGTCGCCTTCGGGTTCGGCGGCTGCGCCACGTAGTGCGGCACGGCGGCCCAGAGCGTCACGGCCGGGACCCCGGCGTGCGCGCAGGCCTCCTGGAGCACGCCGACGATGCCGGTCGGCCCCTCGTACCGGCTCTCCTCCAGGTCCAGTGTCCGGGCCAGCGCGGCGTCCGAGGTGACGCCGCTGACCGGGACGGGACGGCTGTGCGGGGTGTCCCCGAGCAGCGCGCCGAGGATCACCACCAGCTCGGCGCCCAACTCGTGGGCGAAGCCGAGCAGCTCGTTGCAGTACGAGCGCCAGCGCATGCTGGGCTCGATCCCGCGGACGAGGATCAGGTCCCGGGTCTTGGGCTCCGTCACCCGGACCACCGACAGCCTGGTCGTCGGCCAGGTGATCCGGCGCACCCCGCCGTCCAGCCAGACGGTGGGGCGGTTGACCTGGAAGTCGTAGTAGTCCTCGGCGTCCAGCGCGGCGAACACCTTGCCGCCCCAGGTCTCGTCCAGGTGGCCGACCGCCGCCGAGGCGGCGTCGCCCGCGTCGTTCCACCCCTCGAACGCGCAGACCATCACCGGGTCGATCAACTCGGGAACATCCTCCAGCTCGATCACCCAGCGTCTCCCTCCGGTCGGCCGGCGGCCACCCCCGCATTGCGAGTACGGGGGCCTGCGGCCCCTCGCCGACTGCTGAACCTCTGAACGTTGTCCGCATGGAACTGGCTGTTCCATGGTCCCTACCTGCCCAGCCTACGGGCTTTGATACCCCTCCCGGAAAGGGGTTGGGCGAGCGGCCGGGCCTACTGCTCGGCAGCGGCGGCGACCACCGGCAGGTAGCCGAGGCTCTGGCCGTCGGCCGTCGGGTGGAAGGACTCCCAGAGGCTGGTCAGCACGATCCGGTTGATCCACTCCCGGCCGTCGCGGGCGCACACTCCGTGACCGCCGAACGGGCCGCGCGGATCGGCGAACCGGAAGCCCTGCTTGTCGGCCTGAGCCGCGATCAGCTCGTCCAGGCGGTCGGTCAGCGCGTCGAAACGGACGCGTCGCGGCTCGGTGCCGACCGCGCAGAGGCCCCCGGTCTCCAACAGGTGCGGATAGCCCGTCACCACCACCCGGGCGTTCGGGGCGGCGGTCCTGACGGCCCGGTAGGTCGTGTCCAGGCGGCCGGGCAGCTCCTCGCGCAGCAGGCGGTCGGACTCGTCCAGCGCGGCGTCGCACCGGGCGTCGGTGGTGAACGGCTGGAGGCAGGCACCCACCGCGTCGGCGAAGGCGAGGTCGTTTCCGCCGGCGGTGAGGGTGACCAGGGTGGTGTCGGCGCCGACCCGGGGGAGCTGGTCGGCGACCACGTCCTGCAGGGCGGCCCCGCTGCACGCGGCGGCGAGGAAGGCGGCGGGGTGGTGCTCGGCGGCCCAGAGCGCGGCGTACGAGCGGGAGCTCCGGTGGCAGTCCCCGCTCGCCTGGTCGTACGAGCCCGCGCCGACCCCGGCGGCGTAGGAGTCGCCGAGCGCGGCGTACTGCGTCGGGGGCGGGGTCGCGGCGGCCGGTGCGGCGCTCAGGGTGACGGTCAGGGCGGCGGCTGCGGCGAGGAGCTGGTGGCGCACGGGTGGGTTCTCCGATGGCTGGCCGGTGGGCCGCGCGCGATCCGCCACGGCCGTTGAGCACGCATGGTAGTCGGACGGTGACGGAAAGCAGTGGTCGGCGGCGCTCCGTACGTCCGGCCGGCTGTCGCGTCAACCCGGCGAGCCCGGCCTCCCCCTGGGACCCGCCGGCCCGGGCGTGGCCGGGCCGGACGCCGTCCCGGCGCGGGGTACGGGCCCCGGCCGACGTGGCCGACCCCACCGGTACGGGCGCCACCGGTACGAGTGCCGCGCACCGCCTCGGCTTGATCGTTCGCAGGCCGGACCGTCTCGCCCCCGTGGAGCGAAACGCCCAGGATGCGGAATGGGATCGGACGGCGGCCTTTCGTACGGATACCCTGACGACGTGCGCCCCGCATGGAGGGGCCGTATAGCCGACAGCCGTCGCACCCAGGGAGTAGCCCCATGGCCACCGCCGTCCCCTCGTCCACCCAGGCAGCAGCCGTCCAGCAGAGCCGGGCGAACGCCCTGCGTGAAGCCCTCGCGACCCGCGTCGTGGTCGCCGACGGTGCGATGGGCACCATGCTCCAGGCGCAGGATCCGTCGATGGAGGACTTCCAGCAGCTCGAAGGCTGCAACGAGATCCTGAACGTGACCCGCCCGGACATCGTGCGCTCGGTGCACGACGCGTACTTCGCGGTCGGCGTGGACTGCGTGGAGACCAACACCTTCGGGGCCAACTTCGCGGCGCTCACCGAGTACGACATCCCGGAGCGGATCTTCGAGCTCTCCGAGGCCGGTGCCCGGATCGCCCGCGAGTCCGCCGACAGCCACGCGACGCCGGACCGGCCGCGCTGGGTGCTCGGCTCGATCGGCCCGGGGACCAAGCTGCCCACGCTCGGCCACGCTGAGTACCAGGTGCTGCGGGACGGCTTCCAGGAGAACGCGGCCGGCCTGATCGCCGGTGGCGCGGACGCGCTGCTGGTGGAGACCTCGCAGGACCTGCTCCAGACCAAGGCCGCGATCCTCGGTTCCAAGCGGGCCATCGCCGCGGCCGGCCTGGACCTGCCGGTGTTCGTCCAGGTCACGGTGGAGACGACGGGCACGATGCTGCTCGGCTCGGAGATCGGTGCGGCGCTCACCGCGTTGGAGCCGCTGGGGGTGGACTTCATCGGGCTGAACTGTGCGACCGGTCCGGCGGAGATGAGCGAGCACCTGCGCTACCTGGCGAAGAACGCCCGGATCGGGCTGTCCTGCATGCCGAACGCGGGTCTGCCGGTGCTGGGCAAGG
>NZ_BAAANT010000037.1:0-65176 GCF_039529945.1 Kitasatospora kazusensis | reverse complement strand
TGAGCCGACAAATCCGAAACAGGACAGCTGAAGCGTCAGTCAGTCGATGGGTCAGACCCACCGGCAACATCACCACGAACATCATCACTGTCAGTCGTCGAACGGGGCCGCGGCGACCAGGTCGAGTAGGCGCGCATTGTGGCACAGGGCAGCGATCGTCGAGTCCGGTTTTGCCGTCGCCTGCCGGGTGATTGCCTCGCTCACATAGGCGGAGAACCCCTGCCGGGGGTGGCGTTCGAGCACCTCGGCGACCAGCCCGGGCGGCAACTGGTCCAGGCGTAGGCCGAGGAGGTCCGCCACGGCGCCCAGGTGGACCGCGGCCACCTCGGGCCGGGGGTCGTCGGCCGTGCTGATCTCCATGTGCAGGGCGATCGCGTCCCGGACCAGCTCGACCAGCTCGGGCCGCGCCCCGCGGGTGGTCAACTCCTCTGCGGCCAGCCGAGATCCGTGCAGCTCGAACGGGGTAACGGGGTCGTCGTACGCCTCGACCAGGGCCAGGTCGTGCAGGGCGGCGGCGATGAACAGGGCTTCCGCGTCGAAGGCGCCTTGCCGTCCGCCGAGGAGGGCGACACCGAAGCGGTAGGTGCGGTGGCAGTGGGCCACCAGGGCGGGTGGGCAGGCGGTGTGCAGTAGCTGGTCGGCTGCCCGGGCGAGGAGTGAGTCGGGGAACGGGGGCAGTGGCACGAGTGGGGCTCTCTTCGTTGGTCGTGGTGACGGAATATGACGGTCAGTCAGTGTGGGGTCGCCTGCTGGTAGGCCTGCGCCGGGCAGTTCACTCTCACTCCACCCGGTCGACCGTGCCGGTCTCCACGTCGTAGACGAGGCCGGCCAACCGCATGTCGGCCGGGATGAGCGGTGTGCTGCGAAGGGTCCGAAGGTCTGCCCTCACCGCGGCGACCGGGTCCGTGAGGTGCTTGGCGTCGAGCTCGTCCTCGCCGACACCGAAGATCTGTGCGGCGAGGGCGGCGTGCTCCGGCCGGGCAAGGCGGGATGTGCCGCAGTCGGTGTGGTGCATCACGACGATCTCGATGTCCAGGTCCAGGTTCTCGACGAGGGCCACGGTGGCGAGGGTCGTCAGCGTCCGTAGCACGTCCGGTGTGACCCGGCCGCCCTCGTTGCGGATCACCACGGCCTCGTCGAGTCGGAGCCCCAGCACGTGGGCGGGGTCGACGCGGTGATCACAGCAGGTGACCAGAACCGTCTGAAGCGACGGCACCATGGACGAGGCGCGTCCGGGGTGGCGATCGGCATGTATCCGGTTTCGCTTTAGCAGTTCGCCGGTGACAGTCATGGGGATGTCCTTCTCGGTGACGGGCCGGCGAATGTCGCCGTCCTCCGAGACAGATCGTCCCCCGTGAGCACGCTCCTGCCGAGGGGCGGGATCGCCCCCTTCCGGGGGTATTCTCGCCACATGAATCACGCACCGTACCGAATCGGCGTCCTGGCCTTCGACGGGTGCTTCGCCTCGGAGGCGTTCGGATTCGCCGACCTGTTGACGGTGGCGAACCAGGTCGCCGGGCACCTCCGCGGCGACACCGCTCCGAAGTTCGAGGTCGCGATCGTGGCCGCCCGCCGCCGAGTGACCGCCTCGGGCGGTGTCTCCGTCGGTGCGATCGCCGTGCCCACCTCGCTCGACCTTCTCGTCGTGCCGGGCTTCGAGCTGCTCCCGACACAGGACATGGACGCTCGACTGCGCGCTCTGGGCCGAGAGGTCGATGTGATCGGGCGCGTCGCCGGGCAGGGGGTGCCGATCGCTTCGATCTGCCTCGGGGCGTTCCTCCTCGGTGAGGCCGGGCTGCTCGACGGGCGCCGGGTGACGACCGCCTGGCTGTTTGCGCGGGCCCTGGCTGATCGCTACCCGAAAGCGACGGTGGACGAGAAGGCCCTCATCGTGGATGACGCGGGGATCACCACCTCTGGGGCGTTCAGCGCCGCCTTCGACCTCGCCATGGAGGTGGTCGGCCGTGTGTCGGGGGGCGAGATCGCCCGAGTGACCGCCCGGGTCACCCTCGTACCCGACGGTCGCACAAGTCAGGCGCCCTACATGGATGATGCGATCTCGGCGGTACCCGGCCAGCGGTTTTCCGGGGAGGTGAAGCTCTGGCTCGAGGCTCGGAGCTCGCTGCCCTACAGCCTGTCCGAGTTGGCGGCGGCGTTCCACGTGAGCACCAGGACGATGCTGCGGCGGTTCGGGGCCGAGACCGGCGAGAGCCCGCTCAGCCACCTCCAGCGCGTGCGCATCGGCAAGGCCAAGGTGCTCCTGGAGGCCTCCGATCTGCGCCTCGCGGACGTCATGTCGCAGGTCGGCTATCTCGACAAGGGCACGTTTCGGCGCCTCTTCACCTCGCACACGGGCATGAGCCCGGCCGAGTACCGCCGCCAGTTCCGGCGAGGCCCTGGCCTCGGTGTTCATGGCGGCCCGAGGCGTGGTGACTGACAGCTGCCCAGAGGCAGGGACGCTGCCGCCACCTGCCAGGACGTGAGGTGCCGAGGAACACGGCACGCGGCTGGGTGGGGCACCGAATCCGCGCGCAGGAGTACTGAACGTCTGCTGTACGGCGAGGGTCGACTTCACGCCGCAGCGCCGCACCCCGAAGGCGTCGTACGCCTGGTATCGCGACCTGATTGCCACCCACCGGGCTTCCCGCCCAAGGTGGTTGTCCATCCGTCGTTACGGGGTGTACGGCCTTTCGGCAACAGTCAGAAGCCCTCAAGATCGGGCGGCAGGTCGCCACCGGCGGCCATCCGTCGCAACGCGGCGTCACACGGCCGCAACACCCTTTCCCAGCAGGCGAGATGGTGTTTGACAGGGTGCCCCGCGGCTCGCCAGCATGAGCCCACGACCTGCTCGCAGCCGGAGAAGAAGGAGGGGCGATGACCGCCATGTGCCGTACCGCTTGCCCCTCCTGTCGCTGCGCCGTCTCCTCCTGACGCGTCCTGCGACGCTCCCGCTGTTCTCGCCGCGCCGAGGCTCCCGCCCGCGCCGCTCCCCCTTCCCGTACGACTTCCGAGGGACAGCCATGACCACTGCCATCACCGAACTGCGTCTCGCACCGGCCGCCGGCCGGATCGGCGCGGTCGTCCACAACGTCCGCCTCGGCGGCGACCTGCCCGCCGAGACCGTCGCCGCGATCGAGGCCGCCCTGTACCGGCACAAGGTGCTGTTCTTCCGGGGCCAGCAGCATCTGGACGACACCGGGCACGAGGCCTTCGCCCGCCTGCTCGGGCAGCCGGTGGACCACCCGACCGTGCCGAGCGCCGACGGCCGGTACATCTTCGAGCTCGACGCCACCAAGGGTGTCCGCGCCAACAACTGGCACACCGACGTGACCTTCGTGCCCTCGTACCCGAAGGCCTCGATCCTGCGCGCGCTGGAGCTCCCCGAGGCCGGCGGCTCCACGGTATGGGCCAACACGGCGGCCGCGTACGACGACCTGCCGGCGCCGCTGAAGACGCTGGCCGAGAGCCTGCGCGCCGTGCACACCAACGACTACGACTACGCCGCCACGCTCGCGCTGAAGCCCGAGCTGGCGGACAACCGGGAGATCGCCGAGCTGTTCCGCCAGGTCTTCGTCTCCACCGCTTTCAAGACCGAGCACCCGCTGGTCCGGGTCCACCCGGTGACCGGTGAGCGGAGCCTGCTGCTCGGCGCGTTCGCCCAGCGGATCCAGGGTGTCTCCGGCGCCGACAGCAAGGCACTGATCGCACTGTTCCAGCGGTACGTCGAGCGCCTGGAGAACACCGTCCGCTGGGACTGGCAGGTCGGCGATGTGGCGGTCTGGGACAACCGGGCCACCCAGCACTACGCGGTCAACGACTACGGCGACCAGCCGCGCCTGGTGCGCCGGATCACGCTGGACGGCGACCTGCCGGTCGGCGTGGACGGCGCCCCGAGCCGCCTGTTGGAGCCCGTCGAGCCGCCCGCGGTCGCCGGGATCGTCCCGGCCGAGGAGCTCGAAGCCGCCCGGCCGGGAGCCTGAGATCACCGCCTACCCCGGGCCCACCGCGCGGCCGGGCGACGACCGGCGCGACGTGAACGCCGCGAGCGTGCTGCGCACCGTGCTGGACCACGGGCCGGTCGCCCGCAGCCGGATCGCCGCCCTGTCCGGCCTGAGTCCCGCCGCGGTCTCCCGGCAGGTGGTCGGCCTGCTCGCGCTCGGGCTGCTGGGCGAGCGGCCGGAGCTGGCCGGCGCCGGGAGCGTGGGTCGGCCGCAGCTGCCGGTGGACATCGACACCGAGCGGCTCGCGGTCGCCGGGGTGCACGTGGGCGCGCCGTACTCCACGCTCTCCCTGCTCGACCTGCGCGGGAACCTGCTGGTACAGGAGGTGCTCGACCACCGCGGCCTGACCGGCCGACCGGTGCTGGACCGGCTGCTCGCGCGGATCCCCGGCTTCCTCGCCGAGGTGCCCGGAGGACGGCAGGTGTTCGGGCTCGGCGCGATCACCGGCGGCACGGTCGACCCCGAACGAGGGGTGACGGTCCGTCACGAGCCACTCGGCTGGTACGAGGTCCCGCTCGGACGGCTGCTGGAGCGGGCGAGCGGACTGCCCGTGCGGGTGGACAACCACGCGCGGGCGCTGGCCCAGGCGGAGATCCTCTTCGGACGTCCGGCGGCCCGGCGCAGCCTGGTGCAGTTGTTCGTCGGCCATGTGGTGGACGTGGCGCTCGCCGTCGGCGGCCGGGTGCACCTGGGCCCACAGGGCGCCACCGGCGAGGTGGCGCACCTGCGGGTGCCCGGCGGCACGGCCGACTGCCCCTGCGGCCGGCGCGGCTGCTTCGCGGCGGCGGCCTCGGACACCACCCTCTACCGGGACGCCGTCACCGCGGGCGTCATCGCCGCACCCGAACGGGCGGAGATGATCGCGGCGGTGCGGGCCGGCGACGCCCGCGCCGACCGGCTGGTGCTGCGCCGGGCCCGGCTGATCGGGCAGGCGGTGGCGCTGCTGGTGGACGTCGTCAATCCGGACGTGGTGGTGCTCACCGAGACCTTCGCCGTGCTCGACGAACGCTACCTGGACGCCGTGCGCGCCGAGGTGCTGCACCACTCGCACCTGGGCGGCGGCCCGGAGCTGGTGGTCACCCCCCGGTGCGGCCGCGATGCACTCGCGGTGGCGGCCGGTGCGGCGGTGCTCGGCGAGCTGTTCCGCTCCCCGCTGTCCTGTCTCGGCCGCCCGGCGCCCGCCGTCACCTGACCGTGGCCCAGGCGCGGGGCTCCTCGGCCCGAATTCATTCCGCCGCGAGAACAACTAACCCACACCCGAAGGACTTCAGTCATGAACGCGCTCTCCCGCCGCTCCCTGCTCCGCGGTTCCGCCGCCGCGGCCGGCCTGTTCGCGCTGGCGGCCTGCCGCTCCGCCGCCGACAGCGGCCCGACCGCCGCCTCGGCGAGCCCGCGCCGCGGCGGCACGCTCACGGTGGCGACCGGCATCGACTTCACCCCGAGCCTGCTCTTCGCCCAGAGCGCCAACACCCTGGTGCAGCGGCTGGTCTTCAACACCCTTACCAGATACGACGACCAGCTCAAGCCGCAGCCCGAGTTGGCCACCTCCTGGCAGCTCGGCGCGGACGGGAAGAGCATCACCTTCGAGCTCCGCGACGACGTGCTGTTCCACAACGGGCGGAAGTTCACCGCCGACGACGTCGTCTTCGCCGTCAAGAACCTCCAGAACCCCGCTCGCTCGGCCCAGTTGAGGTCAACGGCCGCCGCTGTCACCGACTTCCGCAAGAACGGCGACCACGAGCTGACCCTGCTGCTGACGCACCCGGTGAGCAACCTGTTCGACCTCTTCGAATTCATGATCATCACGGACTCGGCCACCGTCGAGGACGCCGTCGCGGGCGGGCGGCTGATCGGCACCGGCCCGTTCCGGTTCGGCGAGCGCAAGCCGGGCGCCTCGATCAGCCTCACCCGCAACGAAAAGTACTGGAACCCCGGCCGCCCCTACCTCGACGGCGTGGAGATCCGGATCATCCCGCAGGCCGACTCCCTGCTGTCCTCGCTGAAGACCGGGCAGAGCCAGCTCTCGTACAACGTGCAGGGCAAGGACGTCGCCACGCTGGGGGCCGACCCCCGGTTCCGGATCAAGCCGTACGACACCGGCGCCGGCGCGTACTACATCGGCGTCAACGTCACCGCCGAGCACGTGGGCGACAAGCGGGTCCGCCAGGCGATCGCCTGGGCCGTCGACCGCGACCGGCTCGTGCAGCAGGCACTCGGCGGCTACGGCCTCGCCTCCTCGGCGCCCTGGCCCAAGTCCTCGCCCGCGTACAGCGACGCGAACGCCACCCACTACCGCCACGACCCGGACAAGGCACGGGAGTTGCTGAAGCAGGCGGGTCTGGGCCCGATCACCCTGCCGTTCGCCCACTCGGCCACCCCCGGGGACACCGCGATCGCCCAGATCCTGCAGTACGACCTCAAGCAGGTCGGTATCGAGACCGTCCTCCAGCCCACCGACTCGCCGACCATGCAGAAGCAGCTCATCTCGCAGAGCATGCCCGCGCTGTGGACACTCAGCCACGGCTTCGCCCAACTCCACCCGGCCACCCTGGCGGTGAGCGCCTACCCGTTCAACGAGGCCAGGAACAGCTCGCACTTCTCCTCGCCCGCCTACACCGACATCGTGCAGCGCGCCTGGAACCGCGCGGACAGCGACAGCGCCGACGCGAAGGCGCTCTACCAGCAGATCACCGACACCCTGCTGGACGAGGAGTTCGTCATCGACCTCGCGATCGGCGGCGAGATCGAGGTCGCCACCGCCAAGGTCCGGGGCGCGACGCTCAACAAGTTCAACTACCTCAACCTCGACGACGCCTACCTGACGGCCTGACACGATGCGTACCTTCCTGCTCAAGCGCCTGCCCTCCGCGCTGCTGGTACTGCTGGCGGCCTCCTTCCTGATCTTCCTGATCCTGCGGCTGATCCCCGGCGACCCGGCCACCAGCCTCGCCGGACCGGACGCCGGACCCGAGGCCGTGGCCGCCGTCCGGGCCCGCCTCGGCCTCGACCAACCGCTGCCCGGCCAGTACCTGCACTGGCTCGGCCACCTCGTCACCGGGAACCTCGGGCCGAGCTACGCGATCGGCGGGCAGGTCGCCGACCTGATCGGCGAAGGGCTCGGCAACACCGTCGAACTCGCCCTCGGTGCAGTGGTGCTGGTCATCGCGCTCGCGCTGCCGCTCGGCGTGCTCGGCGCGACCGTCCGGCGCGGCCCGGTGGCGGCCGCCGTCCGGGCGCTGACCACGGCGGTGCTCGCGGTGCCGCCCTTCGTCACCGGCGTGCTGTTGGTGCTCGTCTTCGCGGTCACCCTGCGACTGCTGCCGCCCGGCGGACACGAATCGATCCTCGACCAGCCCGACATCGGCGTGCAGTACCTGCTGCTGCCCGCCGTCTGCCTCGCCCTGCCCAGCGCCGCCGTGCTGGCCCGCTACCTGGGGGACGGCCTGGAGCGCGCCCTCGCCGAGGACTACGTCCGCACCGCCACCGCGCTCGGCGTCTCCCGCCGCCGGATCGTCTGGCTGCACGCCCTCCCCAACGCACTGCCCTCCGCCATCACCGTACTCGGCCTACAGATCGGCCAACTCCTCGGCGGGGCGGTCCTGGTGGAGGCCATCTTCGCCTGGCCCGGCCTCGGCCAGCTCGCCGAACAGGGCGTGCTGCGCCGCGACTACCCGGTGGTGCAGGACCTGCTCCTGCTGCTCGTCGCCGTGTACGTCGCCGTCCAACTGCTCACCGACCTGGCATACGCCTGGTCGGACCCCCGGATCAGGTGGGAGTGACCCGTTGACCACCCTTGCCGTTCGCCTCCCGCTGCCAGCCGGCCTGCGCACTGTGCGCGGCGCCACCGGAATCACGCTGGTGGGTGCCGTGGTCCTGGCCGGGCTGCTCGCCCCCGTCCTGACCGGCACCGACCCCACCGCACAGAGCTCACTCGCGCTCGCCGGCCCGAGCGGGAACCACCTGTTCGGCACCGACGACCTCGGGCGCGACCTGTTCAGCCGGGTCCTGTACGGGATCCGCACCGACCTGCTGATCGGTCTCACCGCGGTGCCGGCCGGCGCGCTGTCCGGCTGCGCGCTGGCCCTGCTGTCCGGCCTCTCCAGGTGGGCCGACCTCGCCGTGCAGCGGGTCTTCGACCTGCTGCTGGCCTTCCCCGGGCTGATCCTGGCGCTCGCCGTCACGGCGGTGCTCGGCCCCGGCCGGTGGCCGGTGATCATCGTGATCGCGCTGGCCGAGATCCCCGGCTTCGGGCGCCAACTGCGCGCCGGGATCCTGGTGCAGCGCGAGCGCGAGTACGCCCTCGCCGCCCGGGTCGGCGGTGCGTCCCGGCTGCGCGTGCTGCTGCGGCACGTGCTGCCGAACGCCGTCGACCCGCTGATCGTGCAGAGCGCCGTCGCGCTCTCGCTGGCCGTCTTCATCGAGGGCGCCATGAGCTTCCTCGGGGTCGGGGTGCGGCCCCCGGAGCCCTCGCTCGGCGGGATCCTCAGCCAGTCGACGGCCTATCTCGCCACCCACCCCGCCTTCGCGGCCGCCCCGCTGATCGCGGTCACCGCCCTGGTCCTCGGCCTCACCCTGATCGCCGAAGCCCTGAACGAGGGGATCCGCCGATGAGTGCCGTACTCGAAGTCCGCGACCTGCACGTCGAGTTCGCCGGCGCCGAGGCCGTCGCCGGGGTCGGCTTCGAACTCGCCGCGGGGGAGACCCTGGGCATCGTCGGCGAGTCCGGATCCGGCAAGTCCACCACCGCGCTCGCGCTGCTGCGCATGCTGCCCGCCGGCGGCCGGATCTCCGTCGGCTCGGTGCTGCTCGACGGGCAGGACCTCGCCACCCTGCCCGAGCCCGCGCTGCGTGCGGTGCGCGGCCGACGGATCGCGATGATCTTCCAGGACCCGATGTCCTCGCTCAACCCGGTCCTCACCGTCGGCCGCCAACTCGACGAAGCGCTGCGCGCCCACGGCTCCGACGGCCGGGCGAAGCGGGCCGCCCGGGCGGTGGAACTGCTCGACCTGGTCGGCATCCCCGACGCCGCGCGGCGCCTGCGCGACCACCCGCACCAGTTCTCCGGCGGCCAGCGCCAACGCGTCATGATCGCGCTCGCCCTGGCAGGCGACCCGGACGTGCTGGTCGCCGACGAGCCCACCACCGCACTCGACCCGACGGTCCAGCAGCAGATCCTCCGCCTGCTGGAGCGGATCAACCGCGAACGCGGCACCGCACTGGTCCTGATCAGCCACGACCTCGGCGTCATCGCGCAGACCTGCCGGCGCGTCCTGGTGATGCACCAGGGCCGGGTGGTCGAGCACGGCCCCACCGAGGAGGTCCTCACCCGCCCCCGGCACACCTACACCGCAAGGCTGCTGGCCGCCGTCCCGCGCCTGGACGAGCCCTCCTCCGCCGCCGCCCACGCCACCCCCGCCGGCGATCCGCTGCTCACCGTCAGCGGCCTGCGGGGGACCTACGGACCGCGCCGCCGGCCGGTCACCGCACTGGACGGCGTGGACCTCGTGCTGCGCCCGGGGGAGACCCTCGGCCTGGTCGGCGAGTCCGGCTCCGGCAAGTCCACCCTGGCCCGCGCCCTGGTCCGGGCACACCCGCCGACGGCGGGCGACATCCGCTACCGGGGCGAGGACCTGGCCGTCTCCCGCGCCGCCCGGCGCGAGATCCAGATGGTCTTCCAGGACCCGTACTCCTCGCTCAACCCCCGGATGACCGTCGGTCAGATCCTCGCCGAACCGCTGATCGCCCACGGTCTCGGCGACCGGGCGGAGCGGTCCCCCCGGGTCGCCGAACTGCTCCGGCAGGTCGGCCTGGACCCGGCGAGCGCCGACCGCCACCCGCGCGCCTTCTCCGGCGGCCAGCGCCAGCGCATCGGCATCGCCCGGGCGCTCGCACCCCGGCCCAGCGTCCTGATCTGCGACGAACCCGTCTCCGCCCTCGACGTCTCGGTGCAGGCCCAGATGCTCGACCTGCTGGCCGGACTGCAGCGCGACCTCGGCCTGGCGATCCTGTTCATCGCCCACGACCTCGCCGTGGTCCGGCAGGTCAGCCACCGGATCGCCGTCATGCACCAGGGCCGGATCGTCGAGACCGGCCCCGCCGACCAGATCGTCACCGACCCTGGGCACCCGTACACGGCCGCCCTGCTGGCCGCCGTACCCCACCTGACCACCCGGAGCACCGTATGAGCACCCGCCGCGACCCCTACGACGACTTCCCCGGCACCGTCGGCCGCACCTTCCGCGAGTCCGTCCCCGCCTGGCCCGCCCGCACCAGCGCCCGCCAGGGCGCGCCCAACATCGTCGTCGTGCTGATCGACGACATGGGCTACAGCGACATCGGACCGTTCGGCTCGGAGATCCCCACCCCGACCCTGGACCGCCTCGCCGCGAACGGCGTCCGGCTCGCCAACTACCACACCATGCCGCTCTGCTCCCCGGCCCGCGCCGCGCTGCTCACCGGCCTCAACCCGCACCGCGTCGGCTACTCCTTCGTCGCCAACGCCGACCCCGGCTTCCCCGGCTACGGCATGGAGGTGGCCCGCGACATCCCGACCCTCGCCGAGACGCTGCACGACTTTGGCTACGCCACCTACGCCGTCGGCAAGTGGCACCTGACCCGTGACTCCGCCTCCAACGCGGCGAACGACCGCTCCAACTGGCCCCTGCAGAAGGGATTCGACCAGTACTACGGGGTCCTGGAGGGTCTGACCAGTCTCTTCCACCCGCACCAACTCGTTCGTGACAACAGCCCGCTGGACATCGACGAGTTCCCCGACGGCTACTACTACACCGACGACATCACCGACCAGGCCGTCGCCATGGTCAAGTCGCTGCGTGCCCACGACGCCGACAAGCCGTTCTTCCTCTACCTCGCGCACAACGCCGTCCACGGCCCCCTCCAGGCCAAGCCGGCGGACCTCGCCCGGCACCAGGGCCGCTACGACGGCGGCTGGGACGAACTGCGCGCCGCCCGCTTCGCCCGCCAGCTCGCCGCCGGCCACTTCCCGGCGGGCACCCGACTGCCCGACCGCAACTCCGAGGCGGGCTACGACGTCGGGCCCTGGGACGAACTCACCGACGTGCAGAAGAAGTTGTACGCCCGCTACATGGAGGTGTACGCGGCGATGGTCGACAATGTCGACCAGAACCTCGGCCGGCTCACCGACACCCTCGCCGCACTCGGCGAACTCGACAACACCGTCATCCTGTTCACCTCCGACAACGGCGGTACCGGTGAAGGCGGCCCCGAGGGCACCCGCAGCTACTTCAGCCGCTTCGTCCACCATCCCGACCTGCCCGCCGACTGGAACCCGGACGTCGAGCGGGAGATCGAGCTGATCGGCGGCCCGCAGAGCCTGGTCCACTACCCGCGCGGCTGGGGCATGGCCTCCAACACCCCCTTCCGCCTCTACAAGGGCCAGACCTACGCGGGCGGGGTGCGCGTCCCGTTCGTCCTCTCCTGGCCCGCCGGCCTGCCGCGCGCCGAAGGCGACACCGGGGTGCGCAGCCAGTACCAGTACGTCACCGACATCCTCCCCACCCTGTTCGAACTGGCCGGCGTGCAGCGGCCGCAGGAGCGCGACGGGCGACCGGTCCAGGAGGTCGACGGCGCGAGCTTCGCCTCCGTCCTGCGCGCGGCGGACGCCGACAGCACCCACGGCGAGCAGTACTGCGAGATGACCGGCAACCGCAGCTACTACCGCGACGGCTGGAAGCTCGTCACCCTGCACCGCCCCGGCACCCCGTACGACGACGGGGAATGGGCCCTGTACGACCTGCGTCACGACCCCACCGAGATCGACGACGTCTCCGCCGAATTCCCTGAGGTGGTCAAGGAGTTGGCCGAGGTCTGGGAGAACGCGGCCTGGCGCAACGGCGTCTTCCCGCTCGCCGACGGCTCCGGCGCGCTCGCCCTGCGCCACCCGGAGGACGCCCGGCTGCGCCGGCCGCTCACCCTGCTCGCCGGCACCCCCGAGCTGGAACGCTACCGCTCCTCCCGGCTGATCTCCTTCCGCTCCTTCGACATCCTCGTCGACCTCGCCGAGCACCGCGCCCACCACCAGGGCGTACTCGTCTCGCACGGCGACCAGGGCGGCGGCTACAGCCTCTACGTCGAGGACGGGCGGCTGCGCTTCGCCTACAACGAGTACGGCGAGCTGTACGAGACGGACGGCGGCGAACTCGCCCCCGGAGCACGCACGGTCACCGTCGTGGCGACGGCGGTGGCGGACCTCAGGTGGGAGTTCCGGCTGCTCGTCGACGGCACGGAGACCGGACACCTGGGCCCGGTGCACCAGCTGATCGGCATGGCGCCCTTCCAGGGGATCAGTGTCGGCGTCGACCGCAAGTCCCCGGTCTCCTGGCCGCTGTACGAGCGCCACCGCAGCTTCCGCTACGGCGGAGACCTCCGCTCGGTGACCTACCTGCCCGGCGAGCCCGCCCCCTACGACCCGGAGACCGTGGCGCAGGCCCTGCGGGAGGCCGCCGCCGCGTTCGAGTGACCGACCGGGACGCCCCCGAGCCGGCCGGCAGGTCCGTCCGCCTGCCGACCGGCGGCGACGCCGGCGCCTCTTCGTGATCCTTGCGCGCTTCCTGCACGGACGTTGCGTGAGTGTTGCCCCTGATTGCATTTCCGATGAGGCACTTGAGCGCCGGGGACCGGTGTGTGACGGTGGGCCGGATGTCCGGTGACCTGAACCCGGGCCGTGGAAGCCGAACCGCGCCGCTCGCTGCCGAGCCGTCGCGGAGGACGGAGGAGAACGGTGCCGTCGCCCTCGCACCCGCTTCGCAAGCTGGGATTTCTGACCATCGGGCTGTTCGACCCAGCCGACCCCGGCCACGGACACGAGTCGACGCTCCGGCTCATCGAACTCGGCGAGCACCTGGGATTCGACAGCGCCTGGGTGCGCCACCGGCACCTGCAGTACGGGATATCCTCTCCCGTCGCCGTGCTGGCGGCGGCCTCGCAGCGCACCAGCCACATCCAGCTGGGTACCGCGGTCATCCCGCTGGGGTGGGAGAACCCGCTGCGGCTGGCCGAGGACCTGGCGACCGTCGATCTGCTGTCCGGCGGCAGGCTCAATCCCGGCATCAGCGTCGGACGCCCCGGACACTACGATCAGGTCGCCCCGGCGCTCCACCCCGACACCGCCGAAGCCGAGGACTTCGGCTACGAGCGGGCGCGGCGGCTGCTGGACTTCGTCCGGGGCGAGCCGGCCACCGACTTCAGCGGGGTCGAGGGCATCGAGGTGTACTCCGACCGGGTCCAGCCTGTCGCGCCCGGCCTGGCAAGCCGCATGTGGTACGGCGGCGGGAGCCTGCGTTCGGCGCGGTGGGCGGGTGAGCAGGGGCTGGGCCTGCTGACCAGCAACGTGGTGCGGGCGGAGGAGTCGCAGGACTTCGCCGAGATCCAACGCTCGCAGATCGCCGCCTTCCGGGCCCACCACCCCGAGGGCGCGCACGGCCGGGTCTCCCAGGGGCTGGTCGTCATCCCCACCGACGGTGCGTCGGCACGGCAGCGTGCCAAGTACCGGGAGTACGTGCTGAACCGGACCCCGCGCACCACGGCCCCGCAGGGGCCGGCGCGGATGATGTTCGCGCCGGACCTGATCGGGACGTCCGCGGAGATCGCCGAACAGCTCTACAGTCATGCCGCGTTCCGGGAGGTCGACGAGGTCGTCTTCGCGCTGCCGTTCACCTTCGACCACGAGGACTACGTGCAGATCCTCACCGACATCGCCACCGGTCTCGCCCCCGCGCTCGGATGGCGGCCGACGCTCTGAGCCTGCGACGCTCCGCGCCGCCGGGGGGCGCCCGCCGGCCCCGGCTCCGGCCGGCTCACGGCCGCACCGTGGGAACCGGCTCCCGCCGAGGCGACGGCCGGGTCGCGCACCACCGTGTTCGAGGAGACGACCGCCCGGGCACTCCCGGGCGGACGGACCGGCATGCCGGCCGGGAGGTCCGTGAGCCCGGGGCGGCGGTTCAGTGTCCCGCGGCCAGCTTGACCAGGACGACGACCGCTCCCACCGCGAGGTCCAGCAGACCCACCACCAGGGCGGCGACCCGGCTGGTGCCCATCCGCAGGCCGGCCGCGCAGCCCCAGCCGAACAGCGCGGCGGCGCCGAGCCAGGCCGCCGTGTACAGCGCGGTGCGCAGGGAGAGTGCCCCCAGTGCGGAGAGCGCGATGAGGAGCAGCGGACCCGCGGCAGCGGTGAGCAGAGGGCTGCTGACGTAGAGCAGCCGGCGCAGTTCCGAGCCGCGCGCGACGCTGCCGAACACGACCATGTGCGCCTGCTGATCGGCGATGACGGTCGCCAGCCACAGCCCGAGTGCCGCGGAGATGACGGTGAGTGCCGCTCCGCCGTGCGAGAGGTGTTCCGCCTGGGCGAGGCCCAGCGCCACCGTCATCAGCGTGAGCGTGGCGTACAACTGCTCCTTCAGGTTCTCCGCGAACACCGCGGGAGGCGGCTCCTGCCCTGGAACCAACCCCGCACCGTCCGCCGACGCTCCGTCATCGCGCATACGCCCACGGTAGGAGCGCGGGCCCTGGTTCACCGTCACTTCCCTGCCGTGGCCAGGGCGTGTCGTTGCGGACACGCCGCGACCGGCAGGGCGGCAGCGCGGACGGCATGGGTGCGGACGGAAGCACTCTCGGGCCCGGCCGCACCCGTGGCCCGCGCGCGGCCGGTGCTATCCGGGTGGCTGTGTGCCGGCGGCGGTTTCGGCGGGGCCCGGTCGGCCCTGGGGCTCGTCCTTCTTCCACGGGCCGACGCCGAGCCGGCCCGTGGTGCCCAGGTCGAGTTCCGGGATCACCATGACGGGGTCGGATCCCGGCTCCGCCCACACCCTCAGGTAGGGGGCGTTCACGGGCGTGCCCGCGGCGGCGTCGACGGTGTTGCGCCAGACCAGTACGGCGTAGGCGCGCTCGCCGGGTTTCAGGGCCAGCGGCTCGGGCGTGCCGTCGGCCCCGTGCCGGTGGCGATGGCCCCGCCGCCCCGCAGGACCTGCACGGTGTCGACGACCTGGTGCCGTTCGTCGAGGAGTTGCAGCCGCGGGTAGCCGTCGAGCCGGCTGGTCTGCGTGCCGCAGTTCTCCAGGTGGAGGCTGACGGCGCGCAGCCCCATGGCGGCGTCACCGGCATCGGTGTACACCCGGATCCCCGACCTCGGGCAGGGCCCGCCGGGGGCGGCTGCCTCCTCGCCGGGGACGCTGCGTACCGTGGCGATGCGTACCTGCGGCCTGCCTCCCGCGTCCGGCAGCCGACCGCTGGTGACGCTGCCGTGCACCGTCCGTCCGGGCGCGACGGAGGCCACCGTCTGCTGTGCGGTCGCCAGCGCCTCGCCGGAGGCCGACCGGAACTCGAAGGTGACCGAGTAGGTGGCGGGCGCGGCCCCGCTGTTGGTGACGTCGAACTCGGCGCAGGCGCCGCTGAGGGCCGTGATCCTGACCCCGTCCTTCTCCAGGTCCGAGGGATCTCCGGCCAGGGCCCGAGCACCCGTGGCCGGCCGGGCAGCGGAGGGCGGAGCTCCGCAGGGCACGTCACCGGGCAGGGCGGCGGTGGTCGGCGCTGGTGCGCCGCTCCGCGGGCCCGCCTGCTGCGGTCCGCACCCGGCGAGCAGCAGGGCGCCGGCCAGGGCGACGGGAAGAGGGAGGAGGAGGCGGCTGCGCATGGACCGAGTCGATCACGACCGGGCCGTCATGGCTGTGATGCGGCTCATCCCGTCGGCAACAGGCCTGTCACAGCGTGGCGGGTGGCACGGACGGACAGCGCCGGTTCGCGTCCGGCCCGTTCGCCGGAAGGCCGTGGACGGGCGGCGGCGGGGGCTCCACAAAACGCGGTGCTGCTCGTAAGGTGATCATCAGTCACCCTCACTCCGCTCCGGACCGGCCAGGGCTCAGCACCCGCCGGGCCGGCCCGCGGATCACCAGCCCAGGAGTCGCGCCCATGACCACACCCGCAGCCGCCGTGGAACCGCTGACGTTCGAGCTCTTCCTCGCCTCCCTCGGCGGCGACGCAGGTGCGGCCGGGCCCGAGTGGCTCAAGGGTGTGGGGGAGGCACTGTTCGAGGTGATGGCGGCGGACGCGGGGCGGGAGTGGGCACGCCGGGTGCACCGTGAGCTGGTCCGGCTGGACGGCGAGGTCCCCTTCACCGTCGTCCACGACTGGCACCACCGCAGCGTGCAGCCCGTCCTGGCTGAGGCGAGCACGCGGCGCGGCGGGGACGCCGCTCGCCACCGGGCCGTGGCAGACCTGCACGAGCGGGCGTCGAACGGCGAGCGGGTCGGCGAGCCCGCCTGGACGGCCGCACTCGGGCCCGCGCTGCGGGAGATGTACGGGTACGCCTACCCCTATGCGGACGCCTACGCCGCGGCCGCCTCGGCGGCGGGCGCGTACGCGTCGGCGAACGGCTACGGCGAGGACGAGGCGGCGGCGTACGGCGCGAGCTACGCCGAGCTGAACACCGAGGCCAACGCGCGGGCGCACGCCGACGCGAACGCCCTCGCGAACGCCCCTGCCGTGGCACGCGCGTTGGCGGCCTCGGACCCGGCGGCCTACGCCGCCACCTACCCGGCCGCCCGGGTCCGGGCCGTCGTCCGGGCCTACGCGGAGCAGGACCGGACGTCGGCCGGGGACGTCGGCGCGCGGCTGGCGGACGGGCTCGCGGACAGCCTGGCCCGGGCCGCGGCGGTCTGACGGCGGCCGCCGGGCGGCGGGCCGGACCCCGGGCCCGTCTCAGGCCTTCAGCGGGCCGCCGTTGATCGCCACGCGCTGGCCGTAGCGGGTGAGCGGGTGGTAGTCGTAGGTGGCGTGGTGCTGAACGCAGCGGTTGTCCCAGAAGACCAGCGTGTTGGGGGTCCAGCGGACCCGGCAGTGCAGCAGCGGGCGCTCGGAGATGACCCTGAAGAGCATGTCGAGCAGCGCCCGGCTCTCCTCGGCCGACAGCTGCGGGATGCGGCCGGTGTAGGCCCGGTTGACGTAGAGGATCCTGCGGTCGGTCTCCGGGTGGCGCACCACCAGCGGGTGCTCGCTCTTGGGGATGACGTAGTCGGCCGGCGGGGTGTAGCCCTGGAGGGCGATGCCGCCGTCGTGCACGGCGGTCAGGCCGTCCAGCAGGCCCCGCATGGTCGGTGACAGCATCTCGTAGGCCAGGTGCATGTTGGCGAACAGGGTGTCGCCGCCGCTGCCGCCCTCCGGGATGCGGGTGATGTGGAGCATCGAGCCGAGGGAGGGTTCGGCGTCGGCCGTGCCGTCGGCGTGCCAGCCGTTGCCGGCCACGTTCTCCGACTCCGGGGCGGTGCTGATCTCCAGGATGTACGGATCGCCGTCGACCGGGGGCGGGTTGACGGGGCGGAGCTCCCCGAAGTGGGCGGCGAGGCGCTTGTGGTCCTCGGGCGTGATGATCTGGTCGCGCAGGACCAGCACGTGGTGGTCGAGGAACGCGGCCTTGAGCTCGGCCAGTTGCTCGTCCGGCAGCTCCCGCGAGAGGTCGATGCCGGTGACCTCGGCGCCGATCACCGGGGTGATCGACTTGACCTCGATGGTCCGGTACTGCCGTGCGGGCCTGGTGGTGAGCTGCTTGACGGCGTCGAGTTCGTACTGCTCCATGAGGTTCTCCTGAGTGGGGCGGGGAAGGTCGGGGCGGGGAAGGGTGAACTACAGTCCGCGTTCCAGCAGTTCGGCCAGGATCAGGCGGCCGAAGGCGAGATTGCCGTGGATCGCGTCGGCTGGTTCGCACAACTGGGGCCGCTGGAAGCCGTGTTCGTCGGTGGTCCGGGCCCGCAGGTCGACGATCTCGACGCCGAGGCCGGTCAGCGCGTCCCGGACGACGTCCTGGGCCGCCATGAAGACCAACGGATCGGCGTGTGCCGGTACGCGCTGCGGCGGCAGCACGGCCAGCACCCGCAGGCCCAGGCTCAGCGCGTGGCCGTAGAAGGCGAGTGCGGCACGGACTGAGGCACGGACGATGTCGGCGAACAGCGCACTGGACAGGAAGCCGGGCGTCAGCCCGCCCGGGCCCCGGTAGAGCTGCCAGTTGTCGGCGGTGGCCACGAAGTGGACACTGAGCCCGAGGGTCGAGACCACCGGGACCCCGGCGGCTCCGAGGCCGGGTGCCTGCAACCCGGACAGGAAGCCGCGGTAGAGCCGCTCCGCCTCGGGCGCGTGGAACACGACGTCCGCGTCGCGCGGTTCGAAGAACTCGTCGGTGAACTCCCGTCCGGCTCCGAGCGGTCCGCCTTCGAAGGGCAGCCCGGCCGCCTGTGCGGCCCGTCCGATCGGGCCGGCGTGCGAGTCGCCGAGCAGCAGGAACCTAGCGGGGGCGGTAGTAGTCGAGGACGGCGTCTTCACAGGGGTCTCCTCCCGGTCCTGCGGTGGGGGTCAGGGACGGCCGCGGCTGGGGGCCGGGCGCGCCGAACGCGCCGAGGAAGTGGCGTAGGACGAAGGCGACGCCTTCGGGGGTGACGGTCCGCAGATTCGGCTCGTACCAGGAGCCCTTGAAGGGGGCGCCGGTGACGAGCTCGTACGACGGGAAGTAGTCCACGTACGCGTGGTCCCGCGCCAACTGCCCGGCGACGGCGCGCAGGACGGACTTGGAGTGGCTGTTGGCACTCAGCACGTGCTCGCCGGTCGCCGTCGCGGTGAGCGGGACGGGCGAGACGGTGAGCAGGATCCGCAGGTCCGGATTGGCCGCGCGGGCGACGGCGAAGGCCGCGAGCAGGTCGCGGTGCACCTCGTCGAAGGAGGCCTGGTGGAAGACGTGCCGCCCGGCGTCGAAGGTGCCGCGTACGGTGCCGGGGCAGACCGGGTACGTGGTGCCGTCGGCGCCGTCCCGCCAGGACTCGGTCAGCCCCAGGGTGAAGACCAGGCAGCTCGCCGTGGTGATGCCACGGCGGATCGCCGCGAGGGTCGACTCCCTGGCCTCCAGCAGCTCTTCCTCGGACGCGTAGCCGTCCGGTTCGACGGCCGGGCGGTAGGGGTCGTGGTACCTGCCCTCCTCCAGCCAGGTGGTGCGGGGCGCGGCGGTGTGGCCGAAGGCCCAGGAGAGCCACTGGTGCAGGACGGCGGGGGTGTAGATGTTGCCGGTGCGGAACGAGAACAGGCCGTAGTGCCGGTCCCTGCGTTGCTCCTTGGTCAGCCCGGGAGGGGCTGGTTCGGTGTCGCACCAGTTCATGCCGCGCTCCAGCAGGGCGCGGCCGATGTGGGCGGCGAAGCAGGAACCGGCGGTCAGGACGGGATCGTCCTGGCCCAGGGTGAACTTCGGGGTCCAGAGGTCTTCGACGGCGAGCGGGTCGGGTTCGGCCACGGCCGGGCGCCAGAAGGCGCGAACCGGCAGCGACTGATAGGGGTTTGCGGGGCTCACGGCAGTTCGTCTCCGAGAGTGGGGCGGCCGGTGACGGCCGGGCGGGGGCGGGGGCGGACGGAGGGCCTTGGTGTCATGCGGGATCGGGTGCCGCGTCCAGGGCCGCGTTGATCGCGTCCGTCACCGCGTGCACGTACGGCGGCCGGACGATGCCGTAGTGGGTGGTGGCGAGCCGGTGCCGGCTCCCCGGAGCCGGGAAGTACGGCTCCCACGACCTCAGTTGCTCGTCCGTCGTGCCCTGGCGGGGCAGGCCCTCCACCGGCTGCTCCGCGAGCCACAACCGGCCCGGCGTGGTGGACGGCCGCGGCAGCTCATGGCCGGCCATGCTCGCCAGGTTGGCCCGGCAGCACTGCGCGAGCCGTTCGGCGTAGGCCTTCGCCTCCTCGGTGAACACCGCGCCGGTGTCGCCGAGTTCATGGGCGAACACGGCTTCGAGCTGTGCTTCGTCGTAGCCCTGGAACAACGCCCCCGAGCCGGGCGCCGGCGGGTCGAGCAGATAGAGCCCCTGCGCCGGCCGGCCGGAGGCCTCCGCCTCGGCAGCCATGCCCATCGCCGTCCAGGCGCCGAACGACCAGCCCGCCAGGTACAGGCGCTGCGTGCCTTCGGCCAGGTGTCCGCGCAGTGCCTCGTAGTAGCGGCGCGCGCGCTCGGCCAGCGGCCACCCGGGCGGGGCGGCCCGGTGCGGGCCGGTCCGGCGCAGGGCGGGGTCGGCTATCAGGCAGACGGTCAGCCGCCGGTCGATCGCGGACACCAGGGACCGGTAGGCCTGGATGTCGCCACCGACCGGGTGCACCAGGCACAGCACGTCGCGCCCGGTGCCCTGCTGCCAGACCTCCACCGTCACCTCGTCCGCCCCGCCCGTGTCGCCCGTGTCGCCTGTCTCGCTCGGGGCGGCCTCGGCGAGCCGGGCCAGGATCTCGTTGACGCAGACCTGGTGGCTCAGCCGGGACAGTTCGAGTTCGACGCCGAAGTGCTGCTTGACCGAGCCGATCAGGTCGAGCATGGTCAGCGAGTCGGCTCCCAGGTCGTACAGGGCCTCGTCCGGATCGATGTGTTCGACGCCCAGCCACTCGCAGAGCCGGTCGGTGAGGAGGGCGGCGGGGGAGAGATCCCGCTCGGAACCGGAACCGGAACCGGAACCGGAACCGGAACCGGAACCGGAACCGGTAGCGGCCGGAGTGGGGAGGGGTGCGGTGTAGAAGACCCGGGACTCCTCGATCTCCGTGGCGGAGACGAGGAGTTGGGGCAGCTGCAGCGCCACGGCCCGGGCGAACACCCGCTTGCCCTCCTCGACCGTCAGGCCGGTCGCCAGATGGGCCTGGTGCCGGGCGTCCGTGGCCGGCACGCGCAGCGCCATACCCGTCTCCCGCCACACGTCCCAGTCGATGCCGATCCGCGCGGTGGCCTGCGGGTCCGTCCCGGCGCCGCCGGGGCGGTGGTGGGCGAAACCGTCGAGCAGGCCGTTGGCGGCGGCGTAGTCGAGCTGGCCGACGCCGCCCAGCAGGGCGGACATGGAGGAGCAGTAGACCGCGAGCGCCGGCGCGTACCGTTCGATCAGCCGCTCGACCAGCAGGGCGCCGCCCAGCTTGGCCGCCTGGCCGGTCGCCGAAGCGTCGCGCCGGGCGATCAGGCCGCCCGATCCGATGCCCGCCGCGTGGACCACGCTGTCGAGCCGCGCCGTCCGGCCGCCCACCCGCCGCAGGATCTCCTCCACTCCGGAGTCCTGGGCGAGGTCCCCCTCGATCAGGTCCACCCGGTCGGCCCAGGGCGCTAGTTGAGCAGGCAGCGCGGGCCGTCTGGCCAGCAGCAGCACCCGGCCCCCGGTCTGCTCCAGCAGCCAGGCCGCGACACTCGCGCCGATGCCGCCGGTGCCGCCCAGTACCAGGTGGACGCCGTCGCCCCGCGGGACCGCCGGGGCAACGGCCTCGTCCACGGCCACCGGTGAGACGACCTGCCGCCACCAGTAGCCCTGCCGCAGGGCCAGCTGTCCGGCGAGTCCGGTGGTCGCGCCGTGCCCCCCGCCGAGCAGGGCGGCCAGTGGTGCCGCCCAGTCGGCCAGGGCGGCGCTGGGCAGATCCACCCAGCGGCCGTCCACGGCGGTCTCCTGCGGAGCGACCTCGGTGATCCCGGCGAGCAGCCCCAACTCCGGTCGTTCCACGGCTCCTTCGACGGACCGCGCCGCGTACGACAGCCACCACACGCGGGGTCGGGTCGCACCGGAGGTCCCGGCCAGTGCCTGGACGAGGGCGGCGGGCGCGTCGACGCACGCCCAGTGGGCCTGCTGCACGGAGCGTCGGCCGACCGGGCCGGCGACCCCCAGGGGCAGTGCGTGCAGCCAGTCGACCTCCTGCCCTGCGGCCTCTGCGGTCACCGTGTCGAGCAGTCGGCGCAGCGCATCGGGGTCGGTCGGGTCGACCTCGAAGACGTCGTCCCCGTGCCGGGCGAAGGCGTCGGCCGCGCTCACCCGCAGGACCCGGGTGTACGCCGCCTCGAACGCCCGGATCGCCGCAGCGGGCGCCGGGCCGTCCGTGACCACCACCAGCACGGCGGATCCGCGGGCGCCGCCCGCGGTGTTCGCGCGGCGCAGCCGCACCCAGTGCGGCTGGCTGAGCCAGTCGCTCTCCGCGAGCCGCTGCGGGCCCTCGGGGGCGGGGCCGTCCGGGGTGGCCGTGGCACGCGCGAAGTCGTACTCCGCCAGTTCGAAGGCCGGCGGGGGGAAGTCCCACGGCGCCTGCGCCGGGCCCTGCGGCCAGTCGACGGCGTACCCGTCCGTCCAGGCCTCGGCCAACTCCGGAGCCGACCGGCCCGCTGCCGCCAGGGGCGTCGCGTCCCGGTCCGTCGGCGCGGCCGGTACGGCCGTGCGCAGCCACGCCACCGCGGCCGACACGTCGGGGCAGACCGCCGCCAGGCGCCACGGCCGGGCCGGGCGGCCGGCCTGCAGGTGCCGCAGCACCTCGCCGTAGGCCTCGGGGCGGGCGGCCAGGTAGTCGGCGATCCGTGCGGCGTCCATCCGCAGGGCGGCCGCACTGCTGCCGGACAGGACGAGGCAGCCGTCCGGGGCTGCCGCCGTCCGGGGGGACACCGGGACGGCCTCCAGCACCACGTGGGCGTTGGTGCCGCCGATGCCGAAACTGCTGACGGCCGCCACCCGGGGCCGGTCGTCGGGCCAGCTGCGGGCGGTTGTCGGGATGTAGAAGGGGGTCGGGTCGGCGGCTATGTGCGGGTTGAGGGCCCGGAAGTCGACGTTGGGCGGAATGAGGCCGTGGTGGACGCTCAGGGCGGCGCGGATCAGGCCGACGACTCCGGCGGCGGCGCCCAGGTGGCCGATCTGGCTCTTGACCGAGGTCAGCGCGCAGCGGCCGGACTCGGCGACGCCGAACGCCTGCCGTAGCGCGTCGACCTCCACCGGGTCGCCCAGGCGGGTGCCGGTGCCGTGGGCCTCGACGTAGCCGAGGTCCGCGCCGGTGTGCCCGCTGCGGCGCAGGGCGGCGCGGATCACCCCGCGTTGGCCGGCGAGCGAGGGTGCGCTGTAACTGAGCTTGTCGGAGCCGTCGTTGTTCAGCGCGGAGCCGGTGACGACCGCGTACACGGTGTCGCCGTCGCGCCGGGCGAGCCGCAGCGGTTTGAGCACCACCACGCCGACGCCGCTGGCGCCGATCGTGCCGCTCGCGTCCTCGCTGAAGGGCCGGCAGTGGCCGTCCACGGAGAAGATGTGCTGGGGCTGGTAGCGGTAGCCACCGGTCAGCGACGGGTCGACGAGCACACCGCCGGCCAGCATCACCTCGGCGTCGCCCTGGCGGAGCAGACTCGCGGCGAGATGGACGGCGACCAGCGAACTCGCGCAGGCCGCCTGGGCGGTGAAGGCCGGACCGGTCAGCCCGAGGTGGTAGGCGGCCTTGGTCGCCAGGAAGTCCTTCTCGTGGTGCAGGGCCATCCGGAAGCCGTCGGGCAGCCACTCGGGGTCCGCCTCACGCAGCATGGCCTGGAAGTACGTGTTCTCGCCCGCCCCGGCGATCAGGCCGACTCGCGGCCCGGACGAAGGATCGCCGATTCCGGCGTGGGCCAGCGCCTGCGTGCAGGCCATCAGCAGATGGCGCTGCTGGGGGTCCATCAGCCGGGCGTCGTAGCGGCTGATGCCGAAGTGACCGGGGTCGAACTCCAGCGGCCCGTCCAGCTGGCTGCGCGCCCCGACCAGGCCGTCCGCCGCGTCGAAGTGTGCGATGCCCCGGCCGCCGGTGGTCACCATCTCCCAGAAGGCGGCCAGGTCCGGGGCGCCGGGCAGGCGCACGGCCATGCCGATCACCGCGATCGGTTCGTCCTGCGCCACGGCCTCGGCCCGGGGGCTCGTGCTGCTGCCGGCCGACCGCCCGGGCCCGTCGAGGAACCGGGCCAGCCTCCGTACGGTGACGTGTTCGAACAGGTCGGCGACGGTGAAGACCAGGCCCAACTCGGTGGTGCAGCGCAGGTGGTAGCGCATCAGCGTGAGGCTGGACGCACCGGCGTCGAAGAACGACCGGTCGGGCGCGATGGCCGCGCCGGTCACCGTCTCGAACGCCTCGGCCAGCCGGGCTTCGAGCTCCGACAGCGCGGGTGCGGCGCCGGAGTGTCCGCGCAGCTCCTCGCCGACGGCGTGCAGTACTCTCGTGCGGTCGAGCTTGCCGCTGGGGGTGCGGGGCAGGGTGTCGAGTCGCCGGAAGCGGTCGATCCGCACGTAGGCGGGCAGCAGCGCGGCCAGGTGAGCGGTGAGTTCCTCGACCGTGGGGGTCCGGTCGCGGGACTGGAAGCAGGCCACCAGCAGCCGGCCGTCGCGGGCCACCACGGCGTTGACGATCTCCGGGTGCCGCAGCAGGGCCACCTCGATCGAGCCCAACTCCAGCCGGTGACCGCTGAGTTTGATCTGCTGGTCGTCGCGGCCCAGGTAGTGCAGCAGGCCCTGCCGGTCGAAGTGGGCCCGGTCGCCGCTGCGGTAGAACAGGCCCAGGCCCGGCAGTTCGACGAAGCGTTCCGCGTTCGGTCCGCCCTCGCCCAGGTAGCAGCGCTCGGCCATCGTGCCACCGATGAGCAGGTCGCCGGGGCAGCCGGCCGGGACGGCCTGGCCGGCCTCGTCCACCACGCGCAGCACGGCGCCGGCCACCGGTCGGCCGATGGCGGGGCGGTCCGGCCAGTGGGCGGGGTCGCCTTCGAGGCACAGGCTGCTCACCACGTGCGTCTCGGTCGGGCCGTAGTGGTTGAACAGCCGGGCTCCCGGAAGACCGGCGAACCAGCGGCGGATGGCCTCGGTGCACACCAACTGCTCGCCTGCGGTGACTACTTCGCGCAACCTGGCGGGGTAGCGGCCGAGGTGGACGGCGTGCTCGGCGAGGAGTTGCAGGGCCACGTAGGGCATGAAGACGCGCTCCACCCCCGCCGACTCCAGCTGCGCCAGCAGGGCCGGCCCGTCCTGCCGCCAGCCGGGCCGCACCAGGTGCAGGCGGCCGCCGCCGCAGAGCGTGCCGAAGATCTCCTGGAAGGAGACGTCGAAGGAGAGCATGGAGAACTGCTGGGTCACGGCAGGTGCGCCGAGGCCTCCCGCCTCCGCCTGCCACTGGAGCAGGTTGCACAGGGTCCGGTCCGACACCTGGACGCCCTTGGGAGTGCCGGTGGAGCCCGAGGTGAAGAGGGTGTAGAGCGGCCGGGTGCCGTCGTGCGGAGGGAGGGCGGGCGCGGGTACGGCGACCGGGGCCAGTGCGACGGGGTGGCGGACCACGCCGCCCGGGTCGACGGCGTCGAACGCGGCTTCCCCGCCCGGCGGTAGCAGGACGCACAGCGGCTCCGCCTGTTCCAGCACCAGCCGCAGCAGGTGCGGCGGGTAGGACGGGTCGAGCGGCACGATCGTCAGGTTGAGCCGGGCCAGTGCCAGCAGCGCCACCACGTGCTCGACACACGGTTCGAAGTACAGCGCGACGCGGCGCGGGCGCTCGTCCCCCGCCTCCACCGGGTACGCCGACCGCAGGTCGGCGGCGAGCGCGGCCGCGTGGGCGTCGAGCTCGGCGTAGCTCAGCGTGCGGAGACCGTCGTCGAGGGCGGTCGCCGCCGGGGTCCGGGCGGCCTGCCGGGCGAAGCCCTCGGCCACGGTCCGGTACGTCAGCTCCGCCGTCGGGCCGTCGCCGTGCCGGGGGAGGGCGGCACGGTAGGGCGCGGCCAACTCGGCCACGGTGACGGACTCGTCGGCGGCGAGCAGATCGAGGCCGCGCCGGAGCAGCCCGGCCATCGCCTCGACCTGTTCGGCCTCGAAGTGGTCGGCGGCGTACTCCCAGACGAGGTCCAGGTCACCGGCGTGCTCGACCACGAACAGGGTCATGGGGCACTTGGCCTCGGCCGGTGCCCACCACAGCGGGCGGGCCGTGCAGGACGGCAGGGCCAGCGCCGCGAAGTCGGTGTTCTCCTGGACGAAGAGGACGTCGAACGGCGGCTGCCCCGCCGCCGGCCCGAGGTCGGCCAGCACGTCGGAGAGCGTGACGTCCTGCCGGTCCAGCACCTCGCGCACCCCGGCGCCCAGGCGCCGCAGTTGGCCGCGCAGTTCCTCGCCGGGCGTGACGGCCAGCGGCAGCAGCACGGTGTTGGCGAACATGCCGACGCCCGCCTCGAACTCCTGCACCGGCCGGTTGGCCACCGGAGTGGCCACCCGCAGGCCGGTCCGGCCGGTCACGGCGTACAGACTCCAGGCGAACACGCCCAGCAGCAACTGGAAGCGGGTCAGCCCGAGTTCGGAGCAGAGCCGGTCGACGTGGGCCCGGCGCACGACGTCCAGGGCGGTGTGCAGCAACCGTCCCTCGGAGTACGGGCGGGCGTGGCCCGGCTGCAGCGGCTCGGCGGTCCGCTCCGATCCGGCGTAGTGGTCGCGCAGTTCGGCGCGCTGGGCGAGGTAGCCCGGGTGGGCGGACCATTCGGCCTGCCAGTGGGCGAAGTCCAGCGGAGTGAGCGCGGGCCGCTCCTGGTGCGGCTGGTGCTGCTGGTACCCGGCGGACAGGTCGCGGAAGAGCACGTTGAGCGACCAGCCGTCGACGGCGATGTGGTGCAGATGGAGCAGCAGGACGCCGCCCCCGTCCTGCGGCAGCCAGCAGGCGCGGAGCATCCGGGGCCGGGACAGGTCGAAGGGGTGGGCGAAGAACTCCTCGGCGAAGGCCCGTTGGCCGCTCTCATCTTCGGGCGTGGCGGTACCGGGGTCGGTCCAGGGGTCGTACGGCTCGCCCACCACCTGGCGCAGCCCCTCGGGCGTCGCCTCGAACCCGGTACGCAGCGCCGGGTGCCGCTCCACGAGCCGGTGCAGTGACCGCCGCAGGAACGCCGGGTCGACCGGGCCGTCGATCCGTACGGCGGTGGTCACGTCGTAGGCGCGGGAGCGCGGTGAGCGCTGCTGGAAGAGCCACAGCCGCTGCTGCTCGCTGGTGGCCGGGGCGGTCCGGGCCCCGGTCGGTCCGGACGGCACGGGGTAGTGCGCGCTTCCGGCGGCGCGGGCGGCGGAGACGGCCTCGGCGAGCGCGGCGAAGTCCCCGCGCAGGACGGCGGACTGCGGCAGGTCGCAGCCCCAGCGGCGCCTGACCTCGAAGCGCAGCCGCAGCGCCTTCAGCGAGTCGCCGCCGACGGTGGTCCAGCTGTCGTCGAGCCTGGGGCCGGGTGTCCCCAGCACCTCGGCCACCAGCTCCAGCACCTCGCGCTGCCAGGCGGTGGCGACGGGGCCGGAGCCGTTCGTCCGTCGCCAGGGCTGTCCGTCGCGGGCCAGCAGGGCGGCCTGGTCGACCTTGCCGTTGGCGTTCAGCGGCAGCGCGTCGAGGAGGTAGAGGTGGTGAGGCCGCATGTAGGCGGGCAGGCCGGCCGCCAGGTGCCGGTCGAACTCCTCGAAGGTCAGCTCGCCGTCGGGCACCAGGTAGGCGAGCAGCTCGTTCGGGCCGTACCCGCCGTCGCGGCGGGTACAGACGTATGCCTGCCGCACGGCCGGGTGCTTGACGATCTGCCGTTCCAGCTCGCCCGGTTCGATCCGGAAGCCGCGCACCTTCACCTGGCGGTCGGCGCGTCCGACGTACTCCACCACGCCGTCGGCGTCGGCGCGCACCAGGTCGCCCGTCCGGTAGTGGAGGTCGCGGCCGTCGTCGTACCAGGGCAGCCGGACGAAGCGCCGTCCGGTCTCCTCGGGCAGGTTGCGGTAGCCGGCCGCCAAGCCGGGCCCGGCCAGGTGGAGTTCGGCGACCTCGCCGGGCGCGGCCTCCCGGGCGGTACCCGGGACGACCAGGACCGCCCGGGTGCCGGGCAGCGGGCGCCCGATCGGGACGACGTCCGCGTCGAAGTCCCGGGGGACGGGGTGGCAGAGCGCGAAGGTGGCGGTCTCGGTCGGGCCGTAGACGTTGTGCAGCCGGGTGCCGCTGTCCGCGTTGTGGCGGTACCAGCGCCGGATCAGCCGGGCGTTGAGCTGCTCGCCGCCCACCAGCACCTGCCCCACACCGGCGAAGCAGTCGGGGACGGCGTCCACCACGGCGTTGAAGAGCGCCACGGTGACGAAGAGGGTGTCGATCCGCATCCGCAGCACCGCCGCCGCCAGCCGCTCCGGGGTCTGGACGTCCGCGTCGGCCAGGATCACGCAGCAGCCGCCGGTCAGCAGCGGCGCCCACATCTCGAAGTTCAGCGCGTCGAAGGCGGGATTGGACATGCAGGAGTAGCGCGCACCCTGCGGCAGCTCGATGTACCCCGGACGGGCCAGCCGCAGCACGCCGCGCTCCGTCACCTCGACTCCCTTGGGGAGACCGGTGGTTCCGGAGGTGTAGAAGAGGAAGGAGACCGGCGACCCGGCGAACGGGGCCTCGGGAGCGGCCCGGTGCGCGAGGAGGCCGGCCACCGGGAGCGCGCGTACGCCGTCGGGCAGGTCCCCGGGCACGGTATCCCCGTGGACCAGCGCCACGGCGGCGGAGTCGGCCAGGATGTGACGGCGGCGCTCCGGCGGGCTCTGCGCGTCGAGCGGCACCACCTTGGCGCCGAGCCGGAGGATGCCGAGCACGGCGCAGACCAGCTGCCAGGAGCGGGACAGGTGGACGGCCACCGCCTGGCCGGGCCGGACTCCGCCGCTGCGCAGCGCTTCGGCCACTGCCGCGCCCGCCGCGTCCAGGGCGGCGTAGTCGAGCCGCTTGTCGCCGTCGGTCAGCGCGAGCGCGTGAGGGGTCCGCACGGCCCAGGCCTGTACGCCCTGGGCGAGGCCGGTGACAGGTGCGGGACCGGATTCGGGGCCGGGGTTGACGTCGGTACGCATCACGCCTCCCGCACGGTGGTGCGGGCGGACGGGCCGGAGAAGCCCGGTGCAGGGTCCGGCACCAGCTCCGCCGCGATCAGCTCCGCGATCCGCGGCACCGCGTCGCTCTCCAGCATGTCCCAGTGGCCGCAGCCCACCGGCTCCACCGACAGGCCGTCGCCGCACCGCCGTTGCCAGAACGCGCGGGCCTCCCGCTCCACGTCCTCGTCCTCCCCGGAGGCCTGGACGAACACCAGCCGGGCCGGTGACGGCGGTACGAGGTAGTCGCGGGCGGACATCCGGTTGTGGTTGTAGATCCGGAAGTACCGGTCGATCTGCTCGTCCTCGATGCCCGGGTACATGCCGTTGAACCTGACCAGCTTCTCGCGGAACTCCGCCGCCTCGACGGGTGTGATCGCGGCCCGCTCCTGCGGGTCGTCGGTGCCTCGGGTGTCGAGCAGGACCACGCTGAACCGTGGGTGCCCGACCTCGGCCAGCAGCCGCCCCATCTCGTGGGCGACCAGCCCGCCGTAGGACAGCCCGCACAGGACCAGCGACTCGTCCTCCAGCGGCTCGACCAGCTTCAGGTACGCGTCCGCCATCGCCTCGACGGTGGGCAGTGGCGTCTCGCCCGGGTCCAGGCCGGGCGACTGGATGCCGTACACGCCGATCTCCTCCGGCAGCGCGGCGGCGAGCGACAGGTAGCAGAAGGCGGTGCCGCCGGCCGGGTGGACGCAGATCACCCGGCTCCGTCCGTCGCCCTTCCTGAACTCGATCAGGCTGCCGCCGCGCTGCCGGGCCGCGCCGGTGCGCAGGCGCTCGGCCAGGGCCTCGATCGTCGGGTGCGCGATGACGTCACGGATGGGCAGGCTGTCGCCGAACTCCTCGCGGACGGCCGCCGCCACCTTGATGGCGGAGATCGAAGTGCCGCCGAGCTCGAAGAAGTTGTCGCTGATGCCGATCGCGGGGTGCAGCAGTACGCGCTGCCAGATCCGGTGGAGGGCCATCTCCACGTGGTCGCGCGGGGTGGCCGTGTTGACCTGCTGCGGAGCGGCCGTCCGGACCTGCCGCAGCACCTCGGCGCGGTCCAGCTTGCCGCTGCGGCTCAGCGGGAGCGCGGGCAGTTCGAGGAAGAGCGCGGGGATCATGTAGTCCGGCAGCCGCCCGGCCAGCGCCGCGCGCCACTCGTGCGGCCGTCGAGGCGTGGCGTCGCCCCGGCCGACGGCGGCCACCAGGCGCAGTTCGCCGGCCTCGTCGCGGTCGGCGAGCACGGCCGCCTCGCGCACACCGGGTACGGCGAGCAGCGCCGCCTCCACCTCACGGGGTTCGATCCGGAAGCCGCGCAGCTTGACCTGGTCGTCCCGGCGGCCGATGAACTCGGCGTTGCCGTCGGGCAGTCGGCGGGCGAGGTCGCCGGTGCGGTAGATCCGCCCGCCCGGGACGAAGGGGTCGGGGAGGAACCGCATCTCCGTCAGGTCTGGCCTGTTCAGGTAGCCCGCGGCGAGTCCGGCGCCGCCGGTCCAGAGCTCGCCGGTGACCCCGGCGGGGACGGGCCGGAGATGTTCGTCGAGCAGGTAGAGGCGGGTGTTGCCGAGAGGCCGGCCGATCGGGCAGGGCCGGTCGAGAGGCTGCGGGTCGGTGTAGAAGGTGCAGTAGAGCGTGCTCTCGGTGGGCCCGTAGCCGTAGCAGATCCGCAGGCCGGGCAGCACCTGCGTCATGCGGTGCAGCGCGGTCTCCGGGAGGGACTCCACGCCGGTCAGCAACTGGCGCAGGGCGAGCCCGGCCAGGCGCTCCTCGGGCGCCTCGTCGATCCACCGGACGTACGCCGGGGGCAGGAACGCCTGCACGATGCGGTGCCGGCGCATCCACTCCATCAGCGCCTCGGGGTCGGCGCGCAGCTCGTCGGGGACGACGTGCAGCACGGCGCCCGTGGTGAGCGGCAGCAGGAGTTCGTGGATCGTCGCGTCGAAGCCGATGCTGGACCAGGCGGAGGTCGCCTCACCGGGGGTCGCGCCGAACCGGTCGAGCCAGGTGTCGAAGAGGTTGAGCACACTGCCGTGCGTCACCGCGACGCCCTTGGGGCGGCCGGTGGAGCCCGAGGTGTAGAGCACGTAGGCCAGGTCGGACGGGCCGGCCGCGACTGCGGGGGCGTCGTCACGCGCGCCCTCCGCCTGGACCGTGCGCAGGTCCTGCCAACCCTCGCCGGCGGGACCGCCGGCGGCGTCGGTGGTGGTCAGTACCAGGGCCGGTACGGCGTCCGCCACCATGGCGGCCAGCCGTTCGACGGGCTGGCCGGGATCGAGCGGGAGGAAGGCGGCACCCGCCTTGAGGATGCCGAGGACACCGACCACCAGGTCCGTGGACCGCCCGGCGTGCAGGCCGACCACCTGGCCGGGGCCGATGCCGCGCGCGATCAGCGCGTGCGCCAACCGGTTGGCGCGGCGCGCCAGTGCGGCGTAGCCGGTCCGCCCGTCGGCGCAGACGAGTGCCGGTCCGTCCGGGCGGGTCCGTACCTGTGCCTCGAAGCGTTCGACCAGGCCGCCGAGTCCCGACGGCGGTACGGCTGCGGCGCCCTGGGTGGCGTCCCAGTCGGTGAGCAGCCGGTGGCGCTCGTCCCGGTCCATCAGCGCGAGCCCGGCCACCTGCGCGTCGGGCTCGGCCACCATCAGGGCCAGCACCCGTCGCAGGTAGCCCGCGTAGCGTTCGGCGGTCCCATGGTCGAACAGGGCGGTGGCGTAGTCGAGATGGCCGACCAGGCGGCCGCCCTCCTCGGCCAGTGACAGCGCGAGGTCGAACTTGGCCGCGGCGAAGGGTATGTCGAGCGGCTCCGCCTCGACGCCGGGCAGGTCCAACAGGCCGCTGCGCGACGGCTGCCAGGCGAACATGGTCTGGAACAGCGGCGGATGGGCGTTGCTGCGCGGCGGGTTGACGAGCTCCACCACCCGCTCGAACGGCAGGTCCTGGTGGTCCAACGCCCCACGGACGGCGGCGCGGGTGCGGCCCAGCGCGGTGGAGACCGTTGGCGCGCCGCTCAGGTCGACGCGCACGGCCAGGGAGTTGACGAAGAAGCCGATCAGCCCGGCGAGATCGCGGCTGCGCCGGTTCGCCGTCGGCACCCCGACCACGATGTCGGTCTCCCCGGCCAGCCGCGACAGCACCAGGGACCAGCCGGTCAGCGCGGCGACGAAGAGGGTGCCGCCGTGCCGCCGGGCGAGTGCCCGCAGGCCGGCCGTCAGCTCCTCGTCCAGGCTGACCACCACCCGGCCGCCGCGGTGGTCCTGCTCGGGCGGGCGCGGCCGGTCGGTCGGCAGTTCGAGCAGGGGCGGGACGCCGGCCAGCTGCTGCTGCCAGTACTCCGCCTGCGTGGTCTGCTCCGCGCCCTCCATCCACCCGCGCTGGCGGCGGGCGTAGTCGGCGTACTGGAGCGGCGGCGGCGGGAGGGGGTCGTCGTCACCACGGAGGAACGCCGAGTAGAGCGCGGTCAGTTCGCGCATCATGACGTCCATGGACGATCCGTCGAAGACGGTGTGGTGCATCGTGAGCAGCAGGGCGTGGTGGTCCGGGGCCAGGGTGACCAGGCGGCCTCGGGCCAGCGGGCCGGTGCCCAGGTCGAAGGGCGCGGTGGCCTCCGCGCGTTGCAGCGCGGCCAGCCGCGCCTCGGGGTCGGGTACGCCGGTCAGATCGTCCGTCAGGAGCGGGTAGCCGATGTCCGGCCGGTCGATCCACTGGTGCACCTCGCCGCCGGTGGCGACCAGCCTGGTCCGCAGCACCTCGTGCCGGGCGACGATCGCATCGAGCGCCCGGGCCAGCACCCCGCCGTCCAGCGGCCCGCGCAGCCGGTGGACGACCGACTCGTTGTAGGCATCGCCGGCACCGGTCAACTGCGCCAGTGTCCACAGCCGTTGCTGCGCGAAGGAGAGCGGCTGCGGTTCGTCCCGGCGGGCCGGGGCCGACTCGTCGGCGGCCTGGCCCGGCCCGTCGCGGTGGCTGCTGGTCGTCGTTGCGGGAGAGGTGCGTATGGTCGGCAAAGCCAGCTCTTTCCTCTGATCGGAGGACAGTTGGGGAGGCGTGGGGAAACGACTCGCCGGCCCGGCGGCGGGCGCGAGGGATGACGACGGCTCGACGGGTGCGCCGCTCGGACGGCGGGCACCGGGTGTGTCTCGGCGGTGCTCCCGCAAGGGGGGCACCGGGGCTGTTCCCCGTTCAGGCGGACTCGGCGTCCGGCGGTGAGCGATGACCGCGTACGGCCGACGCGGGCACTACGGCCGCCCTCTTCCGTGCGCCCCCTTGTGGAGCGGACTTCCGGCAGGGCCTGTCTTCACCATCTCACCCACCGCGTGCTCGTTTCCCGGCAGGCCGGGCAGTCGTCGGTCGACCGCCCGAACAGGGAGAAGACTTGACTGCCGTTCCGATCCAGCGTCTGGCTTGATGATTGATCATGTCGCCGGAGGTGTCAATGCCCGATCTCCTCCGTATGAGGAACACGGGTTTCAGGGCCTGGAGCAGGCAAGCAGTCCGGAGACCGGCCGTTCGTGGGCCGTCGCACCGACCGCGGGGAGGCGTCGCGGCGGGGGTCCGGCCGAGGACGAGCCATCGGGGCCGAGGGGCGGATCGGGCCCTGCCACGGGCACACGACCGGTGCCGTCGGGGTGGGACACGTGGATCACGGCCGACGGGCGGTTCCGGGCGGGGAGAAGTCCCGTGCCGACGGTGAGGAGGTGCTACCGGGCGGAGTTCAGGGCGGTCGCGGACACCTGGGCGGTCGAACTCCGGGGTTCGCTGCCGGGGCCGACGGTCAAGCCGGTCGCCGACGACCCGGGCATCGGCCCGGCACCCGGAACCGGCCCGAAGGCGCCCCGGCCCGGAGCACCTCGTCCCCGGGCGGTGAGCCGTCCGGTCACCGAGGGTCTTCGCCCCGGGCCGCCGGCGGCCGGCCGAGGAGTGCGGCGACGGTGTCGCGCGGGCTTCTGGCGCGTCCGGGCCTCGCCACGAGGCGGGTGGGGTCGGCCGGGTCGCGGACGAAGGCGTGCAGTCTGCCGTTCCGGTCGGCGAGTACGAGATCGGTGCTCTCACCGGCGATCTCCGCCGAGCCGACCGCCGTGTAGTGGATGGCGGTCAGCAGCGCGGAGCGTTCCGCCGCGGCGAGTACCGCGTCGACGTCGACCGCCGGGTCGGGCGGGGCCCAGGGCCCGTCCGGCAGCCATTCGGTGACGATCCGCAGGGTCTCGTCGAGGGTGCGCAGCGACAGCTCGTGCACCCCGAGCGCGTCGATGCGCACCAGCAGGCAGATCTGCTCCGGTTGGGGCAGGACGAGGGTCCGCCAGGGCTCACCGGACTGCGCGCCGGTGATCCGGGCGTCCAGCACCATCCGGGCCCGCCGCTGGAAGGCCACGGCGATGCCGAGGTCGCCCCGGACCTGGATCCGGTCCTCGCCGGCGCCGGGTACCAGGAGTTGCCGCGCGGCGAGCGAGCGCACCGCCTCGGCCAGCACCTCCTCCGGGGGGCTGGCCTCCAGGAAGTCCACCACCGCGTCCACGACGGTCAGTTCGGCGGTCGTGTAGGCGCCGAGCGGTACCGCTCCGGTCTGGACCAGGCCCACCACCGCGGCCACCAGTCCGTCCGGGACGGAGACGGATCCCGCCTCCGGGCGCTGGTCGTCGGCTTCGCTCACCGGTCCTCCTCGATCCAGCGGGTCCCCGGCGGCGGCTGCTCGCCCGGGGCGGACAGGACCTTGGCGGCGGGAGGCAGCGGCGCCTCGCTGATCCAGACCTGTGAGTTGCCGAAGAGCCCGCGCCCGGCCCGGCCGGACAGGGTCCCGCCCAGTTCGTCCGACGGGTCGGCCCGTTCGGGCGGGGGGAACCGCGCGGCCAGGTCCGCGGAGGCCGAAGTGGTGTCGTCGTCGGTCTCGATCCGCCGGAGTGCCGCGACCAGGGACCGGGACACCGGCGACGTCAGCGCGGTGGGGACGGTGATCGCGGGCGAGAGGTACATCGGACGCCGTTCGGTGACCCGGGACAGACCCCACGGGCCGACGTTGCTGCGGGTGATCCGGTACACCACGTAGTCCATCAGGTGCCGTAGGTCGTCCAGGCTCGGCAGCTTGCGCTTCCCGAACGCGGCCGGGGTCTTCTCCAACTGCAGCCAGGTGCCGTTGGCGGTGCGGCCGTGCAGCTTCTCGCGCACCACCGGGCCGCGCATACCGATGTCCGGGTAGCGCGACTTGTCGATGTCGCGGTGGTGGCTGGACAGCCGCTGGTGGCTCACCTCGGGGAACCGCCACGACTCGTACAGCTGCTGGTCGTCGACCAGGACGTGGCCGCCGCACAGCACGTCGTGCAGCTGCGGGACCTGCAGGCCGTGGCGCTCCAGGTCGGCCATGATCGCCGCTTCCTGCGGGCTGAGCCCCGAGGCCGCGGCGACCAGCCCCTTGCGGTACGTGTCGTTGTGCGCGGTCAGCTCGATCAGCCCCCGTACCCGGGTGCGGGTCTCCTGTGCCCGGCGCTCCTGCTCAGCCCGCTCGGCGTGCCGTCCGAGGCGGCGCCCGTGTCCACTGGCCATACGAGTCAGTACAGCACCGGACGGGACGCCCCGCGCTTCCAGGGACCCGCCGCCGCGCGACCCGCCTCCGCCGCCGCTGCGGCGGCAGGGCCGGATCCGGCGCCGGACCGGTCGGCCCCCGGTGGATATCCGCTGGTCCGCCGACCGGTCGGACTGCTTGGATCCCGGGCATGAACAGTGACCTCCCGCAGGGCTACGAGATCTCCACCGACCCGGCGCGCCTCGATGCCGGACTGGTCCACCGATGGCTGTCGCAGGACGCCTACTGGGCGCTCGGCCGGGCCCGCGAGAAGCAGGACCTGGCCATCGCCGGTTCGCTCAACTTCGGTGTCTACGAGAGCGCCTCCGGCGCCCAGGCCGGCTACGCCCGGGTGGTCACCGACGGGGCCACCTTCGCCTGGCTCTGCGACGTCTACATCGACCCCGCCGCGCGCGGCAGGGGTCTGGGCACGGCGCTGGCCGCCGCCGTCCGCGACCACCTCGCGCCCTACGGCCTGCGGTTCATCCTGCTGGCGACCGCGGACGCCCACGAGGTCTACGCCAAAGCGGGGTTCACGCCCCTGGCGAAGCCGGACAAGTGGATGGCGCTGGGCGAGGGCTGAGCCGCGCGGGCCGGCCGTATCCGCCCGCCCGCGTATTCCGTCCGCTGCCGCGCCGAGGCTGGCGGTAGCTCCGGCCCGGCCCTACACTCGGCCGGACATGAGGATGGCTCATGTTCGGCCGAAGGGGACGGGCCATGGACCGCGCCGCCCTGGACGAGCCCGCCACCCGCGTCACCGCGCGCTGGACGGCCTCGCTCAGTCTCGCCTCGCTCGCCGTCTTCATGGGCTTCTTCACGCCCATCCAGATCCTGCTGCCACTCCAGCTGGAACGCCTCGACGCCGCGCACAAGGCCGGCCTGCTCTCCTGGGTGACGGGCGTGGGAGCCCTCGTCGCCATGCTGGTCAACCCGCTGGCCGGCGCCCTCTCGGACCGGACGACCTCGCGCTTCGGGCGGCGGCGCCCCTGGATCCTGGCCGGAGCGCTGCTCGGGGCCGCCGGCCTGCTGCTCACCGCCGGACAGCACGGCCTCGCCGGCCTGATCGCCGGGTGGGCGGTGGCCCAGGCAGGGCTGAACATCATGCTCGCCGGGGTCACCGCGCCGGTCGCCGACCAGGTGCCCGTCGGCCAGCGCGCGGTGGTCTCCGGCTGGACCGGGATCAGCCAGTCGCTCGGACTGGTGGTCGGCGCCCTGCTGGTGACCGTGGCGGTCAGCGGCATCCTGCCCGGCTACGCGCTGACCGCCGCGCTGGTGGTCGGCTTCGCGCTGCCGTACGTCCTCTGCTTCCGCGAGCCCGTGCTGCCGCGCGAGCTGCGGGCCCCGCTCGACCTCCGCGCGCTGGTGGCCGGCTACTGGGTCAGCCCGCGCCGCCACCCCGACTTCGGCTGGGCCTGGCTGACCCGCTTCCTGATCAACGTCGGCAACTCGATCGGCACCCTCTACCTGCTGTACTACCTCACCGACGCCGTGCACTACCCGTCGCCCGACAGCGGCGTGCTGATCCTCACCGCCGTCTACACCGGGGCGGCGCTGCTCACCGCGATCCCGGCCGGGGCGGTCTCCGACCGGACCGGGCGCCGCCGCGCCCTGGTCGTCGTCTCGTGCGTGGTGATGGCGGCCGCCGCACTCGTGCTGGCCCTGTTCCACACCTGGCCGGCCACCGTCCTGGCGGCGGCGGTGCTCGGCGCGGGCTTCGGCGTCTACCTCGCCGTCGACCAGGCCCTGGTCACCCAGGTCCTGCCCGCCGCCGGCGACCGCGCCAAGGACCTCGGCGTCATCAACATCGCCAACTCCGCCCCCCAGGTGCTCGCCCCCGCCGTCGCCGCCCCGATCGTCGCCGACTGCGGCGGGTACTTCGGCCTCTACCTCGCCACGGCCCTGGTCACCCTCCTCGCGGGCCTCCTGGTCCACCGCATCCGCGGCGTCCGCTGACCGGCTCCCGGCCCCGGAGGGGCGACCGTGCCACCCCCGGCCCGGACTGTCACTGGCGGCCCGTACTGTCCACGGCATGGCAATAGTGACGTTCGTCGACGAGACGACTTCGGGGGACCGGAGCGACGGGTGGGGCCTGGAGATCGCCGAGGAGCGGCTCACCGTGCGTGAGCTGATCCGGCGCCGGGTGTTCCAGGAGGTCGCCGAGTACAACGCGCGCACACCGCAGGTGTTCCAGGGGCTCGTACAGCCGCAGGACGCCGAGCGTGTGCTGAACGGGTACGCGCTGCGCACCCCCCGCCGGATCGACCCCGAGGTGCAGACCGAGCTGGCGATGGGGGCCTTCGCGGGCAACGGCTTCCTCGTCCTGGTGGGGGACCGCCAGGTCACCGACCCGGCCGAGGAGGTCGAGCTCGCGCTCGGCACCGAGGTCACGTTCCTGAAGCTCGTGCCGCTGGTGGGGGGATGATCATGGGGGACGTCCAGAGGATCAGGTCGGTGATCCGCCGGCGCGCCGCCGCAGGGGAGGCGGATGAACTCGCCGTCGAACTGCTGAAGCTGGCGGCCGGCAACAGGGGCCACTGGGTCAGGCCGTGGGACGGCGTGCTCGACGAGGTGCGGTCGCTGCCGTCGGAGAGCCGCGCCGCGCTCGCCGAAGCCCTGGTGACGCAGTACCACGCGGACGAGGCGGGCCCGGCCGCCCGCGGCAACGCCCTGACCCTGATCGGTGTCATCGCGCGCGGCCTGCCCGGTGACCGGCTCTCGGCCGAGCGCCTGAAGAGGCTCGACGAGCTCGGCCGACGGCACACCCTGTGGTACGGCGAGCGGCACGAGCTCCTCGCCGAGGCCGAACTCGCGGCCGGCCGTTCCCTCGCGCCCGCGGTCGTGGCCGCCTTCCGGCGCTCGGCCCTCCCGGCCTACCCCGACAAGGCGCTCGCCGTGTTCGCCGCGAAGCTCACCGAGCCCGTTCTCAACGTCGGCGAGGAATGGGCCGAGCGAGCCATGCGGGACACCCGGGACATCCCCGACCAACAGGCCCTGCTCCGGCACGCGACGACCGCCACCGCCGCCAAGCCCACCCGCCAGTGGGAGCAGCAGGCCCGCACCCTGATCGAACCCATCGGCGCCGACCGCGTCCGGGCCGTCCTGCTGCCCTGGCTCACGCTCGTCGGCCGCCGCACCTTCGAACTGGACCGCCGGGAGTACGAGTCCGACGTCAACAGCAGTTACGACCCCTACAACGCCAACGCGCTGCGCGGCGTGACCTGGGTGCTCGCCCTGCTGCCCGCCCACCCGGACACCGCCCGCGCCCTCGGCACGCTGGTCGAGACGTCACTCAGGAAGGTCGCCGGGATCGGCCCGCGGAGCCCCAAGGTCGCCAACGCCGCCGTCACCGCGCTCTCCCGCATCGACGGCGGACCCGCCCTCGCGGAACTCGCCCGGCTGGCCACCCGGGTGACCTACAAGGGCACGCTCAAGCTGCTCGACACCGCGCTGCGGACCCGGGCCGAGGCGCTGGGCATGTCCCGCGCGGAGATCGAGGAACTCGCCGTCCCCGCCTACGGGCTGACCGAGGTCGGCCGCGCGGAGCAGCAACTGGGCGATGTCACCGCAGTGCTGGAGGTCCAGGGCGCCAAGGTGGTGCTCGGTTGGCGCAACTCCGCCGGTAAAGCGGTCAAGAGCGTGCCCGCCGCCGTCAAGCGCGACCACGCCGAGGAGCTCAAGGAGCTGAAGGCGGCGGTCAAGGACATCGACAAGATGCTCTCCGCCCAGAGCGAGCGCCTGGACCGGCAGTTCCTCGCCGACCGCACCTGGCCGTACGCCGTCTGGCGCGAGCGGTACCTCGACCACCCCCTCGTCGGCACCCTGGCCCGCCGTCTGCTGTGGACGGTCGACGGCACGACCGTCGGATTCGCCGACGGCGAACTGCGCACGCTCGCCGGCGACCCGGTGCCCGAAGGGGCCGAGGTCCGGCTCTGGCACCCGGTGGGCCACGAGCCCGCCGAGATCGTGGCCTGCCGCGACTGGCTGGAGCGGCACGGGATCACCCAGCCGTTCAAGCAGGCCCACCGGGAGCTGTACCTGCTGACCGACGCCGAGCGCGCGACGGGAACGTACTCCAACCGCTACGCCGCACACGTCCTGCGCCAACACCAGTTCAACTCCCTTGCCGCGATCAGGGGCTGGCGCAACAAGCTGCGGCTGATGGTCGACGACACGGCCCCGCCGGCCACCCGCGAGCTGCCGCAGTGGGGGCTGCGCGCCGAGTACTGGATCCACGGGGAGGGCGACGGCTACGGCGAGGACACCACCGAATCCGGCAGCTACCTGCGCCTGACCACCGACCAGGTCCGTTTCTACCCGATCGACGCCGCGGAGAACTCGGCGCACTGCAGCGGTGGCGAGTACGACATGTGGCTGCGCGACGGTGCCGCCCCGGTGGAGTCCGTCCCGCTCGCCGATGTTCCGCCCCTCGTGCTGTCCGAAGTCCTGCGCGACGTCGACCTGTTCGTGGGCGTGGCCAGCATCGGCAACGACCCGACCTGGCAGGACGGCGGGCCCGAGGGCCGCTTCCGGGAGTACTGGACGTCGTACGGCTTCGGGGAGCTCAACCAGAGCGCCGAGACCCGCCGTGCGACGCTGGAACGGCTCGTACCCCGGCTGGCGATCGCCGACCGCTGCACCATCGAGGGCCGCTTCCTGCACGTGAAGGGCGAGCGTCACACGTACAAGATCCACCTCGGCTCGGGCAACATCCTGATGACGCCCAACGACCAGTACCTGTGCATCGTCCCGAAGGCCGGCCCGGCCGCCCCGCAGACCGGTTACCTCCCGTTCGAGGGGGACCGCCTGCTGGCCGTGATCCTCAGCAAGGCCATGATGCTGGCCGACGACACGAAGATCACGGACCCGACGATCCTGAGCCAGCTGTAGGGGCCGCAGCCGGCCACCGAAGCTCCGGAGGCCCTGCCGCGCGTCGGCGAACACGGCGCGGCAGGGGGTGGCGGGATGCGGGCGTAGGCTCTCGGCTGATCACCACGGCGAGATGAGGGAGACATGGGCCAGAAGATCATCCGGTTCTCGGATCTGACCGGGAAGCACGCGGACGACGAGGGCGACCTGGTGCGCATCGTGGTCCGGCAGCACCCTGACCTGGAGGACGGTCCGGTCGAGATCGAGGCGCTCGCAGGCGAGCTGACCGGGGTGCAGGACGTGGCGCTGGACCTGGTGACGATCGAGCTGCACCACCCGGGCGCGGCCGAGCCGCAGACGGTCGTGATGGAAGCCGCCGCGTTCGACGGACTCGCCTCGGCGGCCCCGATGGCCGATCTGCTGCGCGGTGCCCGCAGGGTCGCCCGGACCGCCCCGAGCCAGGCCGCGGCCGCGGCCGGTACCAGGGAGCGGGTCAACTACTCCGACCTTGAGCACGCCGGCAAGCCCCACAAGGGCCGCATCACCGATGCCGAGAAGAAGCTCGTCCAGCAGCACCTGGAGGAGATCAACGAGCGGCTGGCCGCCGAGGGCATCCGGACCATCGACCTGGGCAACCCGGAGCACGTCGCCCGCTACGGCCTGGAACCCCAGGCCTGAGCCCGGGGGCGGGGGCCTGAGCCCGGGGTAGGGACGGGTGGCGGCGGGCCCGTCCGGACGCGCGCAACCGGGAACTCGTAGGAGTGCGTCCCGATGTGTGGTGACGTCAGGAGTCGTCGCCCGCGACGGCCGTACGAGGCCGGACCGTGTGGCCGAGAGAGACCAGGAGCCGTTCCATGCCGGACGAGGTCACAGCGCAGCCTTTCGCCTGGCCGCCTGCCCCGATCAGGACCGAGCGGCTCGTCCTGCGCGAGCCCGAGGCCCGGGACCGTGCGGCGGTCATCGAGCTGTTCGCATCGCCGGAGGTGAACACCTACCTCGGTGGTGCCCGACCGCGTGACGAGCTCGAACACGCGGTGCCCGACGTACCCGGGCGGCGCCCCGGCCTCTTCGTGGTCGAGCTCGACGGGACGATGATCGGCACCATCGAGCTCAACCGGCGGGACCCGGCGCGTCGGGGGAGCGGGACCGTCCGTCCGTATGCCGGGGAGGCCGAGCTCGGCTACCTGTTCCTGCCGCACGCCTGGGGGTACGGGTACGCCGCCGAGGCGTGCGCGGCGGCCCTCGGCTGGTTCGCCGACGAGTACCCCGGCGGGCCGGTGGTGCTCTGCACCCAGACCGCCAACGACCGTTCGATGCGCCTCGCGGCGAAGCTGGGGTTCACCGAGGTGCAACTTTTCGTGGCGTGGGAGGCCGAACAGTGGATGGGCGTGTGGCTCTCGGACGCACCGTCCGGTTGAGCCCGGGCGCGGCGGTGCGGCGGCGCGGATCGACGGAGGCCGACGGTCGGTCGTCGGCCCCGGGCCCCGCACGGGTCCGTAGCCGGTGCGGCGGCCTGCCGGGCTGACGGCCCGTACCCGTGCCTGTCGTGGCGACCGGTCATATATGGCCGGTGCCCTGGCCTGTCCCCCGAGCAGCGCGGACAGCAGCATCGGTGGTGCCCGGCCGGTACGCCGACGCAGGGCGGTGTACCCCGCAGCCGGCCGAGCCCCGGTGGCGCTGCGGCCGATCGGCAACGAGAACGGCGGGACCGCCCGGCCGAGTACGGCGGGCCCGCAGAGCCGCACCAGCTCATCCGTGCAGGAGCGCGCCGAGGCCGAACGTCCCCCGGAAACCCTTCTGACGAGGTGTGAGGAGTCGCCATGGCATTCCGCTACTGGTGCGGTGAGTGCGGTTTCAAGACGCCGTGGCTCACTCAGTCCCAGGGCGAGCGGCATCAGATCGAGCACTATGCCAAGCACCACCCCGGAATTCCCGCCGGCGGCCACGTGGAGGCCAACCGGAAGAACCCGAACGGCGGCCACGGATGCGCGGAGGCGCTGGGGCTCGTCGTCCTGCTGCTGATCGTCGCGGCCTCCTGCCACCGCTAGGGGATCCGCCTGCCGGCCCTGGCAGACGGACGCCCGCAGCGCGTTCACCCGTACGAACCGCCCGGTCCTCGCCCGCGCGGACGGCCGGTCGACGGCCGGGTCACATCGACTGCGGGGCCTGGACGAGGCCGAGCGCCGCCCGCAGCCGGCTGCGGGTGACGGCGGCGGCCTCCCGGGTGACCGGGTCGTGGCTGGCGAGGGCGTCGTCCAGCAGTGCGTCGGCGGCCGCGATCACGGCGGCCGGCAGGGCGATCTCGCGCAGTCCGAGCAGCTGCGCGGCGGCCCGGTGCCCCGGGGAGGGTTCCTGGCCGCTCTGGCGGATCGGGGTGGCGAGGCTGCGAGGGGCCTGCCGCCCGTTGAGGTCCGGTGTCCGGTCGTTCACCAGCGGGCGGCGGGGTTCATTGATGACGGTCATGCCGGGTGAACCCCGGGCGGGCCGTGTCGGTTACGCACGGAATGCGCCACTGGGCCGTCAGGAGGCCTGCCGGCCCCGCTCGGTGGGGCCGGCGGCAAGAGCCGGAGCGGTCGGCCTGGGCCCGATCTGGCGCAGGTGCCGGTGCTCGGGGGCGGCGGTGACCGGCCCGGGAGGGGCCGGGGCGGGAGCGACCGTGCCGGGTGCCGCCGCCGGCACCGGTCCGCCCGTGGCGTGTGCGGCGTGGATCCAGCGGGCGACGGCGTGCACGAACTCCGGGCCGAGGGCGGCGGCCTGCTGGAGCTGGTCGAGGTCGCCGGCCCGCATGGGCACCCCGGCCTCGGACAGCGCCGCGAGCAGGGGGTGGACCAGCGCCCAGTGGGTGCGGGTGGCGGGCAGCCGACTGGGATTCGCAGGGTCGATCACTTCTTGCTCAACCGTGCCCGGGCGGTCCCGGACACGGGTCGTCGGGGCGGAATCCGCCGACCGGGGGCATCGTCCGACCGGTCGGCGCACCCGCGCAGTTCGCGTGCCGGGCGCCCCGGCGCGCGGGTTCGGCGGCCCGGCGCCGTGAACTCAGCGCCCCCGGCGTGCGGGAGGCGGGCGCCCGCCGGTCATGATGGTTCGTATGGACTTCCGTATCTTCACCGAGCCCCAGCAGGGTGCCTCCTACGACACGTTGCTGCGCGTCGCCCAGGCCGCCGAGGAACTCGACTACGACGGCTTCTTCCGCTCCGACCACTACCTGAGGATGGGCGACGGCGACGGGCTGCCCGGCCCCACCGACGCCTGGATCACGCTCGCGGGCCTGGCCCGGGAGACCCGGCGGATCCGGCTCGGCACGCTGATGACGGCCGGTACCTTCCGCCTCCCGGGGGTGCTCGCCATCCAGGTCGCGCAGGTCGACGCGATGAGCGGCGGCCGGGTCGAACTCGGCCTCGGCGCCGGGTGGTTCGAGAAGGAGCACACGGCCTACGGCATCCCCTTCCCGGACCGGCGGATCGACCGGCTGGAGGAGCAGCTCGCGATCGTCACCGGGCTGTGGGAGACCGCGCCCGGTGAGACGTTCTCCTTCGAGGGCGCGCACTACCGGCTGACGGACTCTCCGGCGCTGCCGAAGCCCGTGCAGAGCCGGATCCCGCTGCTGATCGGCGGCATGGGGCCCAAGCGCACCCCGGCGCTGGCGGCGCGCTACGCCGACGAGTTCAACCTGCCGTTCGTCTCGGTCGAGCAGACCGTCGAGCAGATCGGCCGGGTCCGGGCCGCCGCCGAGGAGCGCGGCCGCGCTGCGGACGACCTGGTCTACTCCAACGCGCTGGTCGCCTGTGTCGGCCGGGACGACGCCGAGGTCGCGCGCCGGGCCGCCGCCATCGGCCGCGAGGTCGACGAGCTCAAGGCGAACGGCCTGGCCGGCACCCCGGCCGAGGTGGTCGAGCGGATCGCCCGTTACCGGGAGGCGGGCAGCAGCCGGATCTACTTCCAGATCCTGGACCTCGACGACCTGGACCACCTGGAGCTGATCGCCACTCAGGTACGGCCCCAGCTCGGCTGAGCGCCGAGACCCTCCTTGGCCGGGGGCCGGTGAGCGGGGGCGGCGTGACCGGCGCCCGCCTCCCGGCAGGCGGCCTCCGGCAGACGCTCAGGCCCGGTCCGCCGGACCGGGCCCGGGCGTCCGGCCGGTGGGCTCGGGCCGTCCCGTCCAGCGCAGCAGCACCAGGCTGGCCAGCGCGGCGAGGGCGCACCAGGTGGAGGCGAAGGCCAGCTGGTAGAGCAGGCCGCAGACCACGGCCCCCACCCCGACCAGAACGCCCAGCAGCCGCAGCAGCCGGTCGCCGCTGACCAGCAGGGAGCCCACCGTGGCCACCAGGTAGCCGGCCAGCAGCAGCGGCGCGTACGGGATCCCGACCCCGTAGCGCAGCGTGTGGCCGTGCGTCTCGGCGGTGACGGGACGGGCGGCCACCGCGACCGCGAGCGGTACCGCGACGGCGAGGCCCAGCACGGCGAACCCGGCGCCCCGGCCGAGCGCGCACCACACCCCCAGCGGCACCAGCACGGGCAGCAGCGGCAGTGCGATCACGGCCCAGGCGGTCAGCGCCCAGGAGGCCGGCCCGCCCGACCAGACGGCGGCCTCGGCCAACTGGTGCGCGCCGAGCACCAGCGGCAGGGCGGCCAGCGGCAGATCCCGGGGCCGGCGGACCCGCGCCAGGCACCACACCCCGAGCCCGGCGACCACCGCCCCCGCCACGAGATCGGCCTCGGCACTCCAGCACACCTGGTTCTCCCGCCGCAGCTACGTGAGAGCCACGATATTTCCCCGGCGGCGTACGCACCCGCCGAGCGGTCCGCCCCGGCGGGGAAGGCGGGAGCGACGGCTGCGCCTACTCTTCCCCGGCGCCGGGCCCGGGGGAGTCGATCCCGCGCGACCAGAGCGCCAGCCCCGCCACCGCCGCCGAGCCCGCCACCGCGAGCGCCGCGACGATCCGGCCCCAGCCGACCCCGCCCACCGGCGCGTACGCGGCCAGCAGCACCAGCGCGCTCGCGGCGTACGCGGCGGCGGGCACCCGGCGTGAGCGCCACTGGCGGACGCCCGCCGGGCCGGCCGCGACCGCGTCCGCCAGCAGCAGGTAGCCGAGCAGCAGCGCCGTCACGCAGGCCGCCAGCCAGAGCGGCGGCGAGCCGGCGGCGGCCAGCGCGACACAGCCCGCCGCGAAGGCGGTGTTGCGGTGCCGGGCCAGCTGCGCGTACCAGAGCCAGGAGTCCCGCACCGGGCGGCCCGTCACCACCGGGCCCGCCCACCAGGCCGCCGCCGCGGCGGCGGCCGGGAGCAGCAGGGCGGGTCCGGGCGGGTGGGCGAGGGCCACGCAGGCGCCGGCCGCGAGCGCGAGTGCGACGGCGAGGCTGCGGGCGGCCCCGGTCGCGGGGATCGGACGGGTCATCGGACGTTCCCCCGGACTCGGTTGCGCAGCAGGGGCGCGAGGGCCAGGTCCAGGCCCTCGCCCGGCTCCAGCAGGACGACCGGGATGCCCCGGCTGCGCAGTGCGAAGCGCATCGCCTCGCGGTCCGCGTGCCACAGCCGCAGGGCCAGCTCACCGGCCTCGCCGGGCCGCAGGGGCTGCGGGTCGCCGGTCGGGACCTCGACCACCACCAGCGGGTTGCCGCGTGCCGCCAGCTCGCGCAGCAGGTCCAGCACGCGCTGGTCGGTCAGCGGGGTGAGCACGTACAGCAGGGCGTGCGGCGGGAGCGCCGGGCGGGGCAGGCGATCGATGTCGGGGACCTGGTAGCCGAGGTCCCGGCGGACCTCCAGGACGCTCTCCACCAGGCGGTAGAAGTACCCGGCGCCGGTGCCGGGCCGCAGCCAGCGGGTGGTGCCGCCGATCGACACCACCCCGACCCGGTCGTGGCTGCGCAGGTACGCCCGGGCGATCCCGGCGGCGGCGCGCAGGGTCTCGTCGAGGCTGGAGGTGCCGGCCACCGGGTCCGCGAAGTCGCAGAGCGCGTCGATCACCACGACGGTGTCGGCGGCGCGCTCCGCCGCGAACTCGTTGATCTGGACGGTTCCGCGCCGGGTGGTGGACGGCCAGTGGATCCGCCGCTGCCGCTCGCCCCAGACGTGCGGACGCACGCCGGTCACCTCGGCGCCCTCGCCGCGCTGGCGGGCGGTGTGCTCGCCGAGCCGCTCCGGCAGCCGGACCGGGATCGGCGTGAGCGTGGACCGGGCGGGGGAGGGGAAGACCTGGGCGTCGCCCAGCTCGACCCGCACCGTGCGCCGGGTCAGCCCGCCGAGGTCGTACAGGTCGACGTCGACGGTGCCGAGCGGCCAGTGGCCCCAGCGGTGCGGGGTGAGCCGCAGCTCCACCACCGGCCCGGTCACGGTCGCGGAGTCGAGGGTCATGCCGGGTCCGAGCCGGACCGCCGGGTCGATCCAGCCGGCCGTGCCGTCGAAGGCCAGCTCGATCCGGACGTCGACGGTGTCACCCTCGAAGCAGCGGCGCGTGCCGACCTCGGCCTCGGCGGCCGGCCGGGTCGGCCGGCTACGCCCGGCGGCCGCCAGCACCAGCAGTACGACCGGGCCGGCCGCGCAGGCCAGCAGCCAGGCGTGGCCGGTCAGCAGCGCGGCCGCGGCGGCGACGGCCGCGACCGTCAGCAGCCGCAGGGCGCGCTCGGTGGCCCGCCGGCCGGTGGGCGGGGCAGTGGTCGGCCGGGTCAGGACGAGGGTGGGGACCGGAGCGGCGCCGGTGTCCGGGGGCCGGGCGGCGCCCCGCCCGGCGGCCCGGTGCGGGCGGGCGGCCGTCACGGGCGGGCGGGGGCCGTCTGCGGCGCCCCGACCGATTCGATGAGCTCCGCGATCACGTCGTCGGCGTTGATCTGGCGTACCCACAGCTCGGGCCGGAGCGTGACGCGGTGGGCCAGTGCCGGGACGGCCAGCGTCTTGACGTCCTCGGGGACGACGTAGTCGCGGCCGTCCGTCATCGCGCGGGCCCGGGCCAGCTGGATCAGTGCCAGCCCGCCGCGCGGGGAGGCGCCGACCTGGATCTGCGGGTGCGAGCGGGTCGCGTCCACCAGCGCGACCACGTAGTCGACCAGGTCGTCGTCCACCTCGACCAGTTCCAGCGCGGCGCGCATCGCGAGCACCTCGGCGGGGTCGGTGAGCCGGTCCAGCACGGCCTCGGGGGCGGCCCGGTCCAGCCGGGCCCGCAGCATCGCGGACTCCTGCGCCACCGGGAGGTAGCCCATCCGGACCCGCAGCATGAACCGGTCGAGCTGGGCCTCGGGCAGGCTGTAGGTGCCCTCGTACTCGATCGGGTTGGCCGTCGCGATCACCACGAACGGGTCCGGCAGCCGCCGGGTGACGCCGTCCACCGAGACCTGGGCCTCGGCCATCGCCTCCAGCAGCGCGGCCTGGGTCTTGGGCGGCGTCCGGTTCACCTCGTCGGCCAGCAGCAGGTGGGTGAAGAGCGGCCCGGGACGGAAGACCATCTCACCGCTGCGCTGGTCGTAGAACGGCGCACCGGAGACGTCGGAGGGCAGCAGGTCGGGGGTGAACTGGATGCGCCGGAAGTCCAGGCCCAGCGCGGTGGCGAAGGACCGGGCCAGCAGGGTCTTGCCGAGGCCGGGCAGGTCCTCGATCAGGACGTGGCCCCCGGCCAGCACGCCGAGCAGCACCAGTTCGAGCGCCTCGGGCTTGCCGACCACCGCGCGCCCGACCTCGTCGAGGACCTGCCGGGCGCGCTCGCCGGCCTGGCGCGGGGTCAGCGCGCTGACGACGGGCCGGCTGCCCACGACGGACAGGCCGGACTCGGCGGCTTGGATGCTGGTCACGGTGACTCCTCGGTGCCTGGTGTGGTTGTGGTGCGCGGAGCGGGTTTCGCGGGCGGAACTCAGAGCTCGCCCAGGCGGTGGACGGCGGCGCGGAGCGCGTCCAGCGGGACGGCCTGCGGCGCGGCGGGGGTCGATCAGCGGCCAGACCTCGGGGCCGACCAGCGCGGCCGCGGCCTCCGGCCGGTCGTACAGCGACACCGCGTGGCGTTCCGTCAGCCGGGCCGCGTACAGGCGCTGCAGGCGCGGGCAGAGCAGCTGCGCGCGGTCGCCGTCGCCCGCGAGGGTGTCCCCGACCACCCGCTCCCAGTCGCCGAGGCCGGCCCGGCGCTCCTCGATCAGCCGGGAGGCGACCCGGTGCGCGCTGTCCTGGGACTCGAAGCCGGTCACGTAGCGGGCGGCGAGCACCGCGAGGGCGCCGAGCACGGCGGCACCCTCGGCGGCGGCGGCGAGCCCGCCGACCAGGGCGAGCCCGGTCTCGGCGGCGGCCGCGGCGGCGGCCAGCGCGGCCACCGAACGCAGGCCGTAGCGGGGCCCGTTCACCGGGCGGCCCGCTCGGACAGACCGGTGCGCCCCGCCAGTTGCGACGCGATCGCGTCGAGCGCGGCGCGGGCCCGGCCCAGCTGCTCCGCGCCCATCGGGTGGCTGGAGTAGCGGGCCTCGCGGAACAGTGCGGCCAGCACCTGCGGGTGCGGGCCGGCCAGCACCCCGTCGGCGTCCGCCCGGCGCAGCAGGTCGGCCGGGCTGTCCGAAGCCTGGCGGGCCACGCCGGACTCCGCGAGCGAGGACTCCATCGCCGCGTAGCAGGCGATCACCGCCGCGCGGACGTCCTCCCCGTGCAGCGCCCGGCGCGCCGAGTCGACGGCCTCGGCCAGCGCCCGGCCGGTGACCGGCCGCGTCCCGGCCGCAGCCGGCCGGCGCCGCCGTGGGAGGCGGAGCCCGTACCGGTGCAGCGACACCACGAGCAGGACGACCGCCGCGATCACCAGGGCGCTGCCGAACACGGCCAGCAGCAGCTGCGCGTCGAGGGGGATCGGGTCCGAGGACGCGCCCGGCGGGAAGGGCGGGGGTGGCGGGGGTGGCGGCGGTCCTTCGGACGGCGTGGACGGCGGAGCCACGCGGGCCGGGGCGGGCAGCAGGAACAGGATCAGCGGTGCCAGGAGCGCCGCCGCCGGCAGTGCGAACGAGGCGACCTCGGCGAGGCGTTCGGCGGCCGGCGTCGGGGCGCTGTTCTCCAGGACGTCCCGCCGGTGCCGGGCCGCGAGCGCGCCGCAGCCCAGCACGCCGCCGAGAGCCAGCAGCCAGATGGCGCCGCTGTCGTGCGCGAGCGGGCCCCGCGCGAGCCAGGGCGAGCCCCCGGGCGCCGGCCGCAGCGCGAGCGCGGCGAGCGCCAGGGCCGCTGCGGCGAGCAGCGCGAGGACGGGCCGTACCGCTGTGGACCGACCCGGTATCCGGTCCGTACGTCTCCCCATGGCTGCTCCCCCCGAGCTGCCGGCGGTGGAGGGTGTCCCGCCGCCGGGTGGTCAGGGGAGCAGCCTCGCACAGTGATCGACTGTCTGTCAGCAGTTGTCCGGACCCTACAGATTCGTACGCGCAGATTTCGTCGGCCGTCGTTCCTGATGGAGCGTAAGTCAGCTGGCAGAGTGGCCGGGAGCTTGATCGCCTTCCGCCGGGTGTCCGTGCGGGGGGTGTGCGACTACGACATGGGGGTTCTTCGATGACGGTGCGTGCGGCAGACGTGGTGGTGACCGGACTCGGCGCCACGACACCGCTGGGCGGGGATGTGGCTTCGACCTGGGCGGGGCTGCTGGCCGGGGAGTCCGGGATCGGCGTGATCGACGAGGAGTGGGCGGGCGGCCTCCCGGTGCGGATCGCGGCCCGGCTGCGGGTCGAACCGACCGAGGTGCTCGACCGGGTGCAGGCCCGCCGGCTGGACCGGTGCGAGCAGATCGCGATCGTCGCCGCCCGCGAGGCCTGGGCCGACGCGGGGCGGCCCGAGGTCCAGCCCGAGCGGCTGGCGGTGGTGATCGGCACTGCCACCGGCGGCGCGCTGAGCATGCTCGGACAGGACGACATCCTGGAGGCCTCCGGTGTGCGGCGGGTCTCCCCGCACACCATCCCGATGCTGATGGCCAACGGGCCCGCCGCCTGGGTCAGCATCGAGCTGGGTGCCCGGGGCGGGGCGCACACCCCGGTCAGTGCCTGCGCCTCCGGCGCCGAGGCGATCGCGATGGGGCTGGACCTGATCCGGCTCGGCCGGGCCGACGTGGTCGTCGCGGGCGGCACCGAGGCCTGCATCCACCCGCTGCCGCTGGCCGGGTTCGCCCAGGCCAGGGCGCACTCCACCCGCAACGACGAACCGCTGCGGGCCTCCCGGCCCTTCGACACCGACCGGGAGGGCTTCGTCATCGGCGAGGGGGCCGCCCTGGTGGTCCTGGAGCGGGCCGGCTTCGCCGCCGCCCGCGGCGCCCGGGTGCACGCCGTGCTGGCCGGGGCGGGCGTCAGCTCCGACGCGCACCACATCACCGCCGCCCAGCAGGAGGGGCAGGTCCGGGCGATCCGGCTGGCGCTCGCCTCGGCCGGCCTGGACCCGCACGAGATCGGGCACGTGCACGCCCACGCCACCTCCACCCAGCTGGGGGACCTCACCGAGGCTGGCTCGATCGCCGAGGCCGTCGGCACCCACCCGGTGGTCACCGCGACCAAGTCGATGACCGGCCACCTGTTCGGCGCGGCCGGGGCGATCGGCGCCGTCGCCGCGATCCTCGCGCTGCGCGACCAGGTCGTCCCGGCCACCGTGAACCTCGACCGCCTCGACCCGGAGGTGAAGCTCGACGTCGTCGCGGGCCGGTCCCGGCCGGTGGCGCTGTCGGCGGCGCTGACCAACTCCTTCGGCTTCGGCGGCCACAACGCCTCGCTGGTGTTCACCACCGGGTGAGACCCCGGCCCGATGCCGCCCGCCCGCCGCCCACGTCCGGACCGGTCCGCGCCCACGTTCGGACCAATCCGCGCCCCGAGCCGCTCCGAATCCCGGACGTCCAGGGGAAACGGAGCCCTCCCGGGAACGGGCGGGCCGGTGGGAGCGGAGTGGCGTGGATGAGTGTGCCCGACAGTGCCCGGGTGGTCCTGCCCGCAGGCCGTGACGGCCGCGCCGGACGGCCCCCGGTGCGGCGGGTGGCCGTGGTCGGCAGCGGCGTCGCGGGTCTCACCGCGGCGTACCGGCTGCAGCGGGACGCAGTGGCGGTCACCCTCTACGAGGCCGACACGCGCCTCGGCGGCCACGCCCACACCCAGGAGGCGACCGGTGCGGACGGCCGCCCCGTCCCCCTGGACACCGCCTTCCTGGTGCACAACCGCCGCACCTACCCGCACCTGGTCGAGCTGTTCGGCGAACTCGGCATCGCCACCCGGGAGAGCGAGATGAGCATGTCCGTCCGCTGCCTGGGCTGCGGGCTGGAGTACGCGGGCTCGCGCGGCCCGGCCGGGCTGCTCGCCCAGCCGTCCGCCGCGCTGCGCGGCAGGTACCTGCGGATGCTCGCCGAGGTGCCGCTGTTCCACCGCCGGGCCCGGCAGTTGCTGGCCCGCACCGACCCGGCGGCGGACGAGATCCCGCTCGCCCGGTTCCTGGCGGACGGCGGCTTCTCCCGGTACTTCGTCGCGCACTTCATGACCCCGGTGGTCTCCGCCGTCTGGTCCTGCGCGCCGGACCTGGCGGGGGAGTACCCCGCCCGGTACCTGTTCGCCTTCCTCGACAACCACGGCCTGCTCAGCGTCACCGGCTCGCCGGCCTGGCGCACGGTGGTCGGCGGCTCCCGCACCTACGTCGAGCGGATCGCCGAACGGCTGACCGCCGTCCACCGCGGCGCCCCCGTCCGCACCGTGCTGCGCCGGCCGGACGAGGTCGAGGTGGTCACCGAGGACGGGCGGCGCGCGACCTACGACGGCGTGGTGGTCGCCACCCACCCCGACCAGGCGCTGCGGCTGCTCGCCGAGCCGACCGCCGCCGAACGCGAGGTGCTCGGCGCGATCCGGTACTCGCGCAACCCCACCGTGCTGCACCGGGACGCCTCGCTGCTGCCGCGCTCGGCCTGGGCCAAGGCCTCCTGGAACTACCTGATGCCCTCGTGCGAGGGCGGCTCCGAGCACGTCCGGGTCAGCTACCACCTCAACCGGCTGCTCCGGCTGGACACCGCCGAGGACTACCTGGTCACCCTGAACGAGGACCCGGCGCACCCCGTCCCCGCCGACCGGGTGGTGGCCCGGATGGTCTACGAACACCCCGTCTACACCCGGGAGATGCTCGCCGCCCAGCGCCGCCTGCCGGAACTCACCACCGGCCGGACGGCCTTCGCCGGCGCCTACCACGGCTGGGGCTTCCACGAGGACGGCTGCCGCTCCGGCGTCGAGGCGGCCCGCGCGCTGGCGGGGGTGGTCGCGCGGTGAACCGGACCCTGCCCGGCCGCTGGGGCGCGGTGCTGTACGACTGCCGGATCGGCCACGTCCGCACCGCACCGCTGCGCCACGCGTTCCGGCACCGCACCCACCTCTGGCTGGTGGACCTGGACCGGCTGCCCCGGCTGCCCGCCCCGCTCCGCCCGCTGGCCCGCTTCCAGGCCCGCGACCACCCCGGCGACCCGGCCCGCACCCTGCGGCAGAACCTGGACGCCTACCTGGCCGGCCAGGGGGTGGACCTGGGCGGCGGGCAGGTGCTGATGCTGGCCCAGGCCCGGTCCTTCGGGCACGTGTTCAACCCGCTCACCCTGTACTGGTGCCACGCCCCGGACGGGTCGCCGGTCTGCACCGTCGCCGAGGTGCACAGCACCTACGGCGAGCACCACCGCTACCTGCTCCCGCCCGGCACCTGCGAGGTGCCCAAGGAGTTCTACGTCTCCCCGTTCTTCCCCGTCGACGGCAGCTACCGGATGTCCCTCGACGAACCGGGCCGCACCCTCGCCCTGACCGTCGAACTGACCCGCGAGGGCGGCCGGGTGTTCACCGCCACCGTGCGCGGCACCGGCACCCCGGCGGGCCCGGCGGCCCTGCTGCGAGCGGTGCTGCGCCACCCGTTCGCCACCGCCGCCGTGAGCCTGCACATCCGGGTGCAGGGCGTCCGGCTCCTGCTGCGCGGCCTGCCCGTGCAGCCCCGCCCCCGCAACCTCCAGGAAAAGGCCCACCTCCCGTGACCGACACCGTCCGACCGCCCCGCACCGAGGCCGAGACACCCGCCGACCGGCCCGGCGCCGAGGCCGAACCCTCCGTCGACCCCGTCCGCTGGCCCGACGTCGCCCGGGTGCCGGGCGGCACCGTGCGCGCCGCGATCGCCGCGCGGCTGGTCCGCCGGGTCGCCCGCCGGCTCGGCCTGCACGTCGAACTGCCCGGCGGCCGGGCCCTGGTGGCCGCCGCCGAGGGCGCGCCCGTGCTGCGGCTGAACCGGCCCGGGGACTTCTTCCGCCGGGTCGGCGCGGGCGGCCTGATCGGCTTCGGCGAGTCCTACCAGGCGGGCGACTGGGACTCGCCCGACCTGACCGCGCTGCTCACCCTGCTCGCCACCTCCCCGCAGACCCTCGTCCCCGAGCGGCTCCAGTGGCTGCGCCGCTGGCACGCACAGCACCCGCCGAAGACCGAGCACGGCACCCCCGAGAACGCCCGGCGCAACATCCAGCGGCACTACGACCTGTCGAACGACCTCTTCGAGCTCTTCCTCGACCCGACCATGACCTACTCCTCGGCGGTCTTCCCGACCGACGCGGACGGCCGCCCGGTGGCCGGCTGGGACGGCCTGCGGGACGCCCAGCACCGCAAGATCGACCGGCTGCTCGACCTGGCCGGCGTCGGCCCCGGCAGCAGGGTGCTGGAAATCGGCACCGGCTGGGGCGAGTTGGCACTGCGTGCCGCCACCCGGGGCGCCCGGGTGGTCAGCCTCACGCTCTCCGAGGAGCAGCTGACGCTGGCCCGCCGCCGGGTCGCCGCCGCCGGGTACGCCGACCGGGTGGACATCCGGCTCTGCGACTACCGCGCCGCCGACGGCGAGTACGACGCCGTGGTCAGCGTCGAGATGGTCGAGGCCGTCGGGCAGCCGTACTGGCCGGTCTACTTCCAGACCCTGGACCGGGTACTGGCCCCCGGCGGCAGGGTCGCCCTGCAGGCGATCACGATGCCGCACGACCGGCTGGTGGCCTCGGCCCGCACCTACACCTGGATCCTGAAGTACATCTTCCCCGGCGGCCTGCTGCTCTCCACCGAGGCGATCGAGCAGACCGCCGCCGCCCACACCGCCCTGCGGGTGCGTGAACGGCACTGCTACGGCGCGCACTACGCGGAGACCCTGCGGCTCTGGCGCGAGCGCTTCACCGCCCGGCTCGGCGAGGTGGCCGGGCTCGGCTTCGACCAGGTCTTCCACCGGATGTGGGAGCTGTATCTCGCGTACTCCGAGGCGGGCTTCCGCACGGGTTACCTGAACGTGCAGCAGGTGCTGCTGACGAGGGAGTCCTGATGACCGCCACCCGGCCCGCCCCGCGCACCGACGTCGCCGCCGCGCTGTACCCGTTGCTGGAACAGCTGCTCGGACGCCCGCTGCCGATCCGCCTGAAGGCCTGGGACGGCAGCACGGTGGGCCCCGAGGGCGCCCCCACCGTGCTGCTGCGCAGCAGCCGGGCGCTGCGCCGGCTGCTCTGGTACCCGGGCGAACTCGGCCTCGCCGAGGCCTACATCGCGGGTGAGCTGGACATCGAGGGCGACCTCGGTGCCGGGCTCGCCCGGATCGAACGGCCCGAGCGCGAGCGGACGGCCCGCCGCCCGCTCGGCCCCGCCGACCGCGCCAGGGCGGTGGCGACCGCCGTCCGCCTGGGCGCGGCCGCCCGCCGCCCGCCGTCCCCGGCGGGCCGGGCCGCGCTGACCGGAAGCCCGCACAGCCGGGCCCGCGACCGCGCCGCGATCAGCCACCACTACGACCTCTCCAACGAGTTCTACGCCCTGCTGCTCGACCCGTCGATGGCCTACTCCTGTGCGTACTGGACCCCGGGCGCGAGCACCCTGGCCCACGCCCAGGCCGCCAAACTCGACCTGATCTGCCGGAAGTTGGGCCTCGAACCCGGCATGCGCCTGCTGGACGTCGGCTGCGGCTGGGGCTCGCTCGCCCTGCACGCCGCCCGGTACCACGGTGTCCGCGTCACGGGCGTGACCCTCTCCGCCCGCCAGCACGCGTACGTCACCGCGCGGGCCGCCGGAGCCGGGCTCGCCGACCGGGTGGACATCCGGCTGCTGGACTACCGCGAGGTCGCGGACGGCCCCTACGACGCGATCAGCTGCGTCGAGATGGGCGAGCACGTCGGCGACGAGCTCTACCCGGCGTTCGTGCGGCGGCTCTTCCGGCTGCTGCGCCCGCAGGGGCGGCTGCTCGTCCAGCAGATGTCGCGCGGCGAACGGGCGCCGGGCGGCGGGGCGTTCATCGAGACGTACATCGCGCCGGACATGCACATGCGGCCGGTCGGCGAGACGGCGGCGCTGCTGGAGCGGGCCGGCCTGGAGGTCCGCCAGGTCGAGGCGCTGCGCGAGCACTACGTGCGCACGGTCGACGCCTGGCGCCGGACCCTGGAGCGGCGCGCGCCGGACTTCACCGAACTGGTCGGCGAACAGACCGTGCGGGTCTGGCGGCTCTACCTGGCCGGCGCCTCGCTCGCCTTCGCCGAACGCCGGATGGGGGTGGACCAGTTGCTCTGCGTCCGCCCGTCGGCGGAGGGCACGGCCGGCGCCCCGGCCACCCCGCACGCCTGGTACCCGGCCTTCGGCCCGGCGGGGGACGGCCGATGAGCGGCATCGACACCGGCGCGCTGCTGACCGGCCTGGCGGCGGGCGCCGGCGCCGCGCTGCTGGTGATGCTCGCGGCGTTCGCGGTCGGGGTGCGGGCCGGGCGGCACCGGGGAGTGGACGTCGCCTGGGGGCTCGGCTTCACGGCCGTCGCGCTCACCGGCCTGGCCTGCTCCGCCGGGCACGGCGACCCGGGCCGGCGGGCGCTGGTGACGGCCCTGGTCCTGCTCTGGGGCCTGCGGCTGTCGGCGCACATCTGGTGGCGCTCGCGCGGCGCGCCGGAGGACCCGCGCTACGACCGGATGCTCTCCCGCGCGCCCGCCGGCCGGCGCGACGCCTACGCGCTGCGCACGGTCTACCTGCTGCAGGCGGCGATCCTCTGGTTCGTCTCGCTGCCCGTCCAGGTCGCCCAGCAACTGCCCTCCCCGCCCGGCCCGCTCGCCTGGGCGGGCACGGCGCTCTGGGCGGTAGGCCTGTTCTTCGAGGGCGTCGGGGACCGGCAGCTCGGCCGTTTCAAGGCCGACCCGGCCAACCACGGCAAGGTGATGGACCGCGGCCTCTGGCGCTACACCCGCCACCCCAACTACTTCGGCGACGCCTGCGTCTGGTGGGGCCTGTTCCTGCTCGCCGCCGACTCGCCGATCGGCTGGGCGACGGTGCTCAGCCCGCTGCTGATGAGCTACCTGCTGGTCAACGGGAGCGGCAAACCGCTGCTGGAACGCCAACTGTCCGCCACCAAACCGGGCTGGGCCGAGTACCGGGCCCGCACCAGCGGCTTCTTCCCGTGGCCACCCCGCGGTTAGACCGCCGGGCCGGGTCCGAGGGACCTACACGCGACCGCGGGAGGCGGAAGGTACGGCACCGTACCTTCCGCCTCCCGCAGTTGCCCGTCTGTCCCGCTCCGTCAGGCGAACGACAGGAGCATCATCGGTGCCGCGCTCGGCGTACGGGAGCCGCCGGCCGGTTCGACCGTGACCCCGATCCCCGCCGCCCCGTCGATCCGGCCGGTGAGCAGCAGCGAGCCGTTGGAGGCGGGCAGCAGACCGGCCGGGCGCATGGTGCCGTGGTCGTTGTACCAGAGCTGGTAGGTCCGGTCGGAGGGCAGCGTGGGCAGGTTGCTGGCCAGGAACCCCGCCTCGCCACGGCTCTGCGAGTAGACCACGGTGCCGACCCCGGAGCCGGCCGAGCCGGTGGTGGTGCGGGCGTCCGGTGCGGTCAGCAGGCTGCTGAACGCGGCCTGCTGCGAGGCGAGCCGGGAGGCGGTGGCGCGGGCCCGGTCGGCCTGGCCGTGCTGCTGGACGGCGACGCCGCCGAGCAGGGCGGCGACCGCGACGGAGGCGGCCAGCGCCAACCGGGGCAGGTACCGGCGCAGCCTCCCACGGCCGGGAGCGGTAGTAGTGGCCTCCTCGGCCACACCGGGCGCCAGCTGCCGGACGGAGGAGATCCCCGCCATCACCCGGGACTTGAGCTCGGCCGGCACCACCAGCGCCTCGGCGGAGCCGAGCCGGGCCAGCGCGGCGCTGAACTCCTGCACCTCCAGGGTGCAGGCCGGGCACGCGGCGAGGTGCCGCTCGAAGTCCTGCCGTTCCTGTTCGGACAACGAGTGTGTGGCGTACGCGCCCGTGAGCGTGTGCAGATCGGCGACGGTCATCACGTTCCCACCCCCAGACAGTCCCGAAGCCGGATCAGGCCGTCCCGCATCCGGGTCTTGATGGTGCCCAGCGGCACCCCCAACAGCTCGGCGACCTCCCGGTAGGAGTATCCCCGGTAGTACGCCAGAGTGACCGACTCGCGCTGGATCTCGGTCAGACCGCTCAGGCAGCGGCGGACCTGCTCCCGCTCCAGACGGTTCTCGACCTGCTCCGCCACTTCGTCGTAGGCGGGCAGGTGCGACTCGGCGGCGGCCCGCTGCTCGCGGTCGGAGGCGGCCTGGGCGCTGCGCACCCGGTCGACCGCGCGGCGGTGCGCCAGGGTCATCACCCAGGCCATCACCGCGCCCCGCTCGGGGCGGTAGCGCGCGGCGGTCCGCCAGACCTCCAGCATCACCTCCTGCGCCACCTCCTCCGACTGCGCCGGATCACGCAGCACCCGGCGGATCAGGCCGAGCACCGGCCCGGCCACCACGTCGTAGAGGTGCCCGAAGGCGTCCTGGTCGCCGAACGCGACCTTGGCGACCAGCTCCTCCAGGTCCGGTCCGCGCCGCCCGGGGGTGGCGAGGTGGACGACGGCGCTCACCGTGCCACCCCCGGACAGCGGGCTCCGGCGGTAGCCGTAGGCGCTGGTGGTGGCAGGACCGGTGACCGGCCCTGCTCTCGGGTGACGGGCATCCGGGGCCTCCTGCCAGGGGGAACATGACGACACAGCCGCCCGGCACGCGGGAATGACCGTGATACAGGATGTTCGGACCGGAAGGCCGAGCGGATTGGTCAGTCCCTGGCCGAAAGCACGGGGGCGGCCCGGTCGGCCTCCCGCCGCCCGGGCAGCCGCAGGTCCAGACCGCCGCTCTCAGCCTCGCCGAGTGCCAGGGCGGCCGCCACCTCGGCGGGCAGCGGGCGCAGCCCGAGCAGGCCGCCGGTCAGCCGGGCCGTCGCCCGGTGCCAGTCCGCGGAGCGCCGGAGCAGCGCGTGGCCGTCCCCGGACACGGTGTACCCGGCGACCCGGGCGCCCGCCGTCCGGGCCTGCGCGGCGAACCGGCGGGTGGCCTCGGGGTCGGTCACCCGGTCGCGGTCGCCGTGCAGGGTGAGCAGCGTGGAGCCCTTCAGCTGGGCGTACGGCTCGCCGTCGGGGCACCAGGGGGCCAGCGCGATGACGCCGGTGACACTGGGGTGCCCGGCCGTCCGCAGTGCGGCCCGGCCGCCCATCGAGTGCCCGACCAGCACGGTCGGGACGTGGCCGAGCTCCTCGGCGAGATCGCTCAGGGCGGCGCCGGTGTCCCGGGCCGCGTCCGCCCGGCTGCCGTTCCAGCCCCGGTAGCGGTAGCGCACCGTGCCGACCGCGACCCGGGCGCCGGCCGTCTCCCGGGCGATCGCCCGGACGAACCCGAGCATCCGCAGACCGGGCAGGTTCACCGGCCCCGGGCTGCGCTCGCTCGTGACCTGTCCGCCGTGCAGCACCAGGACGGCCGCGACCGGGGCCTCGGGCCTGACCCGCCACTCCAGGACCTGATGGCCGGTCGTTCTCGTCCTGCTCCGGTGCATGAATCCACCCTCCGGCCACGCCTGCCGTCCCCGCTGCGGACGGCCACTGTACGCCGCCGGGCCGGGCCGGGGCGCCGAAGCGGCCTGTACCCGTCGGCTACCGGCGAGTAAGGTCGCTCGCGTCACTGACCGGACCAGGACGGAGCGACCGTGTCCCGCCACCGCGCACCCCTCGTACTCGCCGCACTGCTCGGCGCCGCGGGCGTCATGCACTTCCGCAAGCCGGAGTTCTTCGACGCGATCGTCCCCGAACAGCTCCCCGGCGGCCCCCGGCTCTGGACGGAACTGAGCGGCGCCGCCGAACTCGCCGTCGCGGCGGCCGTCGCCGTCCCCGCCACCCGCCGCGTGGGCGGTCTCGCGGCCGCCACCCTGTTCGCCGCCGTCTTCCCCGCCAACGTCAAGATGGCCCTCGACTGGAAGGGCCGCAGCGCCCCCGAACGGGCCCTGGCCTACGGACGCCTGCCCCTCCAGATCCCCCTCGTCCTCTGGGCCCTCAAGGTCCGCCGCGACACGCCTCCCCGCTGAGGCGCTGCGCGAAGCCGGAAGCTGTGCAGTTCGCCGTCAGTTGCACTACCCAGGGGGCGCGAGGAACTGCGCGAGGGCGGAAGGCGCAGGACCGTTACTCCCGTTTCGCGCAGTTCCCCGCGCCCCCTGGGGTTGGCCGTGAGCACCTGGTGAACCCTGCGGAAGGTACTGGACCGTTACTCCCGTTTCGCGCAGTTCCCCGCGCCCCCTGGGGGTTGGCCGTGAGCACCTGGTGAACCCTGCGGAAGGCGCAGGACCGTTGCTCCCGTTTCGCGCAGTTTCCCGCGCCCCCTGGGGTTGGCCGTGAGCACCTGGTGAACCCTGCGGCGCCGTTGCTCCGGGCTTCGTGTCCGGGAATCGTAAGGCGGAGTTCGCGGACGGATCCCACCACGGCTCCTAGGGTGGTGGGCATGACTCGATCGCAGCTGGCTGCCTCCTCGACCGGAACCGCCCCCCGAGCCGAGCTCGGGGTGATCGGCGGCTCCGGCCTCTACGCGTTGCTGGACGACGTGACCGAGGTCGCCGTCCGGACCCCGTACGGCCCGCCCAGTGACTCGCTCTTCGTCGGCGAGGTGGCCGGCCGCAGTGTCGCCTTCCTGCCCCGGCACGGCCGTGGGCACGGCCTGCCCCCGCACCGGATCAACTACCGCGCCAACCTCTGGGCGCTGCGTTCGCTCGGGGTGCGGCAGGTGCTCGGCCCGTGCGCGGTGGGCGGTCTGCGGGCGGAGTACGGGCCCGGCACGCTGGTCGTCCCGGACCAGTTCGTCGACCGGACCTCGGGCCGGGTGCAGACCTACTACGACGGCCTGCCGCTGCCCGACGGCGCCGTCCCGCAGGTGGTGCACGTCTCGATGGCGGACCCGTACTGCCCGGACGGCCGCGGCGCCGCCCTCGCCGCCGCCCGGGACTGTGCCTGGGAGCCGGTCGACGGTGGCACCCTGGTGGTGATCGAGGGTCCGCGCTTCTCGACCCGGGCCGAGTCCCGCTGGTTCACCGCCAACGGCTGGTCGGTGGTCGGGATGACCGGGCATCCGGAGGCCGTGCTCGCGCGTGAACTGGGGCTTTGCTACACGTCGTTGGCGTTGGTCACCGACCTCGACGCGGGTGTCGAGGCCGGCGAGGGGGTCACCCACGCCGAGGTGCTGGAGGTCTTCGCCCGCAACGTCGACCGGCTGCGTACCGTCCTGTTCAAGGCGTTGGAGGGTCTGCCGGCCACCCGGGACTGCGTCTGCTCGCACGCGCTGGACGGTCTGGAGACCGGGCTCGCCGGGGTGTGACACGGCCGGAGGCCGGGGCTGGTGTCGCGGAGGGTCGATCACGAGATATCTTGATATCAAGACGTTGTAGACGTGAAGCGGAGTATGCGGTGACTGACTCGACCATCATCTATACGCACACCGACGAAGCCCCGGCCCTGGCGACGTATTCGTTCCTGCCGGTGGTCCAGGCGTACGCCTCGACGGCCGGTGTCGGCGTCCAGACGCGCGACATCTCGCTGGCCGGGCGCATCATCGCGAGCTTCCCGGAGCGTCTGGAGGAGGGCCAGCGCATCGCCGACGCCCTCGCCGAGCTCGGCGAGCTGGCCAAGACGCCCGGGGCCAACATCATCAAGCTGCCGAACATCTCGGCCTCCGTGCCGCAGCTCAAGGCCGCGATCACCGAGCTTCAGGCGCAGGGCTACGCGCTGCCGGACTTCCCGGACGACCCGCAGACCGACGAGGACCGGGACGTCCGCGCCCGGTACGACAAGGTCAAGGGCAGCGCCGTGAACCCGGTGCTGCGCGAGGGCAACTCCGACCGCCGCGCCCCCGCCTCGGTCAAGAACTACGCCAAGAAGCACCCGCACCGGATGGGCGTGTGGACGGCGGACTCGAAGACCAATGTCGCGCACATGGACGCGAACGACTTCCGCTCCACCGAGCGTTCGGCGGTCATCGCCGAGGCCACCTCGCTGCGGATCGAGCTGGTCGCGGCCGACGGCACCACCACGGTGCTGCGCCCGTCCGTCCCGGTGATCGCCGGTGAGGTCGTCGACGCCTCGGTGATGCACGTGGCGGCGCTGCGCGAGTTCTTCGCGGCCCAGATCGCCCGGGCCAAGGCCGAGGGCGTGCTGTTCTCGGTGCACCTCAAGGCCACCATGATGAAGGTCTCCGACCCGATCATCTTCGGCCACGTGGTGCGGGCCTTCTTCCCGAAGACCTTCGCCCAGTACGGCGAGGTGCTCGCGGCGGCCGGCCTGAACCCGAACAACGGCCTCGGCGGCATCCTGGGCGGCCTGGACGCGCTGGCCGACGGCGCGGCGATCAAGGCCTCCTTCGAGGCCGAGCTCGCCGAGGGCCCGGCCCTGGCGATGGTCGACTCGGACCGCGGCATCACCAACCTGCACGTGCCGAGCGACGTCATCGTCGACGCCTCGATGCCGGCCATGATCCGCACCTCCGGCCACATGTGGGGCCCGGACGGCAACGAGGGCGACACCCTCGCGGTCATCCCGGACAGCAGCTACGCCGGTGTGTACCAGGTCGTCATCGACGACTGCCGCGCGCACGGCGCCTTCGACCCGGCGACCATGGGCTCCGTCCCGAACGTCGGCCTGATGGCGCAGGCGGCCGAGGAGTACGGCAGCCACGACAAGACCTTCGAGATCGCCGCCGACGGCACCGTCCGGGTCGTCGACCCGGCCGGCAACGTGGTGCTGGAGCAGCCGGTCGGCGCCGGCGACATCTTCCGGATGTGCCAGACCAAGGACGTGCCGATCCGCGACTGGGTCAAGCTGGCCGTCAACCGGGCCCGCGCCACCGGCAGCCCGACCGTGTTCTGGCTCGACGAGAGCCGCGCGCACGACGCCAACCTGATCGCCAAGGTCAAGGCGTACCTGCCCGAGCACGACACCGAGGGCCTGCAGATCGAGATCATGACGCCGGAGCAGGCGACGGCGTTCTCGCTGGAGCGGATCCGCCGTGGCGAGGACACCATCTCGGTCACCGGCAACGTGCTGCGCGACTACCTGACGGACCTGTTCCCGATCCTGGAGCTCGGCACCAGCGCCAAGATGCTGTCCGTCGTTCCGCTGATCAACGGCGGCGGCCTGTTCGAGACGGGCGCCGGCGGCTCCGCGCCCAAGCACGTCCAGCAGCTGGTCAAGGAGAACTACCTGCGCTGGGACAGCCTGGGCGAGTTCTTCGCCCTGGCCGCCAGCTTCGAGCACCTGGCGCAGAGCACGGGCAACGCCCGCGCCCAGGTCCTGGCCGACACGCTGGACCGGGCGACCGGCACCTTCCTCGACCAGGACAAGTCGCCGAGCCGCCGCCTCGGCGGTATCGACAACCGCGGCAGCCACTTCTACCTGGCGATGTACTGGGCCCAGGAGCTGGCCGAGCAGACCGCCGACGCGGAGCTCGCGACGGCGTTCGCGGAGCTCGCCAAGACGCTGACCGAGCAGGAGCAGACGATCGTCGCCGAGCTGATCGCCGTCCAGGGCTCGCCGGTCGACATCGGCGGCTACTACCAGCCGGTGGTGGAGAAGGCGGCGGCCGTCATGCGCCCGTCGCAGACCCTCAACGAGGCGCTCGCGCTCCTCGGTTGAGCTGACCTGAGCTGGCCTGGCCTGACCGGCCCCGCCGAGCGGTGAACCGCCCCGGGCCCGACGGAGATCCCTCCGCCGGGCCCGGGGCGGCGGCGTTCCCGGCGGCGTTCGCGCCGAGCGGCGGCGGTGCCGGGTCGGCGCTGACGGGCCGGTGGTGACAGGGTGGCGGCCGGGGCGGACTTCCGGGGCTCGTAGCCTGGTGCATCGGCTCCTAACTCACCTGCGGTCGAGATGAGTTGCCCCGCAACCGGGCCGACGGGAAGTCAATCGGCCTTCCCCGGAGGGGCGGTGGGACCGGCGGGTTCCGGCGTGCGCGCCGCGGCGCGCGGCGGGCCGCCCGGGGCGCTCGACGGTCCGGCCGGGGCTTTACGAAAGCCTTACCCGCACTTCGTCCTCCGCCCTTCCGTACCAGGACAGTTGGCTGATCTGCGCAAACGCGGCGCCGCGCGCCGTGCGGAGGCCCGGCCGGTGCCGGGCGTGAAAACGCGTGTTCACATCACCCTTGTGGGCTGTGCTTAGCCTTCGCTAACTTCGTCGCACCGGACACCACGCCCCACCGGGGGTGGCCGGTGCTCACCCCATGTCATGCCTATGACATCCGTGTTTCCGCTCCACCCGAACCCCCGCCTCGCCCCGGAACCCCGGGCCCCGGGTGCCCGAGCCGCGCCGCGGACGGGACGCCGGATCCAGTGGGGCTCAGCAAGCGCGCGACCACCCTGTTCCCGGTACGGCGCGATCCCAGGACACCCCCCACCGGGACCTGTCCCCGTGCCGTCCTCATCCCCCATGGGAGGGCTGTTCGTTGTTCACTTCTTCCACCGCGCTCCGGCGCGGACTCGGCAGAGCCGTCACCGCGACCGTGTCCGTCACCGCCCTGGTGTCCGCCGGACTGATGGCGGCGGTTCCCGCAGGCGCCACCACCACCGCGACCACGCACGCCCAGGCGAAGCGGGTCTGCTCGGCCCCGCCGGCACCGCACATGATGGCCTGCAACGCACTCGTGCGCACCGACGTCCAGCAGCCGCACGCGTTCAGCATCAGCGCGGTGTCGCCGAACGCCACGCCGTCCGGCTTCGGGCCCTCCGACCTGCAGAGCGCCTACGCGCTGTCGAGCAGCGGCGGCTCCGGCGCCACGGTCGCCATCGTGGACGCCCAGGACGACCCCAACGCGGAGTCGGACCTCGCCACCTACCGCAGCCAGTACGGCCTGCCGGCCTGCACCACGGCCAACGGGTGCTTCAAGAAGATCGACCAGAACGGCGGCACCAGCTACCCCACCTCCGACACCGGCTGGGCGGGTGAGATCTCGCTCGACCTCGACATGGTCAGCGCCGTCGCCCCCAACGCGCACATCCTGCTGGTCGAGGCCACCTCGGCGAACATGAGCGACCTGGGCACCGCGGTCAACCAGGCCGTCTCCCAGGGCGCCAAGTACGTCTCCAACAGCTACGGCGGCTCCGAGGACAGCACCGACACCTCCTCGGACACCAGCTACTTCAACCACCCGGGCGTGGCGATCACCGTCTCCGCCGGTGACTCCGCCTACGGCGCCGAGTACCCGGCCGCGTCCAAGTACGTCACCTCGGTCGGCGGCACCGCACTGACCCGCAACTCCAGCTCCCGTGGCTGGGGCGAGACGGTCTGGAGCACCTCCAGCACGGAGGGCACCGGCTCGGGCTGCTCGGCGTACGACGCCAAGCCGACCTGGCAGAAGGACACCGGCTGCGCCAAGCGCACCATCTCCGACGTCTCCGCCGTCGCCGACCCGGCCACCGGCGTGGCGGTCTACCAGACCTACGGCGGCTCCGGCTGGGCGGTCTACGGCGGCACCAGCGCCTCGTCCCCGATCATCGCCTCGGTCTACGCCGACGCCGGCACCCCCGGCGCCTCGGACTACCCGGCCTCCTACCCCTACGCGCACACCTCCGCGCTGAACGACGTGACCAGCGGCAACAACGGCAGCTGCTCGCCGTCCTACCTCTGCACCGCGGGCGCCGGCTACGACGGCCCGACCGGCCTGGGCACCCCGAACGGCACCACCGCCTTCAAGAGCGGCGGCAGCACCGGCAACACCGTCACGGTGAACAGCCCCGGCAACCAGAGCACCACCACCGGCGGTGCGGTCAGCCTGCAGGTCAGCGGCAGTGACTCGGCCTCCGGCCAGACCCTGACCTACTCGGCCACCGGCCTGCCCACCGGCCTGTCGATCAGCTCCAGCGGCCTGATCA
>NZ_BAAANT010000036.1:0-75321 GCF_039529945.1 Kitasatospora kazusensis | reverse complement strand
GCAAAACGCTCGGCTGGAGAACTCCAGCCGAGCGCCTGCGTGATCTACTGACGACCACATAGATCATCAGGTGTTGCGAGGACCCCAAGAATCCGCCAGCTGGTGTGCGGGGGCCGTTCGCGTACCCGCCGGAGCCTCGCGGGTGGGTACCCGCCAGGCTCCGGCAGGTCAGCCGAGCTGCTTCTCGATGGCTGCGAGCTTGCGCTCCAGCGAATCCAGCGAGTCCAGCTTCGGCATCGCCAGGGTGTCGTCGTCCGAGGTCAGGTCGATGCTGCTGTAGCTGCTGACCGCCGCGCGGGGGCGGCGGCCGGCGTTCAGTGCCGCGGGTTCGAGCGCAGAGGGGCCGACCTTGGCCATCGGATCCTCGGCTAGGGCAGGCTCCGAAGCGGGGCCGTCTCCGGCACCGGCTGCGGTGAGTGCGGGCACCTGGCGGCCGCTCCGGGCCCGGGAGAGCATGCCGCCCTGGCGGGAGATGGCCTTCAGCTCGGCGCGCTCGCGGCGGTCGGCGTTGCGGGCGCGCAGCTTCGCGTCCAGCTTGGCCTGGCGGTCCTCGCGGACCTCCTCGACGGCCTCGTCCAGGCTGCGGACGTTCTCCAGCAGCATCAGCGACCAGGCGGCGAAGGTCTCGCGCGGCGCGCGGATCCAGCGGACGATGCGGATCTGCGGCAGCGGACGGGGGATCAGGCCCTGCTCGCGCAGGGCGGCCCGGCGGGTCTGCTTGAGCGCGCGGTCGAAGAGGATCGCGGCCGAGATGGACATGCCGGAGAAGAACTGCGGGGCGCCGTCGTGGCCGCCGCCGCGCGGCGCGTGCACCCAGTTGAACCAGGCCGAGGCGACCGCGAAGACCCAGACCAGCAGTCGTGAGCCGAGGGCGGCGTCACCGTGGCTGGCCTCGCGCACCGCGAGCACCGAGCAGAACATCGCGGCGCCGTCCAGGCCGAACGGGACGAGGTACTCCCAGCCGCCGGAGAGGCCGAGGTTCTCCATGCCGAAGCCGACCAGGCCGTGGAAGGAGAGCGCGGCCGCCACGCCCGCGCAGCAGAACAGCAGCACGTAGGAGGCGATCCCGTAGACCATCTCCTTGCGGCGGCGGCGCTCCTCGGTGCGCTCCCAGGAGTCACCGCCCTCTTCGGCCTTGGTGCTCTTGACGCGCAGGGTCGCCAACAGGACGGCGACCAGCAGCAGCAGCGCGCCACCGACGATCGTCCAGGTCAGCTGTATGGAGGAGAGGTTCATTGCGGGTTGGGCCTCGGCTTTCCGCAGTTCGGGGAAGGGCAGCGGCGCCGGAGGCCGGCTGCGCCGAGGGGCGCCACCGCCGTCCACCGCGGCACCGTGGAACGGGCAGGGGGGTGATCGCTGTGCGGCACAGGGGACCGCTTCCCGCGGATGCGCCGGGCCTGACGGTGCGTTGCCGCCACCGGGGCGCCGGGCGTACCCGTCCAGGACGGAAAGTACACCTGTGCGGCTAGACGATATCGCGTCCGGGGGAACCGCATCGTACGGGAGGTGACTACCGGTCTGCCACTCGGGTAACGGCGGCACCTGACGGAGCCTCGGAGGTTGCCGGCCGGCGGCAACGCCGTGGCGGGTCCTATGGTCTTGGAGGCCCGTTCCCGGGCACGATGGGTGTACGGCCGACGGATCATGGGGCGTCGGCCGTACGGGCAGGACGGCTTGGGGAGGACACGATGGTCTCGGTCTGGGAGTTCCTGCGAGGAGGGGACCGGAACACCTTCGACTCCGGCGGTCAGCACAAGATCACGCTGACCAAGTCGCAGCCGCAGCACGCGATCACCGGCCAGGCCGCCACCACCGGCTACCTGTACGTCAACCTGCACTGGAAGACCCGGAGCTCCGAGCGGTCGGCGGGCAGCGCGCTGCGCAAGCTGTTCGACCCGCGCATCCTGCGGCCGATGGAGCCGGACGCGTACCAGGGGCAGCAGGTCAACGTCGACCTCGACCTGGCCTGCATGTACGAACTCACCGACGGCACCCGGGGCGTGGTGCAGCCGCTCGGCAAGTTCTTCGGGGACCTGCAGCGGCCGCCGTACATCAAGCTCAGCGGTGACGACGTGTACGGAGCGCCCTCCGGCGAGACGATGTACATCAACCTGGAGAAGAAGGACCAGTTCAAGCGGCTGCTGATCTTCGTCTACATCTACGACGACACGCCCGCCTTCGACCGGACCAGCGCGACCGTCACCATCGTGCCGCAGAGCGGGCCGCGGTTGGAGATCCAGCTGGACGAGCGGGCGGCGGCGGCCCGTTCGTGCGCGGTGGTGCTGATCGAGAACACCGGCGACGGGCAGCTGACGGTCCGCCGGGAGGTGCGGTACGTGCACGGCTTCCAGTCCGACCTGGACCGGCTGTACGGCTTCGGGATGCAGTGGCAGCGCGGCTACAAGACGCCGTCCGGGCCGGGCTCGGAGTAGGACACCGGCCCGTGCCCGGGGCGGGGACGCCTGCGGCGCCGTCCGGCACCCGCCCTGCCGTCCGGCATCCGCTCTGCCCGGCTCAGCGTGGCGGCTGGAACTGCGGGCCCTGGAGCGGGAGTACCAGGGGCGGCTGTTCCTGGTACTGCGGCTGCTGTGCCTGGTAGGGCTGCTGGTGGAGCGGGGGCTGGGGTGGTGGCGGCGGGTAGCCGTAGCCGGGCTGGGGCTGCTGGGCCGGGTAGCCGTAGGTGGGTTGCTGCGGCTGGGGGTAGCCGTAGGCGGCGGTCACCGGGGTCTGCGGGTAGGTGTAGCCGGGCTGCTGCGGGGGGAGCGGCGGAGGCGGGGGCGGCGTACTGGGCATCGGTACGGCGGGTGCCAGCGTGTACGCGCCGGGCGCTTGCGCGGCGGGTGCCGGCGTGTACGTACCGGGCGTCGGCGCGGCGGGCGCCAGCGTGTACGTGTCCGGTTCGTCGCGCGGGTCGGGCAGGGTGGTGGCGGGGTACCGGACGGGCTGCGGAGCCGGCTGTGGTGCCGCTTGGGGTGCTGGCTGCGGAACCGGGGGTGGGGCGTCGGCGGGGCTCGGGCCCTGGTCCGGGGCGTCCTCGTCGTCCACCGCGATGCCGAAGTCGGTGGCCAGTCCGCTCAGCCCACTCGCGTACCCCTGACCGATCGCCCGGAACTTCCAGGCCCCGTCCCGCCGGTAGAGCTCGGCGACCACCAGCGCGCTGACCTCGCCCGGGTCCGGGACGGTGAACTCGGCGACCGGCGCGCCGCAGTCCGCCCGCGCCGTCGTGGTCGTGCCGGCGCCGGTGTCGTGCAGCAGCATCCGCAATCCGGAGACCGCCTGGAAGGAGCCCTCCTCCGCCGACGCCGCCAGGACGACCCGGTGCACCTCGGGCGGCAGCTTGGCGAGATCGACCTCCACCAGGTCGGACACTTCGCCCCCGGTGCCCGCCGGCTGCTGCTTGGGCAGGTGCCGGACGAGACCGGAGGGGTGCCGGGGCTGGTTGTAGAACACGAAGTCGGCGTCCGACCCGACCTTGCCGCCCGGTCCGACCAGCAGCGCGGAGACGTCCACGTCCGGTGAGCCGGGCGTGGTGTTCCAGCGCAGCACGGCGCGCACGGCGGCGGCGGTCAGCGAGATGTTGGCGCCTTTGGCCATCACGTGCGTCATAGCGCACCATCCTGCCTGTTCGCCACCCCCGGGGACAATGCGGGCGCAGCCGTCGTGCGGTATCCGGGCTCCCCGAATCCGTCGGCCGAGTGGTCGGCCGGCCACAAGGCGTGAGCCGGACGGTCCGTGGGCGTGAGTCCTGTGAAGCGGACGGTAATCTTCCGAGAATTCGATGTTTCGTGGTGCGCCATGGCCGCATCCATCCGTACGATTACCGTTGCAGGTCTGAGTTTTCCCCTTGGCCCGGCCCCGGGCTTCTTCCTCGGCTTCCCGCTCCGGTTCTCCCGGGGTCTCCCGGGTTCCCGATCTCGGGACGAGGCACCAGTAGGGCGCCCCACTTCCACCGATCCGGCCGGAGACATCCCGAAATGGGCGAACGTTCGGAGTGGGCCGTCCGTCTATCCAGTGACAGTGAAATCGTCTGCCGGTGAATCGCCGCCTTCAGAACCACCCCCGGGGAGAGCATCTTGCGCCATTTCGGCCACCTAGCCGACGACGTCCGCAACCGCCTCTTCCTGGTGCAGCCGACCGCTTTCGACCGGAAGAGCGATGCCGCCGTCCTCTCGGCCGCGCTCGGCGGCACGCTCTACAGCCCGGCCACCCGGACCACCCTGCTGGCGGACATCCGCAAGCAGGCCGCCCGGGGGGTGGTCTCGATGGTGCTCTGCCTGGAGGACGCGATCGCCGACCACGAGGTGCTGGGCGGTGAGACCAACCTCGTCGAACAGTTGCGTGCGCTGGCCGGGTCCCCGGATGCGGCGGAGCCGCCGCTGCTCTTCGTCCGGGTCCGCACCCCCGAGCAGATCACCGACCTCACCCGGCGGCTCGGCCCGGCCGCCGAGCTGCTCACCGGCTACGTGCTGCCCAAGTTCACCGCGCAGAGCGGCGGCGCCTTCCTGGCCGCGCTCGCGGCAGCCGAGGCCGACTGCGGGCATCGGCTGTTCGCGATGCCCGTACTGGAATCCCCCGAGCTGGCCCACCTGGAGACCCGGCGCGAGCAACTCTTCGGAATATCAAGCCTGTTGGAGGAGTACCGGGAGCGGATCCTGGCCGTCCGGCTGGGCGTCACCGACCTGTGCTCCGCGTACGGGCTGCGCCGTTCGCCCGATCTGACGGCGTACGACGTGGCACTGGTCGCCGGGGTGATCGGCGACGTGGTGAACGTGCTGGGCCGGGCCGACGGCAGCGGCCACACCGTCACCGGGCCGGTCTGGGAGTACTTCCCCGTCCAGGAGCGGATGTTCAAGCCGCAACTGCGCCGCACGCCCTTCGCCGAGGCGGGGCCGCCGGCCGAGGGGGTCCGCCGCCGGATCATCGAGCACGACCTGGACGGGCTGATCCGCGAGCTCGAACTCGACCGGGCCAACGGCCTGTTGGGCAAGACCTGCATCCATCCGAGCCATGTGCCGGCGGTGCACGCGCTCTCCGTGGTCACGCACGAGGAGTACTGCGACGCGCGCGACATCCTGAGCCGCAGCCATGGCGGGGTCTCCCGCTCGGCGTACACCAACAAGATGAACGAGGCCAAGCCGCACCGGACTTGGGCCGAGCGGCTGCTGCTGCGGGCCGAGGTGTTCGGCGTCGCGCGCGAGGACGTGAGCTTCGTGGAGCTGTTGGGAGCCTGCCTGTGCGGGTGAACGCGGCCGGGCCGCCGTCGCCGGACCAGCCGCAGCGACCGCCGGGGCCTTTGCAGCCGCAGCCGCCGTCGGAGGCCGCCGGGCCGGCCGGGCCGACCCGGCGCGCGCGGCGCACCAGGCGGCGCACCAGGACCGAACGTACCGAAGCAGGAGTTGGGACAGCAGTGACAACCGCGATACCGCAGCACCCCGGACCGCCCGCCGCCCCCTGGACCGGTCAGTGGGTCACCGACCGGCTCGGCGTCAGGCTCACCGGCTCGGCCGCGCTCCCCGAGTTGCTCGGGCTCGCGGTGCGCCGCAACGAGAAACGCGCCCATCTGCTGGTCTCCCAGGTGCTGGGCAAGCACGTGCCGCAGCGCCCGTCGGTGATCCACGGGGTCGGGCTGGCGCTCGGGCGCCGGGTGGCCGAGCTGCTCGGCCCGGCGGCTTCGGCGCGGGCGGTCGTGCTCGGCTACGCGGAGACCGCGACGGCCCTCGGGCACAGTGTCGCCGACGGCCTCGGCGCGCCGTACCTGCACTCGACCCGCCGGGCGGTCGCCGGGGTCGCGCCGGTCGGGGGCTTCGAGGAGGAGCACTCGCACGCGACCTCGCACCTGCTGCTCCCCGCCGACCCGGGGTTCCTCGCCGGTGACGGGCCGCTGGTCCTGGTCGACGACGAGTTCTCCACCGGCACCACCGTGCTCAACACCATCCGCGCCCTGCACGCCGGCCATCCGCGCGCCCGCTACGTGGTGGTCGCCCTGGTCGACCTGCGGACGGCGGCGGACCGGGACCGGCTGGCCGCCGCCGCGTCCGAACTCGGCGTCCGGGTGGACCTGGTGGCCGCCGAGACCGGTGGAGTCGAGCTGCCCCCCGACATCCTGGAGCGGGCCCGCGAGCTGCTGGCCGCCGCACCGGCCGCCCCCGCGTTGCCCGACGGGCCGCTCGCGCCGGTGCTGCGCGCCGTGACCACTTGGCCCGCCGACCTGCCGGACGGCGGCCGGCACGGCTTCACCCCCGAACACCGGGCCCGGCTCGAAGCCTTCCTCCCCGGGCTGGCCGCCGAGGTGGCGGGGCTGCTGCCCGGCCCGGCGGCCGGCCCGGTGACCGGCCCGGGGACGGACCCGTCGGGAGTTTTGGCGGCGGACGGTCGGCGGGTGCTGGTGCTCGGCTTCGAGGAGTTGATGTACCTGCCGCTGCGGCTCGCCGGTGCGCTGGCCGAGCTGCTGGGAGAGGAGCGGGTCAGCTTCTCCACCACCACCCGCTCGCCCGTCCTGGCCGTCGACCACCCCGGCTACGCGATCCGTACCCGGCTGGCCTTCCCGGCCCACGACAACCCCGGAGACGGCGGCTCGACCGAGCGCTACGCCTACAACGTGGCGCCGGGGGAGGACCCGGCCCGCCGCTTCGACGCCATCGTCCTGGTGGTGGACGAACCGGGCGACACCCCGGCCCTGCACCGGGGCGAGCAGGCACTGCTGCACCAACTGCGCCGTGTGACGGACCGGGTGGTGCTCGCCGTGCTCCCGTCGTACCGCCCTGGCGCCTCGCGGCCCGCGCCGCAGCCGCAGCCGCAGCCGCTGCCCCTGCCGCAGCCGCTGACCGGGCCCGCGTTCTCCTCCTACGCCGCCGAGGACGTCCGCTGGCTGCTCACCGACCTGTCCGAAGTCGCTCTGGAGGCGCCGACCGAGGAGCGGGAGGAGGCCGTCCAGTCCGGCGGCGCGCACTACGCCGAGTCACTGCCGGTGGAGTACCAGCCGAGCCCCGAGTACCAGGAGCTGTTCCGCCAGGCCCTGACCGCCTCGGCCCGCCGGATGGCGCTGGCGGTCGGCACGGTCGCCGAGACGCTGCTGCGTGAGCGCGGCGCCGGAGCACTCGCCCGCCCGGCCGTTCCGGGGGGCGGCCTGGTGCTCGCCTCGCTGGCGCGGGCCGGTACCCCGGTCGGGGTGCTGATCCGCCGCTGGCTCGCCTTCGCGCACGGGCTGGACACCCCGCACTACGCGGTCTCGATCGTCCGAGGCCGGGGTATCGACCCGGTCGCGCTGCGGTATCTCGCCGAGCAGCACGATCCGGCCGGGGTGGTGTTCGTCGACGGCTGGACGGGCAAGGGCGCGATCACCCGCGAGCTGGCCGAGGCGCTGGCGGGCACACCGTTCGACCCGGAGCTCGCGGTGCTCGCCGATCCGGGCGGCTGTGTGCGCACCTACGGGACCCGGGACGACTTCCTGATCCCGTCGGCCTGCCTCAACTCCACCGTCTCCGGGCTGGTTTCACGTACAGTCCTGCGAGCCGACCTGATCGGCCCGGGCGACTTCCACGGCGCGAAGTACTACCGCGACCTTGCCCGCGCGGACGTCTCCGAGGCCTTCCTGAGCGCCGTCGCCGGACACTTCGGTGCCGTCCGGGCCGAGGCCGAGGCGGCCGCCGGGCAGCTGGCGGGCCAGGACCGTACCCCGAGCTGGGCCGGCTGGGCCGCCGTCGAGCGGATCAGCGCCGAGTACGGGATCGACAGCGTCAACCTGGTCAAGCCCGGGGTCGGCGAGACCACCAGGGTGATGCTCCGCCGCGTCCCCTGGCGGGTCCTCGCCCGCCGGGGCGCCGGGGCCGATCTGGACCACATCCGGCTGCTGGCGGCCCAGCGCGGAGTCCCGGTGGAGGAGGTCGACGACCTCCCGTACTCCTGCGTCGGCCTGATCCACCCCCGGTACAGTCGAGGAGCAACTGGCGTCGACGGTACGGCAGTTGCTACGGAGGCCAACTGATGTCCGCTCCGGCCGGCCCGGCCCGGTTCCTCGTCGCCAGCGACCTCGACCGTACGCTGATCTACTCCAACCGCGCGCTCGCCCTGGACGTCCCGGACCGGCTGGCACCCCGGCTGCTGTCGGTCGAGACGTACGAGGGCAAGCCGCTCTCCTTCATGACCGAGCAGGCCGCCGGACTCCTCGTCCGGCTGGCCGGGTCGGCGGTCTTTGTCCCGGTCACCACCCGGACCAGAAAGCAGTACGAGCGGGTCAACCTGCCCGGCCCGACGCCGACTTGGATCCCCCCGTACGCCATCTGCGCCAACGGCGGGGAGTTGCTGGTGTCCGGCGTGCCGGACCAGGACTGGCAGGGCCAGGTGCGGTCCGCGCTGGCCGCCGGGTCCGCGCCGCTGGCGGAGGTGGTCGAGCACCTCGCCGTGGTGGCCGACCCCGAGTGGACGCACAAGCGGCGGGTGGCCGACAAGCTCTTCGCCTACCTGGTGGTCGAGCGCGCGCAGTTGCCCGCCGGGTGGATCGAGGACCTCACCGGGTGGTGCGCCGAGCGCGGCTGGACGGTCTCCTTGCAGGGCCGCAAGGTGTACGCCGTGCCCGCGCCGCTCAGCAAGAGCGCCGCGCTCGCGGAGGTGGTGCGGCGGGTCGGCGACCTCGGCGGGGCCGACGGCGGTGCCGGTGCGGTGACGGTGCTCTCGGCGGGGGACTCGCTCCTCGACGCCGGGCTGCTGCTCGCCGGTGACCAGGGCTGGCGCCCCGGCCACGGCGAACTCGCTGACACCGGCTGGACCGCTCCCGGGGTCACCGCGCTGACCGTGGCGGGGGTGGCGGCGGGGGAGGAGATCCTCCGGCAGATGCTCGCACGGGTGCGGGCCGACGCAGACACCGGCGCCGGATCCGATGTCGGCGCCGGCGTCCGGGCGCGGGCCTGAGGCCTGCGCCCGGACGGCCGGTGCGCGCGGCGATGCGGGGGTTGCGGCGGGCGGGTCAGCCGCAGCACCCGCCGCCGCAGCAGCCCCCGCCCCCGCCGGCGGACTGCGGCGCCGACGCGGCGGAGGAGCCACCGGTCACGGCGACGGTGGAGAGCAGCTTGACGGTGTCCGGGTGCCCGTCGGGGCAGACGGCCGGGTCGTTGGCCTGGGCCATGGCGCGGCGGAGTTCGAAGGTGGCGCCGCAGGAGCGGCAGCGGAAGTCGTAGCGAGGCATGACGGCAGCGTACCCAGCCGGCGGCTCAGAGCGCAGGCTGCCGCTCGCGCTGCGGCTGGTCCGGCAGGGGCTGCTTCGGCCGCTTCTCCCGGATGTACACCTGCTTGCGCACCCGGGCGACGATCGTGCCGTCGTCGGCCAGGACCTCGGTTTCGAACCAGACCAGGGCCTTCTGGCCGTCCCGGGTCAGCTCCCGGATCTCGTCGAGCCGCTCCTCGGTGAGGACGAACTCGGCGAAGACGTCGCCGCGCCCGGGCGACACGAACTCGATCTCGGCGGCGCTGTCCCAGACGACGTATCCCCGTCCGAGGTTCTCCATCACCAGGAGCATCCAGAACGGGTCGGTCATCGCGAACAGCGACCCGCCGAAGTGGGTGCCGACGTAGTTGCGGTTGAGGCGCCCGAGCCGCAGCCGGACCTTCGCCGACCGGAAGTCCGCCGCGATGGCCAGGACGCGGATCCCCGCGAACAGGAACGGCGGCCAGATGTTGATCCCGCGCCGGAAGGTGGAGGCGCTCATCGCGCGCTTGCGTGCTGCCATGAGGCGACTCTAGCAAGGTGGTTACTTACGAGTAACGTGATCCGGATCACTGCGGCGGCCGCCTGCGAGGACGGCCGCCGTGCTGTCAGTGGGTGCCCCGGATCATCGCCACCACCTGCGCCGCGCTCTCGCGGACGGCCGCCAGCTCGGTGAGGAAGTGCCAGTAGTCCGGGTGCCGTCCCGCCGCGTCGAGCGAGGCGACCGCGCGGTCGAGGCGGGCCACCGCCTCGTCCAGCGGGGCGGCGTGGCGCGGATCCGGCGCCTGGCGGCCGGCCATCGCCAGCCGCTGGGCGTCCCGCACGGCGAACCGGGCCCGCTCGATCTCCTGGTGCGGGTCGTGCTCGACCTCGTTCAGCTGCCTCAGCCGCTCCGACACCGCCGCCACCGAGCCGTCGGCGGTCTCCAGCAGCGCCCGGACGGTGCCGATCGCCGTGGTGGCGTCCGGCCAGCGCTGCTCGTCGCGCGCCCGGGCCGCCTCGGTCAGCTGCTGCCGCGCCGTCCGCACCGCCTCGGCGGTCTGGGCCGGCACCCGCTGGAGGTCCTGCCAGCACGCGGCGCTGAACCGGCGGCGCAGCTCGCTCAGCGCGGGCTCGACCGTCCCGGCCTTCGTCTCCAGGGCCTGGATCCTGGTCCGCAGACTGGCGAGCCGGCGGTCGATCTCCCGGGCCCGCTCCGGCAGCTGCTCCGCCGCACTCCGGACGGCGTCGGCCCGCTGCGCCACGTCCTCGGCCCGCTGGAGCGTCCCGGCGACGCCGTGCCTGGCCGCGCCCTCGTTCAACCGGCCGAGCTCCGGCGCGAGCTGGGCGAGCCGGGCCGCCAGGTCGTCCGCCGTCAGCCCGGCGGCCCGGACGGCGTCCAGCGCGGCCGTCGCACCCAGCAGCGCCCGCTTCGCCTTCTCCACGGCCGGGGTGACCCGGATCAGCTGGGCCTCGGCGTGCTGCAGCAGCGGCTGGAGCCGCTGGAGGAAGTTGGTCAGCTCGGTCTGCTTCGCCGCCAGCTCGCGCCGGGCCTGCTCCAACTGTTGCTGCGCCCGCGAGGCGACCGCCGGGTCGAGCTCGGGGGCGTCCAGGTCGCTGGCGTCCAGCGCGGCCAGATAGGCCACCGTCACCTGGTCGATCCGGGCGGAGATGTCCTGGAAGTCGTTCAGGGCCTGCCGGGCGGCGCCGCTGTCCTCGGCGGCCCGCACCGTCTCCACCGCGAGCTGCACGTCCCGCTGGGTCGAGTCCAGCTCGTAGAACGCCTCCTGCGCCGCATCCCGCGCCGCCTTGGCCCCCGCGCGCTGCCCCTCACTCCGCTGCCGCCACCAGCCGCCCCGCCCGCCACCGCCGCCGGCCACCCTCACGCCACGCTCCCTGCTCAGCCACACACGCCCGATCCACGCCCATTCTCGCCGATCCCCCCGTCCCCCCGGCACCCCACCTGCCTCACCGATCCCGAACCTGCACCACATCCCCCGCCGGACCAGGTAGTCTTGCCTCTCGTCATACGCCGCCGGGTCTCCCGGCACGCCGTGACGGGGGTGCGTAGCTCAGTGGTAGAGCGCCGCTCTTACAAAGCGGATGTCGGCGGTTCGAAACCGTCCGCGCCCACCAGCCGAAATGCCCCGGACCGATCATGGTCCGGGGCATTTGACATCTCAGGGTGACATCAGTGGCGGCGCTTGAGCAGCCGGGCCGTTGTGGAGACCGAGGTCCGTGAGGTCCGCGAGGAGACCGGCATCGATGTTGAGGTCACTGCGATCTCCGGGCTGTGCACCGATCCCGGCCACGTCATGGCGTACGACGACGGCGAGGTTCGCCGGCAGTTCTCGATCGGCTTCCGAGCCCGCCCTGTCGGCGGTGCAGTTCGTACGAGCGAGGAATCGAAGGAGGTCCGCTGGGTGGACCCAGCGGACCTTGATGATCCGAGAGGGCGGTTCGTGACTATTTGACTGGTTCTACTGTCACCTGATGGTGTGAGCATGGGTGGAGTCCGCACCTTCCAGCGCATCAAGACATGGAAGGAGTCCACCGACCTGATGCGGGACGCCAGACTCGACCGCATCGAGCACATCCTGGCACGCTTCCCCGACCGGACGTTCGCGTTCGACGAGTTCGGACCGCTCGGCATCCGTCCCACCGCGGGCGGTGGTTGGTCCGGGCAGGGACGGCCTGACCGCCTACCCGTGACCTACCACCGCACCCACGGCGTCACCTACTTCCACGGCTTCTACTCGATCGGCGACGACACGCTGTGGGGAGTCAACCGCCGCCGCAAGGGCACCGTGAAGACCCTGGCCGCGCTCAAGTCGATCCGGGCGGCCCGCCCGGACGGCTCCCGGGTCTACGTAATCCTCGACAACCTGTCCGCCCACAACGGCAAGAAGATCCGCCGCTGGGCGAAGAACAACAACGTCCACTTCTGCTTCACCCCGACCAATGCCTCCTGGGCCAACCCGGTCGAGGCGCGCTTCGGACCGCTGAGGCAGTTCACCCTCGCGAACTCGAACCACCCCAACCACCCGGTCCGGACCTGCGCGCCGCACGCCTGCCTGCGCCGGCGCAACGCCAACGCCCGCCACCCCGATGTCCTGGAAGCCCAAGGCCTCGGCAAAGTGATGCTTCGTCCGGTTCGTAGTGATCTACGCCGGATGTGCTGGTCCGCGATGCAGAACAGGCACGGTTTCCAAGATCATGGAGGTCTCTACGCCCCGTGACCTTGCTGGAAGACCGTGCCTGCATCTGCATCCTCCCTGATTCCTGCTGCTCTTGACCAGCTCCACGACCAACCGCCCGTGGAGCCAGACGAGCCTCCTGGCCTGCTGGAACGTCTGGGCGAGGTTCCCGATCCGCGAGCTGCGCGCGGGATACGACACGCTCTTGTCTTCGTCCTCGCGCTCGCCGCGTCGGCCGTGCTGACCGGTGCGACCTCGCTCCTGGCGATCAGCGAGTGGGCCAACGACGCCCCGCAGGCCGTTCCGGCCGCCCTCGGCGGAACCCTCGACGTACTGACCGCACGTCACCCGGTATCGGACGAGGCAACCCTGCGACGGATCCTGGCCCAACTCGACGTCGGCGAGAAGACAAATGAAATCACCTGCTTCCAACCGCTCCTGGAGACCGTCGCAGGCCTCGCCGACGCGGTGATCACCAGCGACGCACTCCACACCCAGCGCGAGCACGCCGTCTACCTGATCGGACGCTCGGTGCACTACATCGTGATCGCGAAAGGGAACCAGAAGAAGCTCCGCAAGCAGCTCAAAGCCCTTCTCTGGAAGGTAGTCCCGCTGCAGGACCGCACCCGCACAACCGGCCACGGCCGCAGCGAGATCCGCCACATCAAGGTCTGCACCGTGAACAACCTCCACTTTCCCGGAGCCCGCCAGGCCATCCGGCTCAAACGCCGCCGCGTGCACCGCAAATCCGGGAAGGTCACCCTGCACACCGTCTATGCGGTCACCGACCTGACCGCGGAACAGGCGCCCCCGCCCAACTCGCGGCACTGATCCGCGGCCACTGTCAGTCGAATCCCTGCACCACGTGAGGGACACCACCTTCGCCGAGGACGCCTCGCAACTACGGACCGGCAACGCACCCCGCGCCATGGCCACCTGGCGCAACCTCGCCATCGGCGCCCTCCGCCTCGCCGGCACCACCAACATCGCCGCTGGCCTACGACACAACGCCCGCAACGCTCACCGACCCCTCGCCGTCCTCGGGATCACATGACCGCAAACGCGGTCGCCATCCGCTCGGAATGCCTTCCCGGCAGCACAACCACTCAGCAATGGCAGAGGAGTTGGGCGATCAGCGCGTCCCCGGGCAGGTTCCGCAGGTAGGTGTCGGCAAGGCGCCAGTACGCCGCAGCCTCGGACTCGCCCGGCCGGAACTGGCCCAGCGGGCCCGCATTCCAGGAATCGGTCCATTGCCCATCGAGGGTCAGCAGCGCGAAGGTGGGCACAGCCAGAGCAGCCGCGCGTTCCACGTAATCGTGCTCGCCACAGGCGAACAGGGCGACAGGGTCCTGCATCACGAGACTGTTCGGGTAGTGCTCGTCCCCCGCCGTGACCGCGTACTGGGCAAGGGCTTGCACCAGGGGTTGGGCCAGGTGCTCGCGCTTGGCCCGGTCCAGGTCAGCGGAGGGGACGTCGGAGATCGCGCCGCAGCGGCTGAGGAACGCGGACAGAGGCTCGGCCGGCGGATACTCGGCGGAGAAGCGGCCCCACACTGCCCAGGTCGCGCTTGCATCCGCAGCGCTGATCGCACGCATGCCCTCCAGGTCGAGGAGGCCGCGCGGCCCCCCGTCACAGCGCAATGATCCTTGCGGACGTGACTCGCCATTCGGCGGGACGGGCTCGTGGAGCAGGCGCGCATCGCCGACGTACTCGGGGCGCACGACCAGATTGTCGTAGCTCGACAGGCGGTACCAGTCCCACTCGCCCTGCGGGTTGAAGCCGTCATCCCCTGTGATGGGGTCGATGTTCATGTCGAAGGGGCGCATCGCAGCCGCGATCGCGGTGACGGGATCACCCACGGCAGCTGAAGGAAGACATACCGTCACTCTGAATTTCGACATGCATCCTCCATGATCAACCGACTACGAGCGGATCAGGATACGCCGACCGGGTGAGCGCAGAGCCACGCCGATCGCTGATGGCCACACCAAAGCCAGCGAAGGCCTGCAAAACAGACACGCCATGACTTTGCCGGGGCCCTGCCTGGAAGCCCAACGCCGCGAACGCGCTCGCATCCGCATCCGCATCCGCAGCGAGAAGGGCATCCGCTGGGGCGGACGCCCGCTCGCCGTGGTTGCACGACCAAGCGGGCCGGTGATCTGCCTAGCTGTCCGTCAGGCTCTTGGCCATGACCTTTTCCCTGCCCGTGCCATCAGGCAGAAGGTCACCCGGCACACCGGTGTCCGTGAACCCGTGGCGCTCGTAGAGAGCAGCTGCCCTGATGTTGTCCGGCATCACGGACAGACGCAGAGACTTGGTACCTCGCTCCGCAGCCCACCGTGCAACCTCCCGGATCAGGCAGTCGCCGACCCCTCTGCCCCGGGCTGCGGGACTGACCCACATCGAGATCAGCTCAACGCTGTCCTCTGCATGCTCGACCGGAACACCGCTGGCCATCCCCGCAGGACAACCATCAACTACCGCAACGACATTGTGTGCGCCGGGAACTTCCAGACGGGCACGCCAGCGGTCTTCGCGATCACCGGCTCCCTGCCACTGGGCAAGCGTCGACCCGAACGCGTAGGGAGCCTCCGCCAGGGCTGCCTGCCGCAGTTCCCGCCAGATCGGCCAGTCGTCTGATTCCAAAGTGCGCAGTTCAATCATGGCGCAGACCCTGCCGTACCGACGGAGCAACAGCAACGGGATACCGTCCGATCTTCGTGCCGAACCGGTGGACCTATGCGGTCAGGGCACTGGCCAAGGATGATCTTCTCGTCGCCGAAGTCGGCCACGATCTCCAGCTTCCCGCCCAGAGCGGCGACGTAGGACTCCAAGGTGCTGAGTTCAGTTCGACTCAGCCCACCGCGCTCGATGGCACTGACTCGGGACTGCGTGATACCCATCCCCTCGGCCATCGCCTGTTGCGTGAGGTGACGCCGCTTGCGCGCCTCCGCAAGGCGATGGGCGCGAACCTCAGCGAGCATGCGTCCGCGGTGCGTATCGACTGAGTCCTCGTCGTCCGGCTCGATAAGTTCAGCGCGCAGGTCACGCCAGTTGGTGCTCATCACGTTCTCCCTTGGCTCTTCTGGTCTTGGTCGGCGGACGGTCCGGGCTCACTCCGGGGCCAAGTGGATCCGATAGCGCTTCTCAGCGAGGGGAATGGCTTCCCTGTACCAGCCTGTCCAGTTGCCGGACTTGTCGCCAGCGACAAGTCCGACTGCTCGGCGGCTTGGGTCGAAGATGAACAGGAGCCGCACTTCGCTGGCGCCGGCCGAGCCGGGCCTGAGGGCGAGCGCGTGATCTGACGAGAGGAGAGGCCCGTGATCGAGGCCGAGCTGAAGGCCCGCGTGCGCGACCCCGAGGGGGTGATGCAGGCACTGGAGGAGGCATACGGGCCGGGACGCCCCGAGGTCTACCAGGACACGTACTACGACGACCCTGCCGGCCGGCTGATGGGCGGCGATCGCGAGCTGAGGATCCGGACCGTCCACAGCGCAGACGACGCCCGTACGGTGTTGACGTACAAGGGCGCCCGGGTGGATGAGGTGTCGGGGTCGAAGCCCGAGGCCGAGACCAGGGTCGATGATGCCGCCGCCGCGCACGAGATCGTGCGGGGTCTGGGTTTCGTCCCGCGGATCGCCTTCGAGAAGCGGTGCAGGAACTACAGCTTCCAGCGGTCCGGCCGGGATCTGCTGGCGACGCTCGTACGAGTGCCGGAGATCGACGGGACGTTCGTGGAGGTGGAGACCCTCGCGTCGGCTGAGGACGACCTGCCCGCGGCGCTTGCCGTCGTGCGCTCGGCTCTGGAGGCTCTGGGGATCGAGATGGATGACCTGACGACGGAGCAGTACACCGACGCGGTGGCCGCGGTTCGCTGAGTTCGCTGAGTTCGCATCGCCGGGCTCAGCACCCAAAGACCTACCTGGGACAGCCGCCGCAGCGCTGATCCCGGACATGGCGAAGCCGCCCCCTGCCCGGCCCGAAGGCCCGACAGGGGGCGGTGCTTCAGCCAACGGCCCCCGTCTCCTCGGGGGCCGTTCGTGTTTTCGGGGCGCTCCCCTCGGCCGGCCGAGCAACGGCGAGAGCCCCGCCCGCCGACCTCGTCCCGCGGCTGGGGGCAGCCAGCGCCGTGTGGACGGCACGTCAAAACGGGTCGAAAGCGCATGTAGTGATCCCCGTCGGAAAGTGTGGAGACGTGGGCTGGTGCGATCCAGTACTGTGTGCGATCGCCTCACCGAATGCTTATCTGATCTTTACTTGGGAATATTTGTGAACCTTGACTTCAGTGCCGATCCCCTCTTCTCCTGGTACGTCGTTCTGCTGTTCGTCAGCGGCGTCGCCATGGTCGCCATCGGCGCCGTCAACTTTGGTGGGATGAGCGCGGGTTGGCGAATCTTCAACGCCGTGGCCGGCGTCGGTTTCATCGGTTACGGCTTCTACCTCGGCTTCGTCTTCGACGGTGGCAGCTACATCCTCTTCTTCAAGGCGTTCATCCTTCCCGTGGTGATGGTCTTCCACTTCGTCCGCTCGACGGTCGCCCGCAGCAAGGCGAACGCGACTCGGCCGGCCCAGCAGAAGGCCGCGGAGAGCCAGGCCACGCTGCCGCCGGCCGTCTGACGCCGGGCGACCGTGGAACGAGGAAGGCGCTCACCCGACGACGGGTGGGCGCCTTCCTCGCGTCTGCATTCGGCTCACCGGCAGGGGCGCTCCCCTGTCGCCGTCCGCAGGCTCTCCTGAGGCTCTCCCGTTCTCGGGCGGCTAGCGCGTGGCGAGGCCCGGGAGGAGGGCGCCGGTCGCGGCGTCGACCTCGTAGGAGACGGGTGGGGTGGTGGGGGCGTTCGGCGGGGTGATGGTGACGGCCCAGCAGGGGCGCCAGTCGCGGCCCACCTGGGCGGCGAGCAGGAAGGTGCTGCGGGGGGTGCCGGGGTGGGCGTGGGTGGCGGTGGTGACGGCCGTCTCGCGGGGGACGGTGACGGGGGCGAGCGGCGGGTCGGGCACGGTACGGGAGCGGAAGGCCGCGATCCGGCCGCCCGGGTCGACCTCGATGTCCAGGCGGAGGGGTTCCAGCAGGCCGTCCGAGCGGTAGCGGCGGTACTCGACGGTGCGCCGGCCCTTCGTCGGATCGACCTTGCGGACCTGTTCGGTGGTGCTGGCGGCCAGGGACTGGGCGTACCACTGGCGGGCGAAGCTGTCGGCGGCGGTGCGGGCCTCGGCGTCCGAGCCGCCGGCGGGCGGCAGGCCCGGTGCGGTGGCGCCGGAGCCGTAGAGCTGGCCGGACGGCCACTCGATGTCTAGCTGGCCCGTTCTGGTGGTGACGATCAGCAGTTCGGGTGTCTGGCCCAGTGCGGCCTCGTCCTGCACGTTGACGATCTCGGCCTCCGGGCCGAAGACCAGGTGTGCGTCCTTGACGGCGAGGGCGCGCTTCTGCGAGGCGCCGAGCGTGGTCAACCCGCCGTCGGCCCACTGCGGGCTCACGGTCGAGAGCTGGACGAAGAACAGGGCGACCGCCCCGGCGGACAGCGGCATGCTGCTCCAGAACACCTCCCGGGGGCTCGGCGCCGCGAGCGAGCCGCGTAAGCCGCGCCAGGCCGTGGCCAGCCCCACCCCCAGCAGCGCTCCGGCCGCGTTGGTGACGACGTCCTGGGAGTCGCAGGCCCGGCCGATCTCGGGCAGCAGGGCCTGGGCCGTCTCGGTGGTCGCGGAGAGCAGCCAGCAGCCGGCCAGTACCAGCAGCGACCGGCCCGCCAGGAGCGTGCCGAAGAGGGCCGTCGGCAGGTAGAGGGCCAGGTTCATCAGCCCCTGCTGATCGGCGAAGGCGCCCAGGACGTCCTTGCTGTACGAGCAGACGGGGGAGGTGGCCGACCCGGGCGCGACGGGGTAGAACGTCGCCGTCAGTTCCGCCGCCAGGGACACCCCGAACAGCACCGCCGACAGCCGGGCGTGCCCCCGGCGGGAAGCCAGCCACCAGGCCGCCGAGCCGAGCAGCAGCGCTGCCAGGAGGCCGGCCGGTATCAGACCTGAGTGCGCCCGCAGGATCGCACGGATCATCAGGATCCTTTCTGACGAAGCAGGTGGAACGTGGAACGGGCCCGCGCCTCGGCAGGGCCGGGCGGGCTCGTCTGAAGACTTCCACGTCCGGCGGGCGCGGATCCGGCGGAGTCCCGAACTCGCCCCCGGCGGGCGCCGCGTTCCCCGGGCTGGAAGGCTGGGGCCGGAAGAACCTCCGACGGGGTCGGCGGAGAATCGCCTTACCCCTGCCGCCGCCGCGTCAGAGAATGGATCTTGAAAGCCAGGACGCCGGTGCGGCTCGTGAGGGCCGGACCGGCGCGCGGGCCATCAACAAGGCGAAGGCGAACCATGAGCACACATTTCGACGTCGTAGTCCTCGGTGCGGGCCCCGGCGGGTACGTGGCCGCGATCCGCAGCGCCCAACTCGGCCTCAGCGTAGGGATCGTGGAGGAGCGGTACTGGGGCGGCGTCTGCCTGAACGTCGGCTGCATCCCGTCGAAGGCGCTGCTGCGCAACGCCGAGCTGGCCCACCTGCTGACCCACGAGACCAAGACCTACGGCATCCAGGTCGAGGGCAGCATCACCTTCGACTACCGCGAGGCGTTCCAGCGCAGCCGCCGGGTCGCGGACGGCCGGGTCAAGGGCGTCCACTACCTGATGAAGAAGAACGGGATCACCCAGTTGGAGGGCCGCGGGACCTTCGTCGACGCCAACACCCTCCAGGTGACGGCCGCCGACGGCAGCACCCGGGCGGTGACCTTCGGCAGCTGCATCCTGGCGACCGGCGCCACGCCGAAGCTGCTGCCCGGGACCTCGCTGAGCAGCAAGGTGGTCACGTACGAGGAGCAGATCCTCTCCGACGAGCTGCCCGGCAGCATCGTCATCGCCGGGGCCGGCGCGATCGGCATCGAGTTCGCGTACGTGCTGCACAACTACGGCGTGAAGGTGACGATCGTCGAGTTCCTGGACCGGATGGCGCCGCTGGAGGACGAGGAGGTCTCGGCCGAACTGCTCAAGCGGTACCGGCGGCTCGGGATCGAGGTGCTGACCTCCACCCGGGTGGAGTCGATCGACGAGTCCGGCGAGCAGGTCCGGGTCACCGTCTCCGGCGGCGGGGAGCAGCGCGTCCTGGTGGCGGACAAGGTGCTGCAGGCGATCGGCTTCCAGCCGCGCGTCGCGGGCTACGGCCTGGAGACCACCGGGGTGCGGCTGACCGAGCGCGGCGCCGTCGAGGTCGACGGGCGGTGCCGGACCTCGGCGCCGCACATCTTCGCGATCGGCGACGTGACCGCCAAGCTGATGCTGGCGCACGCGGCCGAGGCGATGGGGGTGATCGCGGCCGAGACCATCGCCGGTGCGGAGACGATGGAGCTGGACTACGTGATGATCCCGCGCGCCACCTACAGCCAGCCGCAGATCGCCAGTTTCGGCTGGACGGAGGCGCAGGCGAGGAGCCAGGGCTTCGACGTCCAGGTGGCGAAGTTCCCGTTCACGGCCAACGGCAAGGCGCACGGTCTCGGGGACACCGTCGGCTTCGTCAAGATCCTCAGCGACGCGGCCCACGGCGAACTGCTCGGCGCCCACCTGATCGGCCCGGAGGTCACCGAGCTGCTGCCCGAGCTGACGCTCGCCCAGCAGTGGGACCTGACCGTGACCGAGCTGGCCCGCAACGTGCACGCGCACCCCACGCTGGGCGAGGCGGTCAAGGAGGCGCTCCACGGCCTGGCCGGGCACATGATCAACATGTGAACGGAGGACGGCCCCGACCGCTACCGGTCGGGGCCGTCCCGCAGGGTTGCCGCGCCGTCGCTCAGCCGGTCGCGTTCCCGAAGCCGGGCTGGCCGAAGCTCGGCTGGTCGAACCCGGCCGGGCCGCCGCCGTGCGTGCCGCCGGAGCCGTGCGTGCCGCCGGAGCCGTGCGTGCCGCCCGAGGTGGTCGGGCTGCCGAACGGGGGTGCACCGGCGCCGTCGAACCGCGGCGAGTCGCCGCCGCCGAACTGCGGCTGAGCGCCGCCCCCGAACTGCGTCTGCCCGGTGCTGCCGAACGGAGCCGCGTCGGGCCCCGTCGCCGGAGCCGCGTGGCCGGGCGGCCTCGCGTTGCCGCCGAGTTGGACGGTGTGGTCGGGGACGGGCCGGCCCGTCCCGAAGGTCCCGCTGCCGGACGTTCCGCTCCCGGCGGTGCCGGTCCCGAGGGTGCCCGTTCCGGCGGTGCCGCTCCCGGCGGTGCCGGTCCTGGGCGCAGCCAAGGCCACGGGCTCGTCGGTCGACTCCGGGGCCGGTTCGAGCGCGGTGCGTCCGGCCGCGTCGCTCAGCTTGATCAGCAGCGCGATGAGCAGCCAGTTCGCCACCAGTGAGGACCCGCCGGCCGCCAGGAAGGGCAGCGCCTTGCCGGTCAGCGGGATCAGGCCCGTCACGCCGCCGACCACCACGAAGACCTGGAGCGCGACGGCCGCCGAGAGGCCGGAGGCGAGCAGCTTGCCGAACGGGTCGCTCAGGGCGACCGCCGTCCGCAGGCCGCGCTGGATCAGCAGGGTGTAGACCAGCAGGACGACGGTGACACCGGCCAGGCCGAGTTCCTCGCCGACGGTGGTGAAGATGAAGTCGCTGCGCCCGGCGAAGTTGATCAGCCAGGGCCGGCCCTCGCCGAGGCCGGTGCCGAGCAGGTGTCCGCTGCCGAAGCTGAACAGCGCCTGCGCCGCCTGGTCGGACGGCACCTTGGGCTTGCCGTCGGGTCCGTAGACGTACGCGTCCAGCGGGTGCAGCCAGGCCACCACGCGGCCGTGCACGTGCGGCTCCAGGGTGCCGACGACCCCCGCGCCGCCGACCGCCATCAGCAGGCCGAAGACCACCCAGCTGGTGCGTTCGGTCGCGACGTAGAGCATCACGACGAAGACGCCGAAGAAGATCAGCGAGGTGCCGAGGTCACGTTCGAAGATCAGCACCAGCAGGCTGACCACCCAGATCGCCAGCACCGGTCCGGCGTTGCGCCCGCGCGGCAGGCTCATCCCCCAGACCTTGCGGCCGGCCAGCGCGAGCGCGTCCCGGCTGGCCATCAGGTAGCCGGCGAAGAAGATGGTGATCGCCAGTTTGACGAACTCGTCCGGTTCGAAGGAGGGCAGCCCGGGGAGCTTGATCCAGCGCTTGGCGCCGAAGCTGTCGCTGGGGGAGAACACCGGTGCGGCCAGCAGGACCAGCGCGCCGACCATCAGGACGTAGACGTACCGCTGGAAGAACCGGTGGTGCTTGACGGCGATGATCAGTCCGATCGCCACCGCGACGGCGATGAAGAGCCACATCACCTGGCCGGGGGCGGACGGCAGCTTCTGGTAGTCGCCCTTGCCGCCGTGCACGACGGCGTACGACTCGTCGAGCCGGTGCTGGAGCACCAGGCCGAAGCCGCTCAGCAGCACCGCGATCGGCAGGATCAGCGGATCCGAGTACCGGGCGAACCGCCGCACCACGAGGTGCGCGACGAGGGCGAGGGCGGCCAGACCGCCGCCGTACTCGGCCAGGTTCTTGGGGAGCTTGTCGTTCATCGCCAGCTCGGCGCTCACCCAGCCGCCCAGGCAGATCGCCACGGCAAAAGCGATCATGAGCAGTTCGATGTTGCGGTGATTCCCGGAACGCCGGCGCCCCTCGGACCGCAGCTTTTCTCGCACGTGGACTCCCTCCCCGGGCGCCGATGACAGATTCGGGCATCCTTGCACGTCCTGGGCGCCGAGCGGACGGGCAGGTCTCCCAACGAGGTCGGACGAGGGGCGGGTGAATCCCTGGAGACCACTGGGTGAACAGTGCCGCGCACCTGGTCAGGCGTCTACAGGGCCGTAGTAGATTCTGCGCACTCCCACCCTGAAGTTCCAAATGGTGCCGTAGGCTCCCGACCGCCAGCGAACACCTGCCCGACAGCCATGCGCCCGAGCACCGCGCCGAGCACGCGCCGCGAAAACCCTGGAGAAGCACTCCGATGTCAGTCTTGACCTACCCCGAGGCCATCGGCGTCGGCCTGCTCCAGGGCGTCACCGAGCTCTTCCCGGTCTCCAGCCTCGGGCACAGCATCCTGGTGCCCGCACTGCTCGGCGGCCACTGGAAGCAGGACCTCAACGTCGCCGCCGACAACTCGCCGTACCTGAACGTGCTGATCGGCCTGCACCTCGCGACCGCGCTCGCCCTGGTCGTCTACTTCTGGCGGGACTGGATCCGGGTGATCAAGGGCCTGTTCAGTTCGGTGCGGGAGCGCCGAATAGCCACCGTGGACCAGAAGCTGGCCTGGCTGCTGATCATCGGCACCGTCCCGGTCGGCGTCGCGGGGCTCGCGCTGGACCACGTCTTCCGTACCGCGCTGGGCAAGCCGGTGCCGGCGGCGATCTTCCTGACGCTCAACGGCCTGGTGCTGTACGGCACCGAGCGGCTGCGCCGCGGTGGCACCGGCCGCCGCCGGGCGGGCCAGGCGGCGGGCCCGGGCGAGGAGCACCTGAGCGAGGAGGAGCTGTCGGACCGCCGGATCTCCGCGCTCACCTTCGGCCAGGCGGCCAAGATCGGCGCCGCCGAGATCCTGGCCCTGCTGCCCGGCATCAGCCGCTCCGGCGTCACCATCAGCGCGGGCATCTTCCGCGGTCTGGGACACGAGGACGCCGCGCGCTTCTCCTTCATGCTGGCCACCCCCGTGATCGCCGCCGCCGCCCTGCTCAAGGTGCCGAGCCTGCTCGGCCCGGCGGGTGCCGGCATCCGCGGCCCGATCGCGGCCGGCAGCGTGGCGGCCTTCGTGGCCGGGTACGTCGCGGTGCGCTTCCTCACCAAGTACTTCGAGACCCGTACCCTCACCCCGTTCGCGATCTACTGCACGGTCGCCGGTCTCGGCAGCCTCGCGTACCTGACCTTCGCCTGAGCCGTCCCGCCCGGGCGGGTTCCGCCCGCCCCGCCGTGCCCTCCCCTTTCCCGCCCCGAGCCGCTGTCCCTTCCGGCTCAGCTCTGCTCGGCCCGGCCCCGGCCGCTTCCGCTCCGTTCCGGCGGACCCGGCCGGTGGCGCCCCCGTGAGTGCTGCGCGCTCCGGCGCCCGCGCTGAGGCGCACGCCCCGGCGCCGCCGTCCGGCTGCGCGGTGAATTCGCAGTAATCGTGCCCCGAAGTCCATGACTTCGGGGCACTTTGCCGTCCGTGCGCGAATTCCTCCTTTCCCGGGCGCCTCGGCGGATCCGCCGAAAGGGCCTTTCCGGGATCACGGCTTCCTGTGCGGAATGACAGTCGGCGCCGCTGGGACCGGCCGGTAGCGTCCATGGGGACTCCCCTGTTCCGGATTCTTGTCCGCCGACGGAATCGGCCTGCCCGAAAACGGCCGCCACCGTCCGTCCGCTTCCCGCCCGTCCGCCCGCCCCCAGGGTGCCGCTGATGGACCCCCCTTGACGGCCGCGCGGCCGTCGGCTTACTTTGCTTCCGCATACCAAAACTACTCTTCCGCATCGTGGAATCGCTCGCATACGGGTGGACCTGCGGGACGGAGGAGGACCCCGACCTCACGGGCCGACCGCAGGAGTAACCCGATGCCTCGTATGACAGCCGCCCGCGCGGCGGTGGAGATCCTCAAGCGCGAGGGCGTTGACGTCGCGTTCGGCGTTCCCGGCGCGGCCATCAACCCGTTCTACGCGGCCCTCAAGGCCTCCGGGGAGATCCGCCACACGCTGGCCCGCCACGTCGAGGGCGCCTCGCACATGGCCGAGGGCTACACCCGGGCCAAGGCCGGCAACATCGGCGTCTGCATCGGCACCTCGGGTCCGGCCGGCACCGACATGATCACCGGCCTGTACTCGGCGATCGCCGACTCGATCCCGATCCTGTGCATCACCGGCCAGGCGCCGACCGCCGTGCTCCACAAGGAGGACTTCCAGGCCGTCGACATCGCCTCGATCGCCAAGCCGGTCACCAAGGCTGCGACCACCGTCCTGGAGGCCGCGCAGGTCCCCGGCGTCTTCCAGCAGGCCTTCCACCTGATGCGCTCCGGCCGTCCGGGCCCGGTCCTGATCGACCTCCCGATCGACGTCCAGCTGACCGAGATCGAGTTCGACCCCGAGACCTACGCGCCGCTGCCGGTCTACAAGCCGTTCGCGACCCGCGCCCAGATCGAGAAGGCGATCGGCTTCCTGCTGGAGTCCGAGCGTCCGCTGATCGTCGCCGGTGGCGGCATCATCAACGCCGACGCCTCCGCCCTGCTGGTCGAGTTCGCCGAGCTGACCGGCACCCCCGTCATCCCGACCCTGATGGGCTGGGGCATCATCGCGGACGACCACGAGCTGAACGCCGGCATGGTCGGCCTGCAGACCTCGCACCGCTACGGCAACGCGAACCTGCTGGCCTCGGACTTCGTCCTCGGCATCGGCAACCGCTGGGCCAACCGCCACACCGGCAACCTCGCCGTCTACACCGAGGGCCGCAAGTTCGTCCACATCGACGTCGAGCCGACCCAGCTCGGCAAGATCTTCGCCCCGGACTTCGGCATCGCCTCGGACGCCAAGGCCGCGCTGGAGCTGCTCGTCGAGGTCGCCAAGGAGCTCAAGGCCGAGGGCAAGCTGCCGGACCGCGCCGAGTGGGCCGCCGCCACCCAGGAGCGCAAGGCCACCCTGCAGCGCCGGACCAACTTCGACAACGTGCCGATCAAGCCGCAGCGCGTCTACCAGGAGATGAACAAGGCGTTCGGTCCGGAGACCCGCTACGTCACCACCATCGGCCTGTCCCAGATCGCCGGTGCGCAGATGCTGCACGTCTACAAGCCGCGCCACTGGATCAACTGCGGCCAGGCCGGCCCGCTCGGCTGGACCATCCCGGCCGCGCTGGGCGTCGCCACCGCCGACCCGGAGACCCCGGTCGTCGCGCTCTCCGGTGACTACGACTTCCAGTTCATGCTGGAGGAGCTGGCGGTCGGTGCGCAGCACAAGATCCCGTACGTCCACGTGCTCGTCAACAACGCGTACCTGGGCCTGATCCGCCAGGCGCAGCGCAACCTCGACATCAACTTCCAGGTCAACCTGGAGTTCGAGAACATCAACTCCCCGGAGCTGGGCGTCTACGGCGTCGACCACGTCAAGGTGGTCGAGGGCCTGGGCTGCAAGGCGATCCGGGTGACCGAGCCGGACCAGCTGCTGCCCGCCTTCGAGCAGGCCAAGAAGCTGGCCGCCGAGTTCCGCGTCCCGGTCGTGGTCGAGGCCATCCTGGAGCGCGTCACCAACATCTCGATGGGCGGCGCGGGCATCGACGCGATCAACGAGTGGGAGGAGCTCGCGACCGAGCCCGGCCACGCGCCCACCGCGATCAAGCCGCTGACGGTCTGACCGACCGCCGCCCGAGCGCCCCGGGGCCCGGTACCGCCGTCACGGCGGTACCGGGCCCCGGGGTTTCCCGGCTGTCAGCCCGCCCTGCGGACCAGAACGAGGGCGGCACCCAGCAGCAGCACGACCGCCGGAGTTCAGCGGACGGCGGTCCGGCGTTCGGCGCGCGGGTACTCAGGCGCCGAGCTGCCAGATGGTGTGGTGGCTGCCGAGGACCGAGATCGCGAGGATCACCAGGTCGGCGGTGCCGAGCGCGAGTCCGAGCAGGGCGCGGCCGCGACGGCCGGTCCGGCGGGCCAGGGCGAGGCCGCTCAGGACGATGGCGCAGGGGCCGAGGACGAGGTTGAAGATCAGCAGTCCGAGCAGGCCGAGGACGAAGGACGCGACGGCCATCTGGTCGGCGTCCTCGGTGGCCTGGTGGTTCATCGGGAAACTCACGGCGGGACTCCTCTTACTTCTTTACGTCTTCAGGGTCTGCTGGTCAGAGCGGGCGCTCTTGGTGCCGGCGGGTCCGGGCGAGGCCCTCGCGCGCTCCGAAGGCGAGCAGCCAGAGGGCGATCGCGGCGGAGGCGGTGAGGAAGACCGGAAGGGAGGTGTGGATGGCGGCCCCCGCGAGGAGGCCCATGGCGACGATGACGACGAGCAGCATGACCGGCCCTTCATGGTTGACGGACGTTCCGGCGGTTGAGGAGTTTCGGCGATCACTTGGGATGACAAGTGTTCGCTGACTTCTTCACTCTACGCTGGCGCAACTCGGCAAACAGTTGTTTACTGAATGACGTGAGTCACACCCCAGGGGTCAGACAGGCCCAGAAGCAGCAGAGTCGGCGCGCCCTGATGGATGCGGGCCTGCACCTGCTGGAGCACCAGAACCTGAGCAGCCTCGGCATGCGCGAGGTGACCCGCGAGGCGGGCATGTCGCCGGCCGGGTTCTACCGGCACTTCCGCGATCTCGCCGAGCTCGGGGTGGCGCTGGTCGAGGAGTCGCTGGCGAGCCTGCACGCGATGATCCGCGCCACGCTCGCCGAGCAGGGGGAGGCCGAGGCCCGGATCGACCGCACGGTCGAGGTGATCGCCCGGTACGTCCGGGAGCACCGCGCGCACGCGCGGTTCCTCGCCCGGGAGCGGCACGGGGGAGTGCGGCCGGTACGGGAGGCGATCGCCGCCGAACTGCGGCGCTTCGCCGAGGAGGTGGCCGGGGCGCTCGGGGCGCAGCCGGAGTCGGCGGGCTGGAGTCCGGAGGACGTCCGGATGCTCGCCGAGCTGTATGTCGACCACATGGTGTCGACGGCGGCGGCGTTCCTGGACGCCGGGCCGGACGGGCCTGGGATGGACGGGTCCGGCTCCGAGGGGCCTGGGGCGGGCGGACCTGGGTCGGACGGGTCGCGGGAGGGGTGCGAGGGCGAGGCCGAGCGGCGGATCGCCCGTACCGCGCGGATCCAGCTGCGGCTGATCGGCGTGGGGCGCCGACACTGGCTCGACTCCTGACCCCGCTGTCGGCACTGGTCCGGCCCCTCCTTTCGACGCGGTATCGACGGGTCAACTGGCAATTCGTGCAACAGTATTGACATGGCGGCATGTCCACGCCAGGTTTGGGGAAACCCCCACACCGAGAGGCACTCTCATGAAGAAGCCGCTCATCGGCGCGTTCTCCGCGTTGCTGCTGGCCGGGGCCACCGCCCTGGCCGGCGCCGTTCCCGCCTCCGCCGCGACCGTCGCGACAGCTCCGGCGAAGGCTGCCCCGGCCGTCACCGTGAACTTCGCCGGTACGGTGGCGCTCGACGACTGTTCCGGCTCCGTGGTGCGGATGCCGAACTCCGTCGCGTCCGACCCGGCGCTGGTCCTCACCAACGGGCACTGCCTCGAAACCGGCATGCCGGGCCCGGGCGAGGTCATCACCGACCAGCCGTCCAGCCGCACGTTCACACTGCTCAGCGCCAGCGGTGGCCGGCTCACCACGCTGCGGGCCAACAAGGTCGTCTACAGCACGATGACCGACACCGACGTGACGCTCTACCAGCTGACCACCACCTACTCCTCCATCAAGTCCCGTTACGGCATCAGCCCGTTGACGATCTCGGCGGCCCACCCGGTGGCGGGCGCCGCGATCAAGGTGGTCTCCGGGTACTGGAAGACGGTCTACTCCTGCAACGTCGACGGCTTCGTGTACCGCCTGGAGGAGGGCGACTGGACCTGGAAGGACTCGGTCCGCTACACCTCCACCTGCAACACCATCGGCGGCACCTCGGGCTCGCCGGTCATCGACACCAGCAGTGGCCTGGTCGTCGCGGTCAACAACACCGGGAACGAGAACGGTGAGACCTGCACCGTCGACAACCCGTGCGAGGTCGACCAGAACGGCAACGTGACGGTCCACCAGGGCACCAACTACGCCGAGGAGACGTACGGCATCCCCGCCTGCTTCGCCCCCGGCAACCAGCTGGACCTGACGCTGTCGGGCTGCGTACTGCCCCGGCCGTAGCGGTCCCCCCGGTGTGAACGGGCAATCTGGGCCGGGATCGTCGCCGGGTCACGCCACAGCGGTCTCCTGAACGGGCCACCCGACCGGGTGGCCCGTTCTGCGCGGTCCCTGGTCGAAGATCTGAATCAGTGGTTCAATTCTTGGTGTGGCATACCGACGTACCCCAGCCGTACAGGCCCGGCTCGACGCGCAGCGCGAGGCGGTGCTGCGGGCTGCCGTCGCGCTGCTCGGCGAACGGGGCTACGCCCGCTGCTCGATGGCGGCGGTGGCCCACCGGGCCGGTATCGCCACCGGCAGCATCTACCAGCACTTCGCCAACAAGGCCGAGCTGTCGGCGGAGCTGTTCCGCACCGTCGTAGGCCGCGAGGTCGCCGCCGTCACCGAGGCAGCCGCCCGGGAGACCACCCCGCACGGCAAGATCACGGCCGTCATCGAGACCTTCTCCGCCCGGGCGCTCAAGGCGCCCCGGCTGGCGTACGCGCTGCTCGCCGAGCCCGCCGAGGCCATCGTCGAGACCGAGCGGCTGGTCTTCCGCCGGGCCTTCCGCGACCTGCTCGCCGAGCAGATCGCCGACGGCGTCGCCACCGGCCAACTCCCCGACCAGCCGCCCGAACTGACCGCCGCCGCCCTGGTCGGCGCGGTCGGCGAGGCGCTGGTCGGCCCGCTCGACACGGGGTCTCCCTCGGACGACCTGATCCCCGCCCTGGTCTCCTTCGCCATGCGCGCCCTGGGAGACCCCACCCAAGGAGGACGCGATGCCGCCGACGCATGAGGTCACCAACCAGGTGCCCGACCCGTACGGTCACGACCAGGCCGAGGACCCGACCCTGCTGGCCGCCCTGCACCGGGCGGGCGCGGGCTGGGCCGAGCCCGAACTGCATGCGCTCGGCCGGCTGGCCGGTACCGCCGAGGCCGCCGAGTGGGGCCGGCTGGCGAACGAGAACCCGCCCGTCCTGCGCACCCACGACCGCTACGGTCACCGGATCGACGAGGTCGAATTCCACCCGGCCTGGCACGAGTTGATGCGTACCGCCGTCTCGCACGGCCTGCACGCCGCGCCCTGGCGCGACGACCGCCCCGGCGCGCACACCGCCCGCGCCGCCAAGTTCTACCTCTGGGGCCAGGTCGAGGCGGGTCACAGCTGCCCGATCTCCATGACGTACGCCGCCGTCCCGGCGCTGCGCGCCACGCCCGAACTCGCCGAGCGGTTCGAACCGCTGCTGGCCTCCCCCGAGTACGACTTCGGGCTGCGCGCGCCGGCCGGCAAGCGCGGCCTGATCGCCGGGATGTCGATGACGGAGAAGCAGGGCGGCTCGGACGTTCGGACCAACACCACCAAGGCCACCCCGCACGCCGACGGCACCTACCGGCTGACCGGCCACAAGTGGTTCACCTCGGCGCCGATGTCCGACCTCTTCCTCACCCTCGCCCAGGCGCCGGGCGGGCTGAGCTGCTTCATGCTGCCACGCGTGCTGCCCGACGGCACCCTGAACCGGCTGATGCTCCAGCGGCTCAAGGACAAGCTGGGCAACCGCTCCAACGCCTCCGCCGAGATCGAGTACGACGGCGCGGTCGGCTGGCTGGTCGGCGAGGAGGGGCGGGGCGTGCGGACCATCATCGAGATGGTCAACATGACCCGGCTCGACTGCACGCTCGGCGCCGCCTCCGGGATGCGGCTCGGCGCCGTCCGGGCGCTGCACCACGCCACCCACCGGCGGGCGTTCGGTGCCGCGCTGGTGGACCAGCCGCTGATGCGCAACGTGCTCGCCGACCTGGTGGTCGAGTCCGAGGCCGCGACGACGGTGGCACTGAGGCTGGCCGCCGCCACCGACGGCTCGCTGGCCGGTGACGAACAGGAGACCCTGGTACGCCGGTTGGGCCTGGCCGTCGCCAAGTACTGGGTCTGCAAGCGTGGCCCGGCGCACGCCGCCGAAGCGCTGGAGTGCCTGGGCGGCAACGGGTACGTCGAGGAGTCCGGCATGCCCCGGCTCTACCGGGAGGCGCCGCTGGTCTCGGTCTGGGAGGGCTCGGGCAACGTCGCCGCGCTGGACGCGCTGCGTGCGATGGCCCGGCAGCCCGCCACCGTCGAGGCGTTCTTCGCGGAGGTCGGGCAGGCCGCCGGCGCGGACCGCCGGCTGGACGCGGGCATCGCGGAGTTGCGCAAGCAGCTCGGCGACCTGACCGAGCTGGAGTACCGCGCCCGGCGGCTGGTCGAGCTGATGGCGGTCACCTTCCAGGGCTCACTGCTGGTCCGGTACGGCGACCCGGCGGTGGCCGACGCCTTCTGCGCCTCCCGGCTCGGCGGCGACCACGGCGGCGCGTTCGGCACGCTGCCGGCCGGGGTGGACACCGAAGCCGTCCTGGCCCGGGCCCGGTATGTCTGAGCCGGGCATGTCTGAGTCCGGCATGTCTGAGTCCGGCATGTCTGAGCCGGGCATGCCGGAACGCGGTATGCCCGGCTCCGGCGGAGTCAGGTCCTTCTGGCAGGAGTTGGGACTGCCCGGGCTGATCGACGTGCACACCCACTTCATGCCCGCACAGGTGCTGGCGAAGGTCTGGGCCTACTTCGACGCGGCCGGTCCGCTGACCGGCCGCCCCTGGCCCATCACCTACCGCGAGGAGGAGGAGCAGCGCCTCGCCCGGCTAAGCGAGTTCGGCGTCCGCGCGTTCACCGCGATGCTGTACCCGCACAAGCCCGGGATGGCCGCCTGGCTGAACGCCTGGTCCGCCGACTTCGCGGCCCGCACCCCGGACTGCCTGCACACCGCGACCTTCTACCCCGAGCCCGGCGTCGAGGAGTACGTCGCGGCGGCTCTCGCCCAAGGCGCGCGGGTCTTCAAGGCCCATGTCCAGGTGGGGGCGTACGACCCGGCCGACCCACTGCTGGACGGCGTCTGGCGCCTGCTCGCCGAGACCGGCACCCCGGTCGTCACCCACTGCGGCTCCGGCCCGGCTCCGGGCAAGCACACCGGCCCGGACCCGATCGCCACGGTCCTCGCCCGCCATCCCGAACTCCCCTTGATCGTCGCGCACATGGGCCTCCCGGAGTACCAGGAGTTCCTCGACCTCGCCGAGCGGTACCCGCGCGTCCACCTGGACACCACGATGGCGTTCACCGCCTTCACCGAGGAGCAGTCCCCCTTCCCGCCCGCCCAACTCCCGCGCCTGCGAGTCCTCCAGGACCGCATCCTGCTCGGCAGCGACTTCCCGAACATCCCCCACCCCTACGTCGAGGCGCTGCACTCCCTGGCCGGACTCGGCCTCGGTGACGACTGGCTGCGGGCGGTCTGCCACGACAACGCGGCCCGGCTGTTCGGTCTGTAGGAGGGGACGCCGGGGCCGACTCGTACGTACGGGGTTCGGGTGAGGTGAGGGGTCAGCGGCCGGGTCGGAGCGGAGACGGTCCGGCCTCGGGCGCGCGGTCGATGAACCGGGGGTCGGCGGTCCATTCGCACCCGCCGCCCACCGGCCGGAGGTAGATCCGGCCGCCCTGCCGGTCCTGGTAGCTGCCGAGCCGCCCGGTCCGGGTGTCGCGGACCAACTCTCCGACCCTGGTCGGCAGGTAAGGGGAGGCGAGCGGCCGGGCGGCCGGATCCACCGGATCGTCGGCCGGGTACAGGTCGGCGACCTTGAGCCCGGTCTCCGGCCGGCCGTCACAGGCGTCGGCGCCACACCTGCACGGCGCCAACATCCGGTTGAACAGGTTGTCGGATGTCTGACCAGTTGTCATGGCTGTCACCTCGGTGATCTCTGTGCGTCCCGCGTTCCTCGCTGTCCGTGACCCAAGCGTCGCGCTCCGGCGCTAGCCTGGGAAGGAGCGCCATGTTCGCAATGGCGTTGCGAACATGGGAGGTTCGAACACTCGTGGTAGCGCAGGAGCGAGAACTCCAACCCGGGCGATCGGTCAGGGACCTCTTCGGCTTCCAGCTCCGGGTACATCGCAAGAGACGTGGGAAGTCCCTCGCCGCACTTGCGGTCGAGATCAACCGCAGCAAGACGGTGCTCTCCAACATCGAAACCGCCGACCGCAGCATCCCTCCGGAACTTCCCGCCGAGCTCGACGAGTACTTCGAGTCGGACGGGATCTTCACGGCCCTCTATCCGCTGGTCTGCCTGGAGGGCTTCCCGGACTGGTCCCGCCGGTTCATGGAGCTGGAGGCGTTGGCCTCGACGCAGCGGAAGTTCGCAAACGGTGCATTTCCCGGACTGTGGCAGACGAGGCGGTACGGCAAGCGTCTTCTGGAACTCGGCCTACCGAGAGCCACCCCTGACCAGATCGAAGAACGTTGGTCGGCACGAGAGAGCCGACAGGCTCTCCTGACCAGAGACGAGCCACCGCACATCTGGGTAGTGCTGGACGAGGTGACCATGCGTCGGGCGGTTGGCAGCCCTGAGACGATGCGCGAGCAGATCAGTCACGTTCTGGACCTGACCGACGGCCCGAACGCGGTGGTCCAGGTCCTGCCATTCTCCAGTGGTGGGCACGGCTCGATGGCTGGTTCCATCACGCTTCTGGACTTCCTGGACGCTCCCCGGGCGGCGTACGTGGAGGGCTACGTGGTGGGTCAGCTCCTCGAATCCCCGGAACAAGTGGCCGAGACCTCGTTGAACTACGATTTCATCCAGGCAGCAGCTCTGCCGCCCAAGGAGTCGAGGACATGGCTCCGACGCGTCATGGAGGAGTTCCGAGTATGAGCACCGCCTGCACCCCCGACCTGCACGCCGCCGAGTGGTTCAAGAGCACCTACAGTGACGCTCAGGGCCAGGGCGACTGCGTCCGGGTGGCCACGAACTTCGCCTCGACCCACGGCGCTGTCCTGGTCGGTGACACCAAGGCTCCAGGGGTGCACTTCTCCGTGTCGTCCGAGGCCTGGTCCGCGTTCGTGGCTGCCACCGTCCGGGGGGAGTTCGGGGCCGTCTGATCGGCCGTTGGCTCCCTCCGCGTCGGTTGTCGGACCTGCCCGATAGGTTCCGGGCATGAGCGATGTCGAGAGCGCGGTCGGGCGGATCACCCCGCGACAGTTCCACCAGGCGGCCGGGGTCGAGGACTGGCGGGTGCTGGGCGACGGGGCGGTCGCGTTCTTCCGTACGGAGTCGTTCGCGGTCGGGGCGCGGTTCGCGCAGGCGATCGGTGAGCTGGACGGCCTCGCGGAGCAGCACCCCGCTGTGGACCTGCGGTCCGAGGGGGTCACGGTGCGCCTGGTCACCTGTACGGACGAGGTCTTCGGGATGACCGGGCGGGAGGTCGACTCGGCGCGGCGGATCTCGGCGGTGGCAAGCGAGTTGGGGCTGGTCGCCGACCCGTCGGTCCTGAAGACCGTGCAGGTCACGGTCGACGCGCTGGCCGGGCCCGAGGTGGTGGAGTTCTGGCGGGTCCTGCTCGGCTACCGGCACCGCGCCGGCAGCCCGGAGGACCTGGTCGATCCGCAGGGTCGCGGGGCGCCGTTCTTCTTCCAGCAGCTGGACGAGCCGCGCCCGCAGCGCAACCGGGTCCACGTCGACGTCTGGCTGCCGCAGGACCAGGCCGAGGCCCGGGTGGCGGCGGCGATCGCGGCCGGTGGGCGGCTGGTGACGGACGAGTTCGCCCCGTCGCACTGGGTGCTGGCCGACCCCGAGGGCAACGAGGCGTGCGTCGGCACGTGCGGCTGGACCGGGCCCGAGCCCACCGGCCGAGCGGTCTGACGGAGGGCGGGACGGCTGCACGCGGCTGCGGTGGCCCACCAGGGGCGGGGCCACCGCAGCGTACGGAATGCGGGAGAGCCGAGCGTCTCGCACGCGGTCAAGCACGCGGGGGTGGTGCTTCCCGGAGCCGCGAGCGGTCAGGCTCCGGTGGTCGAACCCGGGCGGATCACCATCATCACGACCACCACGGCCCACAGCAGGTTGAACACCCCGGCCGTCATCGGCAGCAGCCGCAGGCCGCCCGTCGCCCGGGTGCGGTCCTCGCCCGCCGGCTCGGCGCCGCTCTGCAGCGCGTCCACGACGGCCTGCTGGGCGGGCAGTACGAAGAGCATCAGCGTGGCCGCCGCGAGCACCGTGAGCACGATCGAGACGATCAGCCAGGTCTGGCCGATGATGCCCATCACCTGCGCGGTGCCGACGCCCATCAGCGGCACCGCGATGCCCAGCAGCGCGTAGATCTGGGTGATCCGGTGCAGCAGCCGGACGGAGGCCGCCGCCGAAACCTGCTCGGCGCCCTCTGCGCCGGCGGCGAGTGCGGCCTGCGCGCGGCGCGGGAACATGCTGACGGCGACGGCCACCGGGCCGATGAACAGCACCGAGGCCAGGACGTGCAGGCTCAGCAGGAACTTGGCCATGGGGGACACCTTTGCGGGCGGTGGGGCGGCGGGACAGCCGACGGCTGACCGGGGACTGGGCCGTTCTGGTGATCCTGGCCCCCGGCACGCTAACACCCGCTTATCCCCGCTCCGGAGCCGGGCTGCGGAGCTCCCGGGCGACCCCTCCCCGGACGGAAAGCCCCGAGGCCCGGCCCCCGGCCCCCCGGCCCCCCGGGCCGGCGGCCCCGGCCGTGGACCGTCCGGGCGGATCTGCGGCGGTGTGCGGCGTGGGGGCGGTGCCGTGCCGGGGGCGGGACGTTGACTGACCCGGGTCAGCTGCCCGGCTCCGGCCGGGGCCGGCTCCACCCGGAGGAGGAAGAGTGCGTCGCGGCACGCCGAACCGCCCTGCCCAGCAGAATCCGACCAGGCTCATTCGGATGGGGGTCGTCGCCGCTCTGGCGCTGGTACCGCTGGCCGTCGTCGTCCCGGGCTCGGCGGCGCCGCTGACGCCACCGCTCGGCCCGTGCAGCGGTCCGGCCTGTCCGGGCCCGTACCCGCCGCCGAACAACGGTGACTTCGCCGGCCGCGACGCCACGATCAACGTGTTCACCGGTGGTGACTACACCGCCCGGGGCCGGGCCGCCGAGGTGGAGGGCAAGGTGGTGACCCTCGGCAACCTGACCGTCGACAAGAACGGTGGTGGGGCCTTCAACATGGCCGTCGTCGGCGTCGGCTCCCGGGTACCCCCGCCGGACGACACCGACTTCGTCACCGTGGGCGGCGACCTGACCGTCCGGCCGGGCAACACCGTCTACATCGGCGGCTCGGACTCCAAGGGCGTGGCCTGGGGTCACCTCCGGTACGGCGGTACCGTCACCGGCACGGTGAACATCACGCCCGACGGTAGGCAGATCAAGGACCCGGCCGCGGCCGACAAGTACCGGCCGGTGCTCAAGACGATCGAGGACCTGTCCGCCTGCGCGGGCAAGGCGACGGCGACCGGTACCGTCACGCTGACCAGCAGCGAAGCCACCTTCACCGGCGACGGCACCAGCATGCGGCAGATCTTCGACGTCACCGGCAACCTGGGGACGGCGACCCGGCAGATCGGCCTGGTCTTCGCCGGCATCCCCGCCGGGGCCACGATCGTGGTCAACATGCTCGCGGCCGACGCCCTGATCAACACCTACACCGGCACCGGGAACCCGGGGGACCAGCTGACCGAGCTGCGGCCCAGGCTGATGTGGAACTTCCCGACCGCGACCGACGCCAGGATCACCGGCGGCGCGCAGTTCCAGGGCTCGATCCTGGCGGGCAACCCGGCCGGCACCATGACGCTCTCCCAGCCCGGGGTGAACGGGCGGGTCTACCTCGCGGGCAACCTCATCCAGGAGGGCAGCGGCGGGTACGAGCTCCACTCCTACCCTTTCACCGGCGACATGCCCGAGTGCGAGGAGCCCACCCCGACGCCGACGCCCACGCCCACGCCCACACCCACGCCGACCCCGACCCCGACCCCCACCCCGACCGGGACACCGACCCCCACCGCCTCCGCGACCACCCCCGCACCGTCCGTCTCCCCGAGCCCCGGCCCCGAACTTCCGGCCACCGGCGGCGGTATGACCATCCCGGCCGGCCTCGGCGCACTCGCCCTGGTCACGGCGGGCGGCACCGCCGTCTGGATGGCCCGTAAGCCCCGCAAGTCCCACAGGCACCGCTGACCCGGAGGGCGCATGGGGTCCCCCCGGCCGAAGGCTGGGGGGAGCGCGAAGCCGCGCGCACCCGGAGGTACCGGTGCCGCCCCTCCCGTGACACGCAGCCCCCCGCGCCCCCTTTGGCCTGTGCATGGTGAACGAAAAGTGCGAGATTGGCCGGAACCGGTGCATGGAGCCCGGTACCGTGCGACCATCGGTGGCCTCTGAGATGCACGCCTCTGAGATGCCATCAGGCTGAACGCACTGGGGGAGTCGTGGACTACGCGGAGTTCCTCACCGCCGAAGGTGCCGTCGTCCGGGTCGAGGGCGCCGGGGTGCGGGCCGAGGAGTCGTACGGGATGCAGCCGGTCGGCCGCAGCGGGGCGGTCGGGCGGGCCTCGGAGACCTTCGAGGAGGCGCTCTCGGGCGTGCGGGCCGCCGCCGAGTCGGCGCTCGCGGTGTTCCGGGGCGGCAGCCTCGCGCCGGACGAGGTGGAGATCGAGTTCGGGGTCAAACTCTCCGCCGAGGCAGGGGCGTTGGTCGCCCGGACGGCGGCCGACGCCCATCTGACCGTCAGACTCTCCTGGTCGTCCGGACGAGATCCGCAGCCCTGACGGCGGGCGCGTCGATGCAGGACGTGCTCTGGCTCGCCCGGGTCACCACCGACGGTCCGGCGCCGACCACCGGGGCCGGCATCCTGGTCTCCGACCGGCAGGTGCTGACCTGTGCCCATGTGGTCCACGGCCGGCAGCGGGCCGTCGTCCGGCTGGTCAACCGGCCCGACGACCCCGAGCTGTCGGCCACCGTCGTCCGGCGCGGCCCGTGGCCGGACCGCCCGGGCGGCGCCGGGGACGTCGCCGTCCTCGAACTGGACCGGCCCGTCCCCGCGCACGCCGCCGGTCCCGCGCGGTTCGCCGCGCTGCACAGCTGGTCCGGGCTCCAGGCGCCGCAGCTCGCCGCGTACGGCTTCCCCGCCGGGCACGACGGCGGACTGAGCAGTGAGATCCGGCTCACCCGGGGCGGTTTCCGGATCGGCGGTGAGCTGGTGCAGTTGGAGCACGAGGGCACCGGGATGCCGCTCTCGCCGGGGTTCAGCGGCGGGCCGGTGGTGATCGCGGCGACCGGCGAGGTGGTCGGCCTGGTGACGGCGGCGCAGGACACGCTCTGGCGCGGGTCGGACGAACGGGCCCGGCCGGCCGTCCGGCTCGGCCAGATGCTGCCCGGCGAGGCGCTCGCCCGGTACGTCCCCGAACTCGCCGAGCACCTGCCGGGGGCTGCCGTGGCGCCCTCCGCCGTACGGGAGTTGAGGATGCTGCTGGCCGATGCGGAGGTGGCCGCCGACCCGCTGGAGCTGTACCGGGCGGCGGTCGGCAGTCTCGGCTGCCCGGATCCGCCGACCCGGCCCGGCAGCCTCTGGGAGGTCTGCTGGTACCTGCTCTCCGAGGTGCCGCGCCCGCCCGACCGCCCGCATCCGGTGGTGGACTTCGCCGGGCTGGCCGCCGAGGCGGCGGGGGAGGGGCCGCTCCGCGAGGGCCTGCGCAGCTGGCTCGACGGGCACCCCGACCGGCCGGGCGGCGGCGCCGGGCGCGGCGAGGGCTGGCGGCCGATCCTGGTGGACATCGGGCCGAGCGGCGCCGGGCCCGGGATGTTCCATGTCGCGATCTCCACCATCCGCGACGGGGTGCTCGGCGAGCCGCACGCCAGTACGGTGACCAGGCCGCGCCTGCAGACCTTCGTCCGGGACCGGATCGACCGCGAGCTCGGGCAACTGGAGCCGGACGGAGCCGAGTTGATCATATTCGCGCTGCCCAGGAGGTGGCTCACCCAGCCCGTCCACAGCTGGACCCGCCGCCGGGCCGACTTCGGCCCGCTCGGCGCCGACCACGCGGTGGTCGTGGTGGACCAGCAGCGCCGCGCCGACCCGGCGGACCGCCGCCAGCTGGAGATCAAGTGGGCCCCGCTGCGCGGTGCACAGGGCACCGTCCTGCACGTGGTCCAGTGCACCGGCGTCCACGACGGCCGCAAGCTGTACCACCGCCTGCGCCCGGGGGAGCGCACCGAAATCCCCGCGCTCCCCGGGCCGCCCAAGGGCCCCCCGTACGAGCCCCTGCTCGCCGCCGCCCTCAAGGCCGGGGCCCCGGTGGTGCTCTGGCAGCAGTGCGCCTGCGCCACCGATCACACCCGCTCCGACACCTGCCGCAGCGCGCGATTCCTTGCCAGACTTGCAGAGGAACTGGCCGACGTCCCACCGGTCGATCTGCCGCGCCGGATCAAGGAGTTGCGCCATCAGGCGGAGGAGAGCGACGACCCGGCCGGGCACTGGGCCGACGGTCTCGTCCTGCTCTGGGAGGACCCGGAAGTACTGCCCAGCCCGCACCGGCCCTACCGGGTCGTCCCGACCGCCCGCCAACCCCGCCGCCCGGCGGGCCAGTAGCAGGAGAGTCCGCACCATGCCCCTGACCCCGATCTACCGGGGCGCCGACGCGCCGCACGACGGACTCTCCGCGCTGCCCGCCCCACCGCCCTGGCGCGCCTTCGACGGCGGCCCCGCCCTCGACCCGCCCACCGGCCCGGCCGACTCCGGCGCGGCCCCGGTCTGGCACCGCGCCAGCACCTTCCGGCCCACCCCCGAGACCGTCGAACTCGTCAATGCCGCCCTCTACCTGCGGCGCCCGCTGCTGGTCACCGGCCCGCCGGGCAGCGGCAAGTCCAGCCTGCCGTACGCCGTCGCCCGCGAACTCGGCCTCGGCCCGGTGCTGCGCTGGAACATCACCAGCCGCAGCACCCTGCGCGACGGCCTCTACCAGTACGACCCGCTCTCCCGCCTGTACGCCGCCAACCAGGCCGGCCCCGACCGCCAGGGCGCGGGCCTGGACGAGCACCTGCGGCTCGGCCCGCTCGGCACCGCCCTGCTCCCGTACGGCCGGCCCCGGGCGCTGCTGATCGACGAGATCGACAAGGGCGACCTGGACCTGCCCAACGACCTGCTGCACGTGCTGGAGGACGGCCAGTACGAGATCGACGAACTCGTCCGGGCCGCGCCGCAGCAGCCCGAGGCCCGGGTGCTCACCGCCGACGGGCACGGCCGGGCGCCGGTCAGCGGCGGGCGGGTGCGCTGCCGGGCCTTCCCGTTCACCGTGCTGACCAGCAACGCCGAGCGCGAGTTCCCCGCCGCCTTCCTGCGGCGCTGCGTGGTGCTGGAGCTGCGGCGGCCCGAGGGCGCCGAACTGGAGGCCATCGTCAGAGCCCACCTCCCCGGCACCGACGCCGAGTTGGTGGACGAGATCCTGCGGGTCTTCCTGAGCCGCCGGGAGGACGGCGAACTCGCCACCGACCAGCTGCTGAACGCCATCTATCTGACCTCCCGTTCCGAGTTCGCCGAGACCGCCGACCGCGCCGCACTGGCCGCCCAGGTGATGCCCTACCTCAGCCGGGGCCAGGACGACGATGTCTTCTGACCACGGCGACCCGCCGCCGGACCCGTCCGCCGGCCCCTCACCCAGCGGCCCCCCGCCCATCGGCCCCCCGCCCGTCGCGCCCACCGCCGTCGACCGGCTCAGCGCGCTGCTCGCCGACCTCGGCCGCCCCGATCCCGGGCCGATCGAGCTGGCCGAGGTGCTCTGGCTGGCCGCCCGCAGCGGCGAGCACGGCGCGGGCGCGGACGACCGCCCGGACGCCGACGGGAACGGCGCCCGCCGCCTCGGCGGTGCGGCCGGCCCGGGCGGGGCGGACGGCGGCGCCGACGGCACCGGCCGGGGCTCCGGGCAGTCGCTGCGCACCGCGCTGCACCTGCCCTCCGACGACCCGGCGGACGGGGTGGCGGCCGCCGTCGTGCCCACCCCGAGCGCGCCGATGCTGGCCCGTCCGCTCGCCCTGCAACGCGCGCTCCGCCCGCTGAAGCGCCAAGTCCCCGACCCCAAGCGCTCGTTGCTGGACGAGACGGCGACCGCCAACCGGCTGGCCGAGGCACTGCGCGGGCCGGGCCCGGTGCGCTGGCTGCCGGTGCTGCGGCCCGGCACCGAACGCTGGCTCGACCTGCACCTGATCCTCGACTGCGGCCCGACCATGGCGGTCTGGCAGCCGCTCGCGCTGGAGCTCCGCACCCTGCTGCGGCAGACCGGCGCCTTCCGGCAGGTCGGGCTCTCCCGGCTGGACGACGCCGGCCGGCTGGGCCGGCGGCGCCCCTCCGACGCCCGGACGGCGGTGCTGGTGCTCAGCGACTGCATGGGCCCGCAGTGGCGCCCCGGCGTGCCCGGCCTGCGTTGGCACCGCACGCTGCACGCACTGGCGCGCCGCTGCCCGGTCGCCGTCGTCCAGCCGCTGCCCGAGCGGCTCTGGCAGCTCGCGGCGCTGCCCGCCGTGGCGGGCCTGCTCTCGGCGCCGGAGGCCGGCGTCCCCGACTCGGCGTACGACTTCGCCCCGTTCACCGACTCGTTCACCGGCTCCGCCCGTGGCCGGGGCGAGATCGCCGTGCCCGTCCTGGAGGCGGGGGCCGGCTGGCTCGGCAACTGGGCCCGGCTGGTGGGCAGTCCGGCGGGCGGTCAGGTGGTGGGCTCCGCGTTGCTGCTCGGCCCGTCCCCGGTGCTGCCGGAGCCGGACGCCGGTACGGGTCCGGAGCCGGACGAACTCGCCGCCGAGGAGCTCGTGCTGAGATTCCGCTCGGTCGCCTCCCGGGAGGCCTTCACCCTCGCCGGGCTGACCGCGCTGACCACCCCGGCCCTGCCGGTGATGCGGCTGCTGCAACGCGCCAGCTTCGCCCGGCCGCAGCCCCAGCACCTGGCCGAGGTGGTGGTCAGCGGGCTGCTGAAGGAGCGCGAGGGGCGCCGCGACCACTTCGAGTTCCGGGCGGGTGTCAGGGAGTTGCTGCTCCGGACGCTGCCGCGCTCGACCACCCACCAGGCGGTCGGTCTGCTGGCCAGGGTCGGCGAACAGATCGCCGCCCGGGCCGGGCGGGTGCCGGGCGAGTTCGCGGCCCTCGCCGCGACCGAGCCGGACCACGGCCCGAACTGCACCGTGGTCGGCCCGGGCGGCAGCTCCGAGGCCGCCGGGCCGACGGCCCACACCGGGCCGCCGGCGGTCGCCGCCGAGCGGCACGCCTTCGCTCTGATCAGCCCGGCCGCGCTGCGGATGCTCGACGGCCCGCGCGCGCCCGTCCTGCGGATGGTGCCCGAGCCGGCCCCCGGCCCGGGCGCCGCCCCGGCGCCGCCGAGGCGGCTGCCCGACCCCGCGCGCTCGCGGGCCGTCCTGCTGCTGACCACTTCGCGGGCGGCCGAGGGCGATCCGCTGGGCCCGGAGGACGCCAGAGCCCACGGCGACCTCACCGGCCTGGCGGCGGCGCTGTCCAGCCGGGCCCTGGTCGGGCTGGATGCGGAGCACATCTGGCTCGGCCTCGACGACCCGCAGGGCTTCCTGCGGGCGCTGCGGACGGCCGCGGGCGAGGCCCAGGACACCCTGGTGGTCTACGTCGGCGGCGAGGTGACGACCCTCCCGGCGGAGGGCCTGGTGCTGGGCTCCCGGCCGCCGGGCGACCGCCGCCCGCTGCCCTGGGCCACCCTGCTGGGCCTGGTGTCCGGCAGCCGGGCCGCGAACCGGCTGCTGGTGCTGGACGGCTGGGAGGACGGCGAGCCCGCCGAGCCCGCCGAACCGGTCGGCGCCCAGGAGCCGGTGCACCAGCTGCTCAGCATCCGCCCGCCGGGCGAGCGCTCGCTCGCCGGCCGGCTGAACCAGCTGCTCCGGGACGGCGAGCCGGGCGGCGAGGCGGAGTTGAGCGCGCGCCATCTGCTGCGCGCGCTCCAGGCGCAGGCGGCGGAGGAGCAGCGGACCTCCCGCACCCGGTTCTGGTTCCGGCTGCACGAGCGGTCCTTCCTGCTCTCCCGCAACCCCGCCGCCGCCGCCGCCGGGCCGCCGCCCGTCCTGCCCGCCGTCGGCCGCCGCCCGGGCCGCCGCCCGGCCCCCTCCTCGCACGCCCGCCGGACCCACCGCACCGAACCGTCGGCGCCGTACTTCTTCCTCAGCTACGCCCGGCAGGCGCAGCCGTACGCCATGGTGGAGCAGCTCTTCGACGACCTCGCCGAGGAGATCCTCCAGCTGACCGACCTGCCCGAGGCGGCGCCGGCCGGTTTCATGGGCCGCCGGGACGAGCAGGATCCGCTGCGCCCGGCGGCCGAGGCGCTGGCCGTCTGCCGGGTGTTCGTGCCGCTCTACTCGCCGGGGTACTTCCTGGACGAGCGCTGCGGCAAGGAGTGGTCGGCCTTCGAGCAGCGCCCGCGCGGGGCGGGCTGGTCCAGCGGTATCGTCCCGGCGCTGTGGGCGCCCGTCCGGCGGGCCGAGCTGCCGGAGGTGGCGAGCCGGTTGCAGTACGTCGACAGCCGGGTCGAACTCTACGAGTCCGAGGGGCTGTTCGGCCTGGCTAAGGCCGGGCCGCCGCGTGAGCGGTACGAGTTGGCGGTGCACCGGCTGGCCACCCGGATCGTGGAGGTCGCGCACACGGCGGGCATCCCGCCCGGTCCGCCGCCGGACTGGGACACCCTGGTGAGCGCCTTCGCTACGTCACCGCCCCCCGGCGGTTGAACCGCTCGGCGCGCCACTCGCCGGACTCCAGCACCTCGGCGAGGTGGTGCGCCGCGTCCCAGACGTCCCGGTAGCCGACGTACAGCGGTGTGAAGCCGAAGCGCATCAGGTCCGGTGCCCGGAAGTCGCCGATCACGCCGCGTTCGATCAGCGCCTGCACCACCGGGTAGCCGTCGGGGTGCCGGAGTGCGATCTGGCTGCCCCGGCGCTCGCTCGCGCGCGGGGTCGCCACCTCCAGCTTCAGCGGCTCGACCAGTTCGACGAACAGGTCGGTCAGGGCCAGGCTCTTGGCCCGGACGGCTTGGAGGTCGGCCCGCTCCCAGATGTCCAGGCTCGCGCCCAGCGCCACCTGCCCGAGCATCGACGGCGAGCTGGTGAGGAACTTGCCGATGCCCGGCAGCGGTTCGTACCCGGGCTCGAAGTCGAACGGGCGGGCGTGGCCGAACCAGCCGCTCAACGGCTGTGCGGCGGCGGCCTGGTGGCGCTCGGCGGCGTACAGGAAGGCGGGTGAGCCGGGGCCGCCGTTCAGGTACTTGTAGGTGCAGCCGACGGCGAAGTCCACACCGCAGGCGTCGAGTTCGATCGGCAGCGCGCCGACCGAGTGGCAGACGTCCCAGATCATCAGGGCCCCGGCCTGCTGGACCCGCCGGGTGATCCCGGCCATGTCGAGCAACTCGCCCGTGCGGTAGTCCACATGGGAGAGCAGGACGACGGCCACGTCCTCGTCCAGCATGCCGTCCAGGTCGGCGGCCGACGGCAGCAGGACGCTGCGGGTGCCCTCGACCAGGCCGGTCACGCCCTCGGCGATGTACAGGTCGGTGGGGAAGGCAGCCTGCTCGGCCAGCACCGTGCGGCGTCCCGGGCGCAGCCGCAGCGCGGCGGTGAGCACCTTGAACAGGTTGACGGAGGTGGTGTCGCAGACCACCACCTGGCCGGCGGCGGCCCCGACCAGCGGGGCGATCCGGGCGCCGAGGGTGTGCGGCAGCGCGAACCAGCCGGCGTCGTTCCAGCTGCGGATCAGCTGTTGGCCCCATTCGACCTCGACCAGCTCGCGCACCCGCTCGGGGGTCCGGCGCGGCAGCGCGCCGAGCGAGTTCCCGTCCAGGTAGATCACGCCTTCGGGCAGCGCGAACTCGGCCCGGAAGCCGGCCAGCGGGTCGGCGGCGTCGAGCGCCGCGCACTCCTCACGGGTACGGGTCACAGTGCGTTCCTCACAGTTCGTTCCGTACGGTCCACAGCTCGGGGAAGACGTCCTGGTCGGCCGACTGCTTCAGCCAGGTCAGGCCGCTCGACCCGCCGGTGCCGGGCTTGGCGCCCATCGTGCGCTTGACCGAGGAGTAGTGCCGCTGGCGCCACCGGGTGACCCGCTCGGCCGTGTCCAGCAGCGCCTCGCCCAGGCGGGCCGCCTCGGCCAGCGCGGGGTCGGTGTACACCTGGCGCCAGGCGGCGACAACCTCCTCGCTGGCCCGGTAGCGCCCGGTGCCGGGCTCGTGCGGGACGGGCAGGCCCCGCCGGGCGAGCAGCGCGAGCGCCTCGTCGTAGAGGCTGGGGGCGTGCAGCGCGGCGGTCAGGTCGCCGTGCACGGCGGCGGAGCCCTCGTACATCTTCAGCAGCGACTCGTTCTTGTTGCCGAGCATGAACTCCAGCCGCAGGAAGGCCGAGGACTGGAACCCGGAGGCCTCGCCGAGCACCTCGCGGAAGGCGGTGAACTCGCCCGGGGTCATGGTGGCCAGCAGGTCCCAGGAGCTGATCAGCACGTCCTGGACGTGGGTGCCCCGGCGCAGCGCGGCGAACGCGGCCGTCAGGTCGTCCTCGCGCAGGGCGTGCTGCGCGGTGGTCCACTCGTGCCGCAGCAGGTCGAAGAGCAGCTCCATCACCTGGGTGGTGATGATGAACGACAGCTCGGCGTCGACCTTGCTGCGCGGGTGCTGGAGGCTGTGCAGCGTCTCCAGCCGGACGTACTGCGCGTACGGCGTGCCGATGTCCGGCTCCTCGTCCGGGCCGAACGACAGCCTCGGGGTACTGACACTGTCCTGACCCATCACGATTCCTCCTGAAGTCTCCCGGTCCGTCACCGGGCGGCGGACCGGCACTATTGTGCGGCGGTCCGGTCCCGTCTTGAATGGGCAACGGGCACCGGATCGCGGGGCCCGCCTTCCATTCAAAAGGTCTTTACGGCTTTCGGCCTTGCAGACCGAAAACAGCCGCTGGAAACATCAGGAGTTCCGATGGATGCCGTCGACCGCCTCTTGCTCGCCGAGCTGCAGAACGACGCCAGGCTCTCCTTCAACGAGCTGTCCCGCCGGGTCAACCTCTCCTCGCCGGCGGTGGCCGAACGGGTCCGCCGGCTGGAGTCGGAGGGCGTGATCAGCGGCTACCACGCCCACGTCGACCTCGCCCGGGCCGGGCTGGCGGTCACGGCGCTGGTGCAGATCCAGTGCTACGGGCCGCGGTGCGTCCTGCGTGACCCGTCGGTGGCGGCCTGGCCGGAGGTCCAGCAGCTGCACCGCGTCACCGGCGGGGCGTGCTGCGCGCTGCTGGTCGCGGTGTCCGGCATGGCCGAGTTCGAACAGCTGATAGACCGGCTGGCCGTCTACGGCCAGCCGTCCAGCTCGATGATCCTCTCCAGCCCGGTCCCCTGGCAGCCGGTCGTACCGTCCTGACCGGCGGGAGCCCCCGTCAGTGGGTGCTGTTCGGCAGGTGGACGCCGAGGCCGGACAGGCCGTTCAGGAAGAGCTCGACGCCGACCGCCGCCAGCAGCAGGCCCAGGAGCCGCGAGAGCACCTCCAGCGAGGTCTGGTGGGTGCGCCGCAGCAGGCGGGAGAGCAGCAGGACGCAGACGCAGTTGATCGCCACCACGGCGACGTACGCACTGGCGATGGTGCTGTGCCAGGACCAGGTGTCCTTCTCCAGCGACTCGACCAGCACGGCGGTGATCGCCAGCGGGCTGGCCACGTACGGGAGCATCAGCTCGCGGACGCCCTCGGCCAGCGGGCCGGCCAGTTGGCCCTCGTCGTCCTCGGCGCTGCCGCTGCCCAGATGGATGCCGAGCACCAGCGCGACGGCGTAGATGAAGAAGATCACGCCGCCGGCGAGCTGGAGGGACTCGTCGCTGATGTGGAAGAAGGTGGTGAGCCAGTCGGCCGTGTAGGCCATCGTCACGCCGACCACCGCCGACACCAGGGTCGTCACCAGAGTCAGCTTGCGCAGTTCCGCACTGGTCCGGGTCTTGGCCACGTGGGCGAACGCCAGCAGCACCTTGGGCGGCCCGACCACGGCGAAGAACGTCACGAAGGCGCTGCTGAGATTGAAGGCGGACATGAGCCAAGCATGCTTCAGCCAGGGCGCGGCGGCGGGCCGCCGCGCCCTGGCACCGGGACGGCGGCCCGATCAGCCGATGACGGCCTGGGCGTCGATCTCCACCAGCATCGCCTCGTGCGGCAGCTCGACGAAGACGGTGGTGCGGCAGGGCTTCACGCCGCCGGCTGGGACGTGCCGGTCGATGAACTCGCCGTACACCTCGTTCATCGCGGCGAAGTCCGCCCGCCGCGTCAGGTAGACCCGGAACATCACGACGTCCTCGACGGTCGCGCCGCCGGCCTCCAGCACCGCGAGGACGTTCTCCAGCGTCCGCCGGGTCTGCGCCTTCACGTCGCCGGGGTACAGGTACTCCGAGGTCGCCGGGTCCTGCGGGCCCTGGCCGGACACCTGGAGGATCGGGCCCTTGCGGACGCCCTGGGAGAACACCCAGGCGGGGGCGGGGGCGCCGGTGGTGCGTACTTCGGTCTTCATGTCCGTCCTTCTGGTCGGTTTCAGTGTGCGGCGAGCCCGCAGTCGGCCGAGACCGCCGCGGCCGTGGCCCGCAGGTCGGGCAGCAGCGCCAGGACCTCCGGGTAGCCGAGCAGGACGTCCGGCACCGAGAGCGAGACGGCGGCCACCACCCGCCCGGTGACGTCCCGGACGGGGGCCGCGACGCAGTTCACGAACGGCTCGTGCTCGGCGCGGTCCTGCGCCCAGCCCTGGGCGGCGACGGTCGCGAGCTCGGCCAGCAGCGCCTCCGGGGTGGTGAGGGTGTTCGCCGTGAACGGCGTGAACTCCACTGATCCGACCACCTGCTGACGCACCGTCAACGGCAGGTCGGCCAGCAGCACCTTGGACACCGCCGCGCAGTGCAGCGCCGCCCGCAGCCCGATCCGGGAGTACATCCGCACCGGCTGCCGCGAGTCGTACTTGTCGATGTAGACCACCTCGCCGCCCTCGTAGGCCGCCAGGTGGACGGTCTGCCCGGTGGCCGCGTTCAGCTCGCGCAGGTGCGGGGCGGCGACCGCGCGGATGCCGCGCTGCTCCAGGGCCAGCCCGGCCAGGGCGAACAGCTGCGGGCCGAGCCGGTAGTGGTGGGCGGCGTCGCGCTGGACGATCCGCTCGTCCTCCATCGGGCGCAGCAGCCGCAGCACGGTGCTCTTGTGCACGTCCAGAACGGCGGCCAGCTGCTCCAGGGTCCTTTCGCCCTCGCCCAGTTCGGCCAGCAGCCGCATCGCCCGGGCGACGGTCGAGCTGCTCACCGCCCACCCGCCGGGTGGAAGCCGGCCGCGTCGACGGTGACGGCCGCCCAGCCGGCCGCGTCGGCCGCGAGCAGCCGGCCGGTCAGCCCGGCGGGCGGCGCGGGCGCGAGGTCGCCCGCCGTGGTCAGGGCAGCCGCGGCCGACAGGTGGCCCAGCCGCAGCCGGGCCTGCTCCGGCAGGCCGCGCAGCGTGCCCGCCAGGTACCCGGCGGCGAAGGCGTCCCCGGCGCCGGTCGGCTCCAGCACGCTGACCCGCAGCGCGGGTTCGGCCGTGGTGGAGCCGTCCTGGGCGATCGTGGTGGCGCGGTGCCCGTCGTCCTTGAGCACCAGCACGCCCGGCCTCGGCAGCAGCTTGCGCAGCGCCGCCGGGTCGTCGGTGCCGAGCACCTCGCGGGCCTCGTCGGCGCCGAGCAGCACGATGTCCGAGGCGTTCATCAGGAAGCGCAGCGCCTGCCGGTCCCGCCCGGCCCAGAGCGCAGGGCGCCAGTTGAGGTCGAAGCTGACCAGGCGGCCGGGCACGGCCAGCAGGGTGCGGACCAGGCGGTGGCAGCTGTCGGAGAGCGCGGAGGTGATCCCGGTGAGGTGGACCAGCTCGGCACCGGCCAGCAGCGCGGCGACGGCCGGCTCGGCGAGCAGTTCGGGGCCCATCGCGGCGGCGGCCGACCCGCGCCGGTAGTAGTGCAGCCTGCTGCGCCCGGCGCCCAGGTCGTGCGGGTGGTCCGCGCCCGAGCCGGTCTCCTTCACGTAGAGGCCGGTCGGCCGGGCCGGGTCGTACCCGACCGCCGAGGTGTCGACCCCGTGCGCGGCGATCTGTTCGACCAGGCGGCGGCCGAAGCCGTCCGCACCGACCCGGCTGACCCAGGCGGCCGGCACGCCGAGCCCGGCCAGCCCGCAGGCGACGTTCGACTCCGCGCCGCCGTAGCTGTGGCGGAAGCTCTCGGCCTGCTCCAGCGGCCCGGCCGGCTCCGGGATGAGCACGGCCATCGACTCGCCGAGGCAGACGGCGGCGGGAGGGGTCACCTGGGTGCTCCTGAGGTCCGGATCGGGGTGCGGTGCGTTGACCAGTGGTCTGGACCTGAGGTTAGATCAGTGGAGGCAGACTGCGCAACGACCGTTGCGTATAACGCAACCGGAAGGCGGCGCTGATGCGGACTCCGAAGCAGGCCCCGACGCGGCTGATCGATCGCGGGAGGGTGGCGGCGCCGGCCGAGGAGCGGCTCGACTGGCGGTTCAAGGCCGTCCCCGCCGCCGCCTGGGGGCGGACGGCCGCCGAGTACCTGGCGACCGGGCCCACCCTGGACGACCTCGCCACCCCGCTGGTCACCCTCGACGCGGGCGCCCTCGACCACAACCTCGCCACCATGGCCCGCTGGTGCGCCGAGGCGGGCGTCGGCCTCGCCCCGCACGGCAAGACCACGATGGCCCCCGCCCTCTGGCAGCGCCAACTGGACGCCGGGGCCGTCGCGATCACCCTCGCCAACCTCCCGCAGGTCAACGTCGGCCTGGCCTTCGGCCTGCGCGCCGTCCACCTCGCCAACACCCTGCTCGACCCCGCCGGGCTGCGCCGGATCTCCGCCACCGCGGCCGCCGACCCCGGCTTCCGCTTCGCCTCCTGGGTCGACTCCACCCGCTCCGTCGAGCTGATGGACGAGGCCCTGCGCGGCGCCCCCGCGCCCGTGGACGTCTGCGTCGAACTCGGCGCCCCCGGCGCCCGCACCGGCTGCCGCACCCTCGAAGAGGCCCGGGCCGTCGCCCGCGCCGTCCACGCCGCGCCGGGCCTGCGGCTGACGGGCGTCAGCGGGTACGAGGGCGCCGTCGCCCACGACGCCCGTGCCGACTCGCTCGCCGCCGTCGCCCGCTACCTCACCGACCTCGGCGGACTGCACCGGATGCTCGACGCCGAGGGCCTGTTCGACCAGGCCGAGCAGGTCTGGATCACTGCGGGCGGCAGCGCGTACTTCGACACCGTCACCGAACTGCTCGCCCCGCTCGCCGACGACCGCACCCGGGTGGTGCTGCGCTCCGGCGCCTACCTCGCCCACGACGACGGCTTCTACCGGGGCATCTCCCCGCTCGCCCGCACCGCCGGCGCCACCCCCTTCCGCTCCGCCCTGCACGGCTGGACGAGGGTGGTCTCCCGCCCCGAGCCCGGACTCGCCCTGCTGGACGGCGGCAAGCGCGACCTGTCCTACGACGAGGGCCTGCCCGAGCCCCAACTCATCCGCGGGAAGGGACCGTTGACCAGTGGGCGGATCACCGCCCTGAACGACCAGCACGCCTACCTGCGGGACACCGAAGTCGAGGTCGGCGACATCGTACGGCTCGGCCTCTCGCACCCCTGCACGGTCTTCGACAAGTGGACGATGCTCCCCGTCCTCGACTCCGCCGACGCCGAACTCCCGCGCGTGGTGGACCTGGTGAGGACGTACTTCTGATGCCGGACCTGCTGGTCCGGGGCGCCTGGGTGGTCGACGGCACCGGCGCGGACCGTTACCGTGCCGACCTCGCCGTCACCGGCGGCGTGATCACCGAGCCGGACGGCACCCCGGCCGCCCGCACCATCGAGGCCGACGGGCTGGTCCTCGCCCCCGGCTTCATCGACATGCACGCCCACTCCGACCTCGCCGTGCTCACCGAACCGGCCCACCCGGCCAAGGTCAGCCAGGGCGTCACCTGCGAAGTCCTCGGTCAGGACGGGCTCTCCTACGCGCCGGTCGACTCCATCACCCTCCCGCTGCTGCGCCGCCAACTCGCCGGCTGGAACGGCGATCCGGCGGGCTTCGACTGGAGCTGGCGCACCGTCGGCGAGTACCTGGACCGGCTGGACCGCTCCGGGCTCGCCGCCCACGCCTGCTACCTCGTCCCGCACGGCACCCTGCGCGCCCTGGTGGTCGGCTGGGACGACCGCCCCGCCACCCCCGCCGAGCTGGCCCGGATGTGCGAACTGCTGGCCCAGGGCCTGCGCGAGGGCGCCGTCGGCCTCTCCAGCGGGCTCACCTACACCCCGGGCATGTACGCCGACAGCGCCGAACTCACCGCCCTGTGCGCGGTGGTGGCCGCCCACGGCGGCTACCACTGCCCGCACACCCGCTCGTACGGCGCCGGTGCGCTGGCGGCCTACGGCGAGGTGATCGAGCTCTCCCGGCGGACGGGCTGCGCGCTCCACCTCACCCACGCCACCATGAACTTCGGCGTCAACGAGGGCCGGGCCGGCGAGTTCCTGGCCCTGCTGGACGAGGCCCTCGCGGCCGGGGTCGACCTCACCCTGGACAGCTACCCGTACCTGCCCGGATCCACCACACTGGCCGCCCTGCTGCCCTCCTGGTCCACCGAGGGCGGGCCCGCCGCCACCCTCGCCCGGCTGGGCGACCCGGCCGTCCGGGAGCGGATCCGGACGGCCGTCGAGGAGACCGGCAGCGACGGCTGCCACGGCGTGGTCACCGACTGGGCCACCGTCCAGCTCTCCGGTGTCCGCGACGGCCGGCTCACCGGCCTGGTCGGGCTCACCGTCGCCGAACTGGCCCGCCGCCGGGGCGTCAGCGGCACCACCGCCTTCCTCGACCTGCTGACCGCCGACGAGTTGGGCACGACCGTCCTCCAGCACGTCGGCCACGAGGACAACGTCCGCGCGATCATGCGGCACCCGGCGCACACCGTCGGCAGCGACGGCCTGCTCACCGGCGCCCGCCCGCACCCGCGCGCCTGGGGCACCTTCCCGCGCTACCTGGCCCACTACAGCCGGGAGTCGGGCGTCCTCACGCTGGAGGAGACCGTCGCCCGGATGACCGGCCGCCCGGCCCGCCGGCTCGGCCTGCGGCGCCGGGGCCTGATCCGTCCGGGGTACGCGGCCGACCTCGTCCTGTTCGACCCGGACACCGTCCGGGACACCGCGACCTTCGAGCACCCGCGCCGCCCGGCGGCCGGCATCCCGTACGTCCTGGTCGGCGGGACACCCGTGATCGACGACTCCCGCCCCACCGGCGCCCTGCCGGGCCGCACCCTGCGCCGCCGCGCCGAAGGAGGCACCGCATGACACCGCTGCACGAGCTGGCCGCCGACCGGGTGATCGCCGTCGTCCGGGCCCCCGCGATCCCCGACGCCGCCGCGCTCTGCGCCGCGCTCGCCGAAGGCGGCATCCGCTGGGTGGAGTTCACCTTCACCACCCCGGACGTCACCGCGCACGTCCGGCGCGCCGTCGCGGCGGACACCGGCTGCCGGATCGGCGTCGGTACCGTGCTCACCGCCGGGCAGGCCGAGCAGGCGGTCGAGGCGGGTGCGCGGTACCTGGTGACCCCGGGCCTGCGCCCGGCCGTGGCGGCGGCGCCCGTCCCGGTCGTCCTCGGTGCGCTCACCCCCAGCGAGGTCGCCGACGCGCTCGACCTCGGCGCCGCCGCCGTCAAGGTCTTCCCGGCCCGCGCCTTCGGCCCGTCCTACCTGCGGGACCTGCGGGGCCCCTTCCCCGACGCCCCGCTGGTCGCCTCCGGCGGCGTCAGCGCGGCCAACGCCGCCGCCTTCCTCGCGGCGGGCGCGCTCGCGGTCTGCGCGGGCGGCGAGGTGGTCTCCCCGGCCCTGGTCGCCGCCGCCGACTGGCCCGAGCTCACCAGGCGGGCACGGGCGTTCGTCCGGTCCCTGGAGGGGTAGCGGCCGCTCCCCGGGAGGCGCGCCGGCCGCAGCGGCCGCTACCGGAGCACCACGGTCACCCCGCCGTCCCGCAGCACGTCCAGTACGGCGTCGAAGTAGCTCTGCTCCCGGACGCCGACCACCAGCCGCCGGGTCAGCGCCCGCCGGGCCGCCGCCGAGTCGTGCCAGACCAGGGTGAACGGCGGTTCGGTGCCGTACCCGCCGCGCAGGCAGTCGGCCAGGGCGTCCAGGTTGCGGCCGTAGTAGCCGTCCGGCGGGACGACGGCCCGGCCCAGGGCGGCGTAGAGGGACGGCTCGTCGGTGACGGCCGCGCCGTCGAGGTGGTACTCCGGCACGGTTCTCCTCGGCAGGGCGGGTTCGCCCGGATGGCGTCCCCGGGTCGAACGGGCCGCCCCGGTGGGCTGGGATGGGAGTCGGACCAGGTAACCCGTCCGCCGCCAGCCGGCACGATCCGAGGGCTCATCATGACCTGTCTGAACCGCAAGGACCTAGGACTGTTCGCCCTGCGCGCCGCCGTCGGCGGGGTGCTCGTCGCGCACGGCACGCAGAAGCTCTTCGGGTGGTTCGGCGGGGGAGGGCTGGCGGGGACGGCCACGGCGATGGAGCACATGGGCTTCGTGCCGGGCCGCCGCAGCGCGCTCGCCGCCGGGCTCGGCGAGGCGGGCGGCGGTGCGCTGCTGGTCGTGGGCCTGGCCACCCCGGCGGCCGGGGCGATCGTCGCGGGGACGATGGCGGGGGCGATCTCCGTGCACGCCCCGGGCGGCTTCTTCGCCACGGCCGGCGGCTACGAGTACCCGGCCTTCCTCGGCGCCTGCGGGCTCGCCCTCGGCCTCTCCGGCGCGGGCCGCTACTCGGTCGACCACGCGACCGGCCACGCGCTGGACCGCGCCTGGGTCGGCCTGCTCGCCTTCGCCGGCAGCGCGGTCTCGGCCGCCTGCGTGGTGGCCCGCCGCCAGGACGTCGTACGGCGCCGCGAGGAGCGCGCCGCCGACGAGGCGGCCCAGCAGAACGGGATCGGGCTCTCCTGATGAGCCACCGCCTCCCCGCCGCCACGGCCGCCGCCGTCGCCGCGCTGCTGCTGGCCGGCTGCTCCTCCGGCAGCAACCCGACCTCCGCCGCCTCCTCGGCGCTCGCCGCCGCCCGCTCGGGCGCCTCCGCGCTCGCCTCCGCCGCCAACGGCCTGGCCTCCTCGGCGGCCTCGGCCGCCGCCTCCGCCGAGTCGGCGGCCTCCTCGGCGCTGGCGGGCATCAAGGGCGGCCTGGACGCGAAGAGCGACATCGGCCTCGGCGCCGTGGTCACCGGCTCCGACGGCCGCTCGGACGTCCCGGTCACCGTCACCAACCGCAGCACCCAGGGCTACCGCTACACCGTCCAGGTCAACTTCGACGACGACACCGGCAAGCTCCTGGACACCGTCATCGTCAACGTTCCCGAGGTCGCCGCCGGCGGCACCGCCCAGGCCACCGCCCGCAGCAACCGCACCCTCTCGGGCACGGTGAAGGCGGCGGTGGGCAACGCGCTGCGTTACTGACCGTCACTCGAAGGAGCGATATTCGGGCGTTCCCGCTGGGTAGGCTGCCCGTGTCGGCGACGATCGCGCACATGGGAGCAACGATGACAGCCGTGCCCGACTGGCTCATCCCGCCGGAAGGCGGATTCACCGCCGACGATCTCGACCACATGCCTGGCCTCCCGCCGCACACGGAGTTGATCGACGGGAGCCTTGTCTTCATGAGCCCGCAGAAGTACTTCCACATGCTTGCGGTGGACCTGCTCACGCGGGGGCTCCGGGTGACGGCTCCCGGCGATCTCCGGGTGGTGCGCGAGATGAGCGTGATCCTCGGCAAGCGGGACCGTCCCGAGCCGGACATCTCCGTGGTCCGCGCCGAGGCGGTGACCGAGGGCGCGGAGGAGACCGGCTACCAGGCGGGAGACCTCGTCCTGGCGGTCGAGGTGGTCTCGCCCGACTCGGTCGAGCGTGACCGTGACACCAAACCCCGCAAGTACGGGCAGGCCGGGATCCCGCACTTCTGGCGGGTGGAGAAGGCGGAGGGCCGCCGACCGGTCGTCTACGTCTTCGAACTCGACCCGGCCACCAGGACGTACGTCGTCACCGGCATTCACCACGACCGGCTGAAGGTCGGCGTGCCGTTCGCCGTCGACATCGATCTGACGGAGATCGACCAGCTCTGAGTCGTCCGACGCCGGCCCGCAGCTCCAGCGGGCCGGCGTTGTGCTGCTCAGATGCCGGGCGAGGTGCCCGGACGAACCTTAACGGGGGCTCAAGGCGCAAGGCCGGCTCTTGACGCCGGAGTTGGTCTAGTCCATTTTTGTGCCAGGTGCAGGGAGCCCCTGGACCGGCGCCGGTGGTCCAGACCTCCGGTGCCGGTTCGGCGCACCCCGGCGCCCGCGTACCCACCCATGCCCGATTCCCAGCTGTCATGCCCCTGGCCACATGGCCCCACCCCGTGTGTCCCACCCCGACGAGGTACGGCAGTTCCCCCACAACCAGGAGTCATGCGCCCATGGATCGTGCTGTCTTCACCCCCCAGCTGACACCCCAGGAGCCGGCCAGGAAGCGGCGGCCCAAGAGCCTGGCCGCCCTCGCGGCCGGTACCGCCGTCTCCCTGCTGCTCGGCCTCGGCCTCGCGGTCGGCTCGGGCGCGACCGCCCAGGCCGCCGCCACCAACAGCACCGGCGCCCCCGCCACCAGCGGCGGCATCAAGGTCGCCTACTTCGACCAGTGGTCGGTGTACGGCAACGCGTACTACCCGAAGACCATTCAGGACACCGGCGTCGCGGGCAAGCTGGACTACCTGATCTACGACTTCGCGAACATCAACCCGACCAGCCTCAAGTGTTTCGAGGCCACCAAGGCCGCTTCGCAGAACGAGAGCGACCCGAACGCCGGTGACGGCGCGGCGGACGCCTTCGCCGACTACCAGAAGTCCTTCGACGCGACCACCAGCGTGAGCGGCGTCGCCGACACCTGGAACCAGCCGATCACGGGCAACTTCAACCAGCTCAAGGAGCTGAAGGCGAAGAACCCCAAGCTCAAGATCCTGCTGTCGATCGGCGGCTGGACGTACTCCAAGTACTTCTCCGACGTCGCCTCCAGCGACGCCAACCGCAAGGCCTTCGCGTCCTCCTGCATCGACATGTTCATCAAGGGCAACCTGCCCGTGGACGCCGGCTTCGGCGGCCCCGGCTCGGCGGCCGGCATCTTCGACGGTTTCGACATCGACTGGGAGTACCCGGGCGGCGGCGGCCACACCGGCAACCACTCCAGCCCGGCCGACAAGCAGAACTACACCCTGCTGATGGCCGAGCTGCGCTCCGAGCTGGACGCCCAGGGCAAGGCCGACGGCAAGACCTACGCCCTCTCGGCGGCGGTCGGCGCCGGCCAGGACAAGATCCAGAACGTCGAGACCGACAAGCTCGGCCAGTACCTCACGTTCCTGGACGTCATGACCTACGACATGCACGGTGCATGGGACGCGACCGGCCCGACCAACCACCAGGCCCCGCTGTACTCGGACCCGAACGACCCGATGACCCCGGTCGCACCGGGCACCGGCAAGTACTCGATCGACAACGCGGTCAAGGCCTGGACGGTCGGTGACCCGCAGTACGGGATCAAGGGCGGTTTCCCCGCCGCGAAGATAAACATGGGTGTGCCGTTCTACTACCGCGGCTGGACGGGCGTCCCGGCCGGCGCGAACCACGGTCTCTTCCAGAGCGCGACCGGCCCGGCCACCGGCGCGGCGATGTCCGGGAACGTCAACGGCATCCGGATGTACAAGGAGCTGAACGGCTTCGTCGACAACCCGGCCGACACCTACTGGGACGACACCGCCAAGGCCGCGTACTTCTACGACGGCAGCACCTTCTGGACCGGTGAGAACGCCCAGTCGATCCAGGCCAAGCTGGACTACGCGCACTGCAACGGGCTCGGCGGCTCCTTCGCCTTCTCGCTCTACGACATGGGCACGCAGACCGCGCTGTTCGACAAGATGGCCAGCGCGACCGACGGCTCCGCCGCGAGCTGCCCGGCCGCCCCGGCCCCGTCCGGCTCCGCCTCGGCCACCCCGACCGGCTCGCCCAGCAGCTCCCCGAGCAGCTCGCCGTCCTCGTCGCCGTCGAGCTCGCCGAGCAACTCGCCCTCGTCCTCGCCGAGCAGCTCCCCGAGCAGCTCGCCGTCGACCACGCCGACCGGCTCCTGCACCGCCCCGAGCTGGGACGCCGCCGCGGTCTACGCCACGGCGACCAAGGTCTCCTGGAAGGGCCACTACTACACCAACAAGTGGTGGACCACGAACGAGGACCCGACCGCGAGCGGTCAGTGGGGCGTCTGGACCGACAACGGCCCCTGCTGAACCGAACCCCGGACCTGACGGACCGCAAGGTACCCGGCCCCGGACGAGTCGCCGACTCGTCCGGGGCCGGCCGCGTCCGCGCCAGGAGCCGAGTCAGGAGCCGGAGCCGGACCACCACCGCCCGGCCCGCGAGAGCCGGCCGCCGCCGCTCCCGGCCGAGCCGTCGGCCCGGGGGCCCGGCAGCGGCGGCAGGGCCGGGTCCTGGAGCCAGGCGTCGAAGAACCCGTCCAGCGACCCGGTCGCGTACTGCCCGGCGTGCGCGGTGAACCCGGCGGTGTCGACCACACCGTGCCGGTGTATCGCGGCCCAGTCCCGGACCATCCGGAAGAACGCCTCGTCGCCCAGCTCGCACCGCAGCGCGTGCACCGTCAGCCCGCCGCGCTCGTACAGCCGGTCGTCGAACATCAGCTTCCGGCCCGGGTCGGCGAGCCGCATGTCCTGCGGCAGGCCGGCCAGCAGGGTGTGCGCCACGGCGGCGTGCTCGGCCGCCGTCCGGCCGCCCGCGTGCTCGGACCAGAGCCACTCGGCGTACTTGGCGAAGCCCTCGTTCAGCCAGATGTGCCGCCAGTCGGCGATCGAGACGCTGTTGCCGAACCACTGGTGCGCCAGTTCGTGCGCCACCAGCCGCTCCGAAGTGCGGGCGCCGTCCAGGTGGTTGGTCCCGAAGGTGGCCACCCCCTGGGCCTCGACGGGTACGTCCAGCTCCTCGTCGGCGACCACCACCGCGTACTCGCCGAACGGGTACGTGCCGAACAGGCCCTCGAAGAACGGCAGCATCAGGGTCTGCCGCCCGAAGTCGTGGGTGAACTCCGGCAGCAGCCGGGCCGGCAGGTACGCGCGCTGCGGCACCCGCCCCGAGGCCGGGTCCGCCTCGGTCAGCAGCACGCTCCGGTACTGGCCGATCGAGACCGTCACCAGGTAGCTGGAGGTGGGCGCGGCCTGCTCGTAGACCCAGGTGGTGCTGGAGGAGTGGGTGGTCCGGGTGAGCAGCCGGCCGCCGACCACCACGGTGTAGGGGGAGGGCGTGGTGATCGAGACCTGGTAGGTGGCCTTGTCGGCCGGCCGGTCGTTGCAGGGGTACCAGGAGGGCGCGCCGACCGGCTGGCTGGCCACCAGCGCACCGTCCGTCAGTTCCTCCCAGCCCAGCCCGCCCCACTGGCTGCGCACCGGCCGGGGGTTGCCGCTGTAGTGCACCTCGACGGTGAACGCGGCCCCGGCGGGCAGCGGCTTGGCGGGCCGGATCCGCAGCTTCCCGGCCCGGTGGGTGTAGTGGACGGCCTTGCCGTCCACCAGCACCCGGCCGATCCGGAACTCCGCCAGGTCGAGCGCGAACTCGCGCAGGGCCTCGCCGCCCGCGACGGCGCTCAGCCGGGCCGAGCCGGCCAGCCGGTTGGGGCCGGGGCGGTAGTCGAGCGCGAGTTCGTACCGGTGCACCCGGTAGCGGGCGTCCCCGTGGGCCGGGAAGTACGGGTCCACGCCGGGGGCGGGCACCTGCTTGGGACTCACGGGTTCGTACGCTCCCTGCGCTCCGACGGGCATGTTCGCCTATGCCTGCCAGGCCTCGATCGGGTTGCCCAGCCAGCGGGTGTCGGCGGGGACGGACTCCGCCCGCATCACCAGCGAGGCCGGCCCCAGGGTGCTACGGGCCCCGATGGTGCTGCCGGGCAGCACGATTCCGCCAGGGCCGAGCGTGGCGCCCTCGCGGAGGATCACAGTATCCATCCGCATGATCCGGTCGTGGAAGAGGTGGGTCTGGAGCACGCAGCCCCGGTTCACGCTCACCCCGTCGCCCAGCGTCACGAGGTCCGCCTCGGGCAGCCAGTAGCTCTCGCACCAGACACCCCGGCCGATCCGGGCGCCGAGGCCCCGCAGCCACAGGTTCATCACCGGCGTTCCGGGCACCGAGCCGATCAGCCACGGCACGGCCAGCACCTCGGTGAAGGTGTCGGCCAGCTCGTTGCGCCAGACGAAGCTGCTCCAGAGCGGGTGCTCGACCGCGCGGAACCGGCCGACCAGCAGCCACTTGGCGGCCAGCGACACCAGGCAGGCCAGCGCCCCGGCGCCCAGCAGCACCACCCCGGAGAGCAGCGCGGCCAGCGCGACCGACGTGGTGGCCAGCCGGGCGAGCACCGCCAGCGTCAGCACCCCGACGGCGGCCGAGGCCAGCACCGGCACCAGCCGGCAGACCTCGACCAGCCCGCGCGCCCAGAGCAGCCGGGCCGGCGGGTCGTACGTCAGGCTCTGGTCGCCGCCGGTGGCGGCGCGCGGCAGCTTCATCGGCGGCATGCCCAGGTACGAGCTGCCCTTCTTGGCCTTCTTCGGGGTGGCGGACAGCACGCCCACCAGCCCCCGGTCCGGCACGGCGCGCCCGGGCGCGGTCATGCCGGAGTTGCCGAGGAAGGCCCGCTCGCCGATCTCCGCCTCGCCGAGCCGCAGCCAGCCGCCGCCCAGCTCGTACGGGGCGATCAGGGTGTCGTCGGCCAGGAAGGCGCCGTCGCCGACGGTGGTCAGGCTGGGCAGCGCGAGCACCGTGGAGGCCTCGACCCGGCTGCCGACCTTCATGCCCAGGGCGCGCAGCCAGACCGGCGTGATCAGGCCGGCGTAGAGCGGGAAGAGCGTCTCGCGGGCCAGGTCCATCAGCTGGCTGACCGTCCAGGCCTGCCAGCCGATCCGCCCGTGCAGCGCGTGGTGCCCGGGGCGCAGCCCGAGGCTGAGCAGCCGGACGCCGGCCAGCAGCAGCGCGGCGTACGTGAGGCCGAAGGCCAGCGTGGCGGGCGCCAGGCCGGTCAGCGCGCCGGTGACCGCCGCGCCGAGGGTGTCGCCGGGGTGCACGAAGAGGCTGATCACGGCGAGCGCGACGAGGCCCGAGACCACCGGCAGCAGGGTCAGCGCGAGACCGGTCGCGCCGTAGCCGACGGCCCAGCCGGTGCGGTGCGGCGGGCGCTGCTTGGGCCAGGCGCGGTCGGCCTTGCCGAGCTTGGTGGCGGGTGCGCCGCCCCAGCGCTGGCCGGTGGGGATCTGGCCGGTGACGCCGGAGCCGGGTGCGACCTCGGCCCGCTTGCCGACCCGGGCGCCGGGGAAGAGCACGCTGCGGGTGCCGATCACCGCGCCGGACCCGACCCGGAGCTGGCCGATCTTCAGCAGGTCGCCGTCCAGCCAGTAGCCGGACAGGTCCACCTCGGCCTCGATCGCGCAGCCCCGGCCGAGCCGGATCATGCCGGTGACGGGCGGCAGCGAGTGCAGGTCGACCTCCGGTCCGATCCGGCCGCCGAGCGCCCGGCCGTAGCGGATCAGCCAGGCCCCGGAGAGCGAGGTCGCGCCGCTCAGCTCGGCGAGCCGCTCGGCGGTCCACAGTCGCAGGTGGACGCCGCCGCCGCGCGGGTAGCTGCCGGGTTTCAGCCCGCGCAGCAGCAGCCGGGCGCCGCCGGCCGCGAGGGCGAGCCGGCCCGGCGGGCTGAACAGCAGCAGCGCGGCGGCGCCGACCAGCCACCAGGAGGCGGTCGGTGCCCACGGGTAGGCGCCGAACCAGCCGAGTACGTTGCCGAGCGCCAGCAGCCCGGTGGTCCAGCGCAGGCCGACCAGGGTGAAGAGCGGGAGCAGCAGCAGCGTCTGCACGACTCTGGCCCGCAGCGGCACCGGAGCCACCGGGCGGACGGCGCCGTCGCCCTGCGCCGAGCGCTCCAGCAGGCGGGCGAGCTTGCGCAGCACGGGCTGCTGGTAGATGTCGAGGACGGCGGCGGAGGGGTAGCGGCGGCGCAGCAGCGTGGTGAGCTGTGCGGCGGCCAGGCTGCCGCCGCCGATGGCGAAGAAGTCCTCCTGGGCGCCGGTGACCGGCACGCCGAGGATCTCGCTCCACTGCTCGGCCAGCCAGGCCTCGGTGCCGTAGAGCTGTTCGGCGGGGGCGCCGTCGTCCTTCGCGCCCGCCAGGTCGGGCAGCGGCCAGGGCAGGGCGGCCCGGTCGACCTTGCCGGAGGTGCGGGTGGGCAGCGACTCGACGGGGGCGAGCAGCGGCACCAGTGCGGCGGGCAGCTCGGCGCGCAGCCGCTCGACGGCCTTCGCCCGGTCCCAGCCGTCCTGGGTGACCAGGTAGCCGACCAGCAGCTGGTTGCCGCCCTTGGCGGTCCGGACGGCGGCGGCGGCACCGGCCACGCCGGGCAGCGCCTGGAGCGCCGCGTCCACCTCGCCGAGCTCGATCCGGCGGCCGCCGAGCTTGATCTGCTCGTCGGCGCGTCCGAGGAAGACCAGGCCCTCGGGCTCGGCCTGCACCAGGTCGCCGCTGCGGTAGGCACGCTGCCAGCCGAGCGACTCCAGCGGGGCGTACTTCTCCGCGTCCTTCCCGGCGTCCAGGTAGCGGGCCAGCCCGACGCCGCCGATCACCAGCTGGCCGCTGGCGCCCATCGGGACGGGCTGCCCGGCCTCGTCCACCACGGCCAGCTCCCAGCCGTCCAGCGGCAGGCCGATCCTGACCGGTCCGTCGCCGGTCAGCAGTGCGGCGCAGGCGACCACGGTGGCCTCGGTCGGGCCGTACGTGTTCCAGACCTCGCGGCCCTCGGTGACCAGGCGCTGCACCAGCTCGGGCGGGCAGGCCTCGCCGCCGAAGATCAGCAGCCGCACCTCGATCAGCGCCTCGGCGGGCCAGAGCGCGGCGAGGGTGGGCACGGTGGAGACCACGGTGATCTCCTGCTCGGCCAGCCACGGGCCGAGGTCGGCGCCGCTGCGCACCTGCGAGCGCGGCACCGGGACGAGGCAGGCGCCGTAGCGCCAGGCGAGCCACATCTCCTCGCAGGAGGCGTCGAAGGCGACGGACAGTCCGGCCATCACCCGGTCGCCGGGGCCGATCGGCTCGTCCTGGAGGAAGAGCGCGGCCTCGGCGTCGACGAAGGCGGCGGCGCTCCGGTGCGTGACGGCCACGCCCTTGGGCCTGCCGGTGGAGCCGGAGGTGAAGATGATCCACGCGTCGTGCCCGGGGCCGGGGCGGCCGGGGGCGTTGCCGCTCGGCGGTCCGGTCAGGGTCAGGCTGCGCCCGGCGCCCAGCACGGCGGCGACGGCGGCCTCGCCGAAGACCAGCTCGGCGCGCTCGTCCGGGTCCTCGGCGTCCACCGGGACGTAGGCCGCCCCGGCGGCGAGCACGGCCAGGATGCAGACGTACAGGTCGTTGGTGCCGGACGGCACCCGGACGCCCACCCGGTCGCCGACGCCGATCCCGGCCGCCGCGAGGCGCCTGCGCAGCGCCTCGACCTCGGCGGCCAGCGCGCGGTAGCTGAGCGTGGTGGTGCCGTCGTCGAGGGCGGGCTCCTGCGGGTGGGCCCGGACGGTCTCGTCCAGCAGGTCCACCAGGGTGCGCGGCGCGGTGGCCGGGCGGCCCGGGAACAGGGCGGGTGCCGGGGCGTCCTGCTCCGGTGCGGTGCGGCTCTGCGTCGTGACGACCATCGGGTGCTCCTCGTCCCTCGTACCCCTCCGTGACCTGTGCCGAAGCGGACAACCCATCGATAGTAGCCCCGCCGTTCCGCCGTTCCGGGGTGACCTGCCGGACGATCTTCGTCCCAACTCGGCGAAATCCGAGCTGATCTGACGAGCCGTCAGCAGTGGGGAGGGTTGACCGGCAAGAGATATGACGGACAGTCAGTCGATCTGACGGTCCGTCAGTCGCATTCCCCGAAATGTGACTCACGCCACACCGACATCAGGGTGATTCGCCCGTACGGCCCAGCCGGGCATGCGCCGTCCGGCCGGTCGGACCCGCCCGTTACGATCACGGTCCGTCAGCCCGTCACAGCCCGTGCCGAGCGACACCGAGCATCGCCGCACCGGGGGGAGCGGCACTCAATCGAAGGGTGACATGACCACTCGCACAGCCCGCCACAGACGCATCCGGATAACCCGCCGGGGACGTCTGCGGACGACCACACTGACCGTCGCCGCCGCCGCGGGGCTCCTCGCTTCGGTCTCGCCCAGCTGGGCCGACGGCGCCACCCACTCCAACGCGGCCCCCGACATCACGTTCGGCCCGGTCGGAATCCCCGACCAGGTCCAGCTCGGCGGCAGCCTCGACGTCGACTTCGCGCTGACCGACTCGGTCGGCTACACGAAGGTCGACGTGACGGCGCACGGGCCGATGGCCTGCGCGCCCACCGCCTCCGCGAGCTACCCGGCCGGCACCACCAGCGGCCCGGTCGAGGTCAAGCTCGACTTCCCGGCCCCCAGTGCCGTCCAGGACGCCGGCGGCCACTTCACGCCGACGGGCTGCGCTCCGGGCATGTACAGCCTGGAGATCGACGTCACCGACGCCAACGGCACCCACGCCTACGGTGACCACGGCACCCCCCTGAACAGCTCCTCGGGCACCCCGCTGACCTTCACCCTGGGCAGCGCCGGCACCTACGTGCCGGTCACCCCGCGCCGGCTGCTGGACACCCGCAACACCCAGGCCATCGCGCCGGGCGGCACCCTCATGGTCCCGGTCACCAAGAACGGTGGCGCCGTCCCGAACGGCGCCATCGCGGTGGCGCTGAACCTGACGGTCACCAACACGCAGGCGGCGGGCTTCATCACCGCGTACCCCGCCGACCAGTCCAACCCCGGCACGTCCAACCTGAACTACGGTGCGGGCCAGACCGTCCCCAACATGGCGACGGTCCCGCTCGGCCTGGACGGCAACATCGAGCTCTACAACCACTCCGGCGGCACCGCCGACGTGGTCGTGGACATCGCCGGCTACTACACCCTGGGCTCCAGCGGCGCGCTCTACAACCCCACCAGCCCGGCCCGGGTGCTCGACACCCGGTACGGCACGGGCGGCTCGGGCACCGTGCCGGGCCACGGCACCGTGACGCTGGACGTCTGCAACGGCAGCCAGGTGCCCTCGGCCGCCGACGCGGCGGCCCTGAACGTGACCGTCACCAACCCGCAGTCCGCCGGCTTCCTCACCGTCTACCCGCACGGCCAGGACCGTCCGACCGCCTCGAACCTCAACTTCACGGCGGGCGAGACCATCCCCAACATGGTCACCGCGAGCCTCGGCGGCAACTGCTCGGTGGACATCTACAACGGCGGCACCGGCCCGGCCGACGTGGTGGCGGACACCACCGGGTACTTCACCCCGGACACCACGGGCGACATCTCGCACGGCGTGTTCGTCCCGCAGGCGCCGGAGCGGCTGTTCGACACCCGTACGGACGGCAACGCCTCCAACCCGCTCGCGGCCCACCACTCGCTCACGGTCTGGGACCGGGAGCCGGCCACCTGGGGCATCAGCTCGCTGCTGCTCAACGTGACCGCCACCCAGCCCACCACCGGGGGCTTCGTCACGGTCTTCCCCGACGCCGGCCCGGTGGGCCAGCCAGCCGATGGATCCGGCCTCCCGGTCGCCTCGAACCTCAACTTCACGGCGGGTGCGACGGTCGCGGGGATGGCCAACGCCACGGTCGGCGCGGACGGCTTCGTCGACCTGTACAACTCCGGCCCGGGCACGGTGCAGCTGATCGGCGACATCTCCGGCTACTACACGGGCGGCCACGGGTCCTGACCCGCCGCCCCTGACCGGGGCCCTCCCGGCCACGAAGCCCGGGCCGCCCTCCGGCGGCCCGGGCTTCGTGCTGCCCGCAACGTCCGCATCGTCCGTGCTGTCCCTGTTGTCCCCGCGGTGCTCGCGGTGTTCCCGATCCGGGGGACGGCCGCTGCTCTGTCAGGTCGCGGACCTCTCCGTCAGGTCGTCAGGTCGCCAGGTCGTCGGTGCGGCCGAGGGCGTCCGGCTGGGTCCGCTCGATCCGGTGCAGCATCCGGCCGAGCAGGTTCGACAGGGCGGGACGCTCCTCGGCGGTGATGTCCTGGAGCAGTTCCTCCTCGAAGACCGCCGCCATCCGCATCGACTCCAGCCACTTGTCGCGGCCGTCCTCGGTCAGTTCGATGATCACGCGGACCCGGTTGTTCTCGTCCCGCTCCCGGGTGACCAGGCCCTCGGTGACCATCCGGTCGATCCGGTGGGTCATCGCGGCGGGCGTCAGTCCGAGCCGTTTGGCCAGGTCACCGGGCCCGAGCCGGTACGGGCTGCCCGCGACCACCAGGGCCTTGAGCACCTCCCACTCGGCGGATGTGATCCCGAGCACGGTCAGCTGCCTGCTGTACGACACGCCCATCCGCCGGGCGACCCGGGACAGCGTCGACACGATGGTCTCCACCTGGGGGTCCACGGTGGGGAATTCCCGCTGGTAGAGGGCGACCTGCTCGGCGATGTCCAGCTCGCCGCCGGCCCCGCAGGTCGGTGCTGCGGGTCTGTGTTCACTCATGGGCCCAGTGTCCCATGGCGGCTTGTGAGGCTTAAGCCTTTGACACGTTAAGGTTTCCCTACATAGACTTTAGCTCTGAAATCTTCCGAGCTTAAAAGTATCCAGTGAAAGGGTGTGCACGGTGACCGGCACGGTGAAGCAGCAGAGGCAGCGGCGTCATGGGGCGGGCGGCCCGCTGCGCCGCGTCCAGATCGGCAACGCGCTCAGTGCGTTCGGCAGCGGATTCACGATGCCGTACATGTTCGTCTACGTGGACCAGGTGCGGGGCCTGGGCTCACTCGCGGCCGGGATGGTGTTCACCGTCTTCGCGCTGGCCGCGCTCGCCGTGCTGCCGTTCACCGGCCGCGGCATCGACCGCTACGGCCCCCGGCCGGTGCTGCTGGCCGGCGCGGCGCTCGCCGCCACCGGCGCGTTCGCGTTCGGGCACGCCACCGGCGCGCCGATGCTGCTGGTCTCCTCGTTCCTGTTCGGCGCCGGTGTCACCACCTGCCAGCCGGCCCTGGCCACCATGATCGTGCGCTGCTCGACCAAGGCCACCCGGTCGCGCGCCTTCGCGCTCCAGTTCACCCTGATCAACCTGGGGATGGGCATCGGGGCCCTGGTCGGCGGCCAGATCGTGAACGTCGCGGACCCGTCCAGCCTGACCCGCCTGTTCACCATCGAGGCGGTCACCTTCCTCGGCCTGGCCGCCGTGACCGGCTCGGCCCGCATCCCGGCCGCCGCGCCCTTCCTGCTCCAGGACGCGAAGGGCCCGAGCGGGCTGCGCGCCCTGGTCGCGGACAAGGCCATGCTGCGGCTCTGCCTGCTCGCCGGGCTGATCTTCTTCACCTGCTACGGCCAGTTCGAGTCCGGCGTCGCCGCGTTCGCCACCGACACCGTCGGCACCGCGCCGTCCACCCTGGGCCTGGCGATCGGCGCCAACGCGCTGACCATCGTCGTCCTGCAGATGTTCATGGTGAAGCTCACCGAGCGCCGCCGCCGCACCACCGCCATGGCGGCGGCCGGAGTGGTCTGGCTGGGCGCCTGGACGATGGCGCTGGTGGCCGGCCTGATCCGGGGCGAGGCGCTCGCCGCCACCGTCGCGATCGTCGCCGTCTACGCCCTCTTCGGGGTCGGCGAGTCCCTGCTCGCCCCCACCCTGGGCCCGATCGTCGCCGACCTGGCCCCGGCCCGGCTGCTCGGCACCTACAACTCCGGGTACGCCCTGGTGAAGCAGATCGCCATCGCGGTCGGCCCGGCGGTCGGCGTCCTGCTGGTCGGCTCCGGCACCTGGCCGGTCTACCTGGCCGCCATGGCGGGCTGCACCCTGCTGATCGTCACCCTGGCGATCCGCCTGCGGCGGCACTTGACGCCGGCCCAGGACAACGCGGCCGGGGCGACCGCCGCACCCGTCCCGGCCCCGGTCCGCGAGCTCCGGACGGCGGCGTAACGGCTCCGCCGGAAGCGCTGCGCGCCGACGGCGTGCCCAGCGGGGGCGCGGGGGAGGTCTCCCCGCGCCCCCGCCGCGCTCGCTCCACGATGTGCGGTTACGACAGCCTGGTCGGCATCAGCAGCGAGAAGGTGTCCTGGCGGGCCGGGAAGCGGATCGCCAGCGGGACGATCGGGCCGCCGAGCTCCAGGACCAGCTGGTCCTGGCCGACCGCGTCCAGGGCCTCCAGCAGGAACTCCCGGTTCACCCCGACGGACACCGCGGCGTTCTCGCTGCCGCTGTCCGAGACGGTGAGTGTGCCGTCGGCGTCCAGGACCAGTACCGAGACCTCGCACTCCGCGCCGTCCTGGCCGCGCACCATGCTGCGGGTGGCGCCCGAGGACAGGGTCTCGCGCAGGGCGGCGGCCCCGACCGGGACCTGATGGGTCGGCTGGAGGCGCAGCATCCGGCGGTAGTCGGGGTAGTCCTGGTCGATCCGCTCCGCGCCGACCCGGCGGTCGCCGACGGTGACGGTCAGCAGCGGCCCGTCGATCTCCAGCACCGCGTCCGCCGGCACCGTGTCCGCCGACCCGGCGTCGCCGCCGTCGAGCAGCGCGCGCAGCCCGTCCACGAACGGCAGCGGCGCGATCGCACTCACCGCAGGGCCGGCCAGGCCGCCGGCCGGGGCCGCGGAGACGGCGAGCCGGTAGCGGTCGGTGGCGACCAGGCGCAGCACGTCCGCCTCCAGCTCCAGCAGTACACCCGTCACGGCGGGCAGTCCGGGGTCGGTGCCGACGGCGAACCGCACCGCGTCCAGTGCGGCGGCCAGCCCTGCGGCGGGGACGGTCAGCCGGGTGGTGGTCGTGCTCATGGGGTTCTCCCTCAGGTCGATCAGCGTGTGGACCGTGGAGAGCTCGCGGCGGGCATCGGCGAGGCCGTCCTCCAGCCGCCGCAGATGGCCGTCGAGCACCTGCCGGGCCTCGGCCCGGTCGCCCGTGAGCACCCGGGAGATGTCCGGCAGCGGCATCCCGACCCGGCGCAGCCGGGCGATCAGCCGGGCGTCTGCCACCTGCTCCCGGGCGTAGCGGCGGTACCCGGTCCGCGGGTCCACCTCGGCGGGCCCGAAGACCCCGGCGCCGTCGTAGAACCGCAGGGCACTCACGCTCAGCCCGCTGTCCCGGGCCATCTCCCCGATACTGCGCATCTCGCTCTCCACATCCAGGACTCTGAGCCCTCGACCAGGTCGAGGGTCAACCGCCGGCCGGCACCCGAACCGGCACCCGAACCGGCCCGCGCCCACCCGCCCGCACGGCTCGCCGGGCCGTCCCGGGCTAGGATTTCGCCCCAAACCCCACATAGTGTCAGCCGGGGCTGTCACCCCATCAGCAGCCGGGGACCAGCGCTCAGCGGTCCAAGCGACGAATCGGCGAGGTCATGGCGTACGCGGCAGTCACCGACACCCCAGCCCCCGAGGACGCCCCCGACGCGCCGGCCGGCAGTGGCCCGTCGGCCTGGGTGGCCCGCGGCGGCCTGCCGGCCTGGGCCGTCCGCCACTCGGGGTGGCTCGGGCCGATCGCCGTGGCGCTCTTCGCCGGGCTGCTCCGGTTCTGGGACCTCGGCCACCCGAACGCCTTCGTCTTCGACGAGACCTACTACCCCAAGGACGCCTGGTCGCTGCTCCAACAGGGCTACGAGGGCCAGTGGCCGGAGAACGCCAACACCGACATCCTCGGCGTCCCGCAGATCGTCCCGCTCACCCCCACCCCCGAGTTCATCGCGCACCCGCCGCTCGGCAAGTGGGTCATCTCGCTCGGCGAGTGGGCGTTCGGGCTGCACCCCTTCGGCTGGCGGGTGATGGTCGCGCTGATCGGCACCGTCACCGTGCTGATGCTGGCCAGGATCGGGCGGCGGCTCTTCTCCTCCACCCTGCTCGGCTGCACCGCCGCGCTGCTGATGTCGGTGGACGGCCTCCAGTTCGTGATGAGCCGGGTCGGGCTGCTGGACAGCGTGCTGATGTTCTTCGTGCTCGCCGCCTTCGGCTGCCTGCTGGTCGACCGCGACCGCACCCGCCGGACGCTGCGCGCCGCCCGGGCCGAGGGCGGCAGAGCCGGTGACGAGGTCCGGTTCGGGCTGCGGCCCTGGCGGCTGGCGGCCGGGCTGCTGCTCGGTGCGGCCTGCGGCACCAAGTGGAACGGCCTCCAGGTCCTCGCGGTGTTCGGCCTGCTGACCGTGCTGTGGGACCAGGCCGGCCGGCGCTGGGCCGGGGCGCACCGCCCGTACCGCTCGATGCTGCGCCGGGACGCGCTGCCCGCCTTCCTCTCGCTGGTCGGCGTCGCCGTCCTGGTCTACCTGGGCTCCTGGGCGGGCTGGTTCCTCACCAAGGGAGGCTTCGACCGGCAGTGGGCCGACGGGCGGGCCGGGCTCTCCCCGCCCCGGACGCCGGTGGTGGACATCCCGCTGCCGCAGGTCCCGATGGGCTGGGTGCCGAGCGGTCTGCGCAGCTGGTGGCACTACCAGGCGCAGATGTACGACTTCAACACCGGTCTCAGCAGCCCGCACACCTACCAGTCCAACCCGTGGAGCTGGCTCGTCCAGGGCCGCCCGGTCTCGATGTACTGGCAGCAGACCGCGCAGGGCCAGCAGGGCTGCACCGCGCCCGGCGGCTGCGCGAGCCAGATCCTGGCGCTCGGCACCCCGCTGCTCTGGTGGACGGCCTGCTTCGCCCTGGTCTACCTGCTCTGGCGCTGGTTCTTCCGGCGGGACTGGCGCTCGGGCGCGGTGCTGGCCGCCGTCGCGGCGGTCTACCTGCCCTGGTTCCAGTACCAGCACCGGACGATCTTCTCGTTCTACATGGTGGTGCTGGTGCCGTTCCTCTGCCTTGCGGTGGCGCAGCTGCTCGGCGCGATCCTCGGGCCGCCCGGCTGCTCGGTCCGGCGGCGCCGGTACGGGGCGGCCGCCGCCGGCACGATCGTCCTGGCGATCATGATCTGCTTCCTGTTCTTCTACCCGCTCTACACGGCGGAGGTGATCCCGATGACGGACTGGCAGAACCGGATGTGGTTCACCACCTGGATCTGACCGGTGACGGCGGAGGTGGCGTCGAAGGCGGCGTCTGAGGCGGCACGGCTGGCGGCGGCCTCCACCCAGCTCCTGCCGGTGACCCCGCTGCTGGGCGTGGTCACCGCGCTGCTGGGCCTGGGCGCCGTCGCGGCGGCGGGTTGGGGCCTGCTCGGGCACGGGCGGGCGGTGCTGCGCGCGGTGGTGCGGGCGGTGGTCCAGCTGGGGGTGGTCGCGCTGGTGATCACCTGGGTGGTCGGCTCGCTCTGGACGTCCGCGCTGTTCGTCCTGGTCATGTTCGCGGTCGCCGTCCGCACCGCCGGGCGGCGGATGACCGACGGGCCGGACTGGGTCTGGGCGGCGGCGCCGATCGGCCTGGGGATACTGCCGGTACTGGCCCTGCTGCTCGCCACCGGGCTGCTGCCCCGGCACGGCATCTCGATCATCCCGGTGGCCGGCATCCTGATCGGCGGCGCGCTGAGCGCCACCTCGCTGGCGGGCCGCCGGGCGCTGGACGAGCTGCGCCAGCGGCGCGGCGAGGTGGAGGCGGCGCTCGCGCTGGGCTTCGAGGACCGGGACGCCCGGCTGGAGATCTGCCGGACGGCCGCCGCGACCTCGCTGGTCCCCGCGCTGGACCAGACCCGGACGGTGGGCCTGGTCACGCTGCCCGGCGCGTTCGTCGGCATGCTGCTCGGCGGCGCCACGCCCGTCCAGGCGGGCGCGGTGCAGCTGTTCGTGCTGGTCGCGCTGCTCGCGGTGGAGTCGGTGGCGATCGTGGTGGTGCTGGAGCTGGTCGGCCGGGGCCGGGTGACCACCGGGACCGGGCCGGTGATCGGGTAGGCTGGCGGGCGTTGAAGGGGAGTAGCCCTCCACCGGACCGTCGACATACTGGCCCATTCGTGGGCCCGGCGCCCGGGACACCCGCCAGGTTTCTCAGCAAGGGGCCGGGGTGTTGGCGAGACCTTCGGCCGCAGTGCTGTGACCATGACCAGTGCTGTCGGGCCGAGGCGTCCCTGACGGAGCACCGGCTCGGCAGCCCGAGCGAGGGAATCCCACCACCGATGAGCCTGACCGTTGCCGCCGTCACCTTCGGCATCATCTTCCTGGCCGAACTGCCGGACAAGACCGCCCTGGCCAGCCTGGTGCTGGGCACCCGCTACCGGGCGGGCTACGTCTTCGCCGGGATCGCCGCCGCCTTCGCCCTCCAGGTCGGGCTGGCCCTGGTCGCGGGCAGCCTGCTGGCGATGCTGCCGCAGCGCTGGGTGGAGGGCGTCACCGGCCTGCTCTTCCTGATCGGCGCGGCGATGCTGCTCTGGCACAACGACGACGACGAGGAGGGCCACGCCGGGAAGGAACCGTCCTCGTCCGGCTTCTGGCGGGTGGCCGGCGCGAGCTTCGTGGTCGTCGCGGTCGCCGAGTTCGGCGACCTCACCCAGATCATGACGGCCAACCTGGCGGCCAAGTACGCCGACCCGCTCTCGGTCGGCCTGGGCGCCTGGCTGGCGCTCTGCGCGGTGGGCGGGATCGCCATCGTGGGCGGGCAGAAGCTGCTGCAGTACGTGCCGATGAAGGTCATCGTCAGGATCGCCGCCGGGATCATGCTGCTGATGGCGGCCTTCAGCCTGTTCGAGGCGATCGCGGGCTGAGCCGCCCGCGGCTGCGGCCCTGGCCGGCTGTTGGGTGCCAGGGCCAGGGCCAGGGCCACGGGCCGGAGCCGGGGTCAGCAGCCGCTGCGCTGCTCCAGGGCGGCCCGGGTGTTCGGCCCGTACACGCCGTCGGGGTCGCCCTGGACGCCCTGGACGGTCTGGAAGTCGCTGACGGCCTGCTCGGTGCGGGAGTCGTAGTTCCCGTTGGTCCGGACGTGCTCCCAGCACAGCACGACGGCGAGCTTCTGCTGCATCGCCAGCACGGCCGGGCCGCTGTCGCCGTACTGCAGCGTGTCCGGGGTCGCCACCGGCGCGGAGGGCGTGGGGGTGTCGGTGCTCGGCGTGGGGCTGGGGGCCGTCGGGCTCGCGGACGGGGACGGCTTGGCCGGTGCACTGGTCGTGGCGGATGCCGTGAGGCTGGGGGAGGGGCTCGGGGTCGCCTTGTGGGTCGCCTTCGTCCGGGAGGGCGAGGCACTCGGCGTGCCGGAGGCGGACGACGGGGTGACGGCGCCGGCCGGCGCCGCCGGGAGGCTCATGTAGGTGCTGCTGACCGGCGGCACGGCGCCCTGGGCGGCGGCGGGGTGGCCCCCGCCGGAGAAGGGTGAGACCAGGAGGGCCAGCCCCGCGCCGACCGCGGCGATGCCCGCGCCCGCCGAGAGGATGACGGCCCGTCTGCGGCCCGGTGACGCCTCCCGCTGCCGTGCCCGCTGCTCGGCCCGGCCGCCGGGGCCCGAACCGGCCGCCGGGGTCTCGGGCGGTCCGGGTATCCGGTGCGGCGCCTGTCCGTAGGCGGGCCGGCGGCGCTGCGGTCCGTGCTGCTGGTACGCCTGCGGCTGGTGCGCGTCCTGGTGGACGTTCTGGTGGACGTCCTGCGCGGGCCCGTCCGGCTGGTACCCGCTCAGCTCGTGCGGCGGCAGGTGCGGCATCAGCGCGGTGGGGAAGTCGTCCGGCTCGGTGGGGGGAAGCACCGCCGCCGGGACGTACGGGCGGACGAGCTCCGGGCCGTCGAGCTGCGGCAGGATCGCCGTCTCCTCGAAGTCCGGGTGCTGGTGACAGGCGCAGCCGCCGGGGGTCGGTACGGCTCCACAGGCGGGGCAGTGCTGTCCCGGCATGGGCCGGTCCTCCTCGGCTCGGGTGGCGGACGCGCCTGATTATGCAGCAGCTTCCGCCGACTGCACAGGGAGAGTCGTCCGCTCTGGGGAGGGAATGGGCGGGTTGCGGGCGATATCGAATCCGCGAACGGCTTGTGGCGGCCGGCTGCGTGGGCCGTCTCCGGTCAGCGTCGGACAGGCTTCGGCGGCTCTCGGCCGGCCGTCGGGTCGCAGGCGGGCTGCCGGATTGCCGCTGCACGGCTGCGGATGGAGCAATCAAATGCCGCAATACGGGGCAATCCTGACATCATGGTGAAGCTGGATGATCATCTGCGAGGTGCCCGGTCCCGCCGGGCCACATCACCGAGGAGCTGGCATGGCGGACCCGGCGGCCGAGCCCGAGCGCAGTGCGACGGGGCCCGTCGCCTCCCCGCCGACCGGCCCCCCGTCGGTGCCGGTGCACAACCTCTGGGTCCCGATCGGCGCGCTGCTGCTGGCGATGCTGCTCGCCGCGCTCGACCAGACCATCGTCTCCACCGCGCTGCCCACCATCGTCAGTGACCTGGGCGGGCTGGAGCACCTCTCCTGGGTGGTCACCGCCTATCTGCTCGCCTCCACGGCGGCCACCCCGCTCTGGGGCAAGCTCGGCGACATGTACGGGCGGAAACGTTTCTTCCAGGCCTCCATCGTGATCTTCCTGGTCGGCTCGGCGCTCTGCGGAATCTCCCAGAACATGGGCGAGTTGATCGCCTTCCGGGCGGTCCAGGGCCTGGGCGGCGGCGGTCTGATGGTGCTCTCCCAGGCGATCGTCGGCGACCTCGTGCCGCCCCGTGACCGGGGCAAGTACCAGGGCCTGTTCGGTGCGGTCTTCGGCGTCACCAGCGTGCTCGGCCCGCTGCTCGGCGGGGTGTTCGTCGACAACCTGAGCTGGCGCTGGGTCTTCTACATCAACCTGCCGATCGGCGCGGTCGCCCTGGCCGTGATCGCCACCGTGCTGCACACCGGCGACAACAAGCGGCAGCACACGATCGACTATCTGGGAACCTTCCTGATCGCTTCGGTGGCCACCTGCCTGGTGCTGATGACCTCCCTCGGCGGCACCACCTGGGCCTGGAGCTCCTGGCAGGTCATCGGACTCGGCATCCTCGGGCTCGTCCTGCTGCTCGGCTTCGTCGAGGTCGAGCGGCAGGCGGCCGAACCCGTGCTCCCGCTCCGGCTGTTCCGCTCGCGCACCTTCAGCCTGGTCGCGGTGATCTCCTTCGTGGTCGGCTTCGCGATGTTCGGCGCGCTGACCTACCTGCCGACCTTCCTCCAGGTCGTCATGCAGGTCTCGCCGACCATGTCCGGCATCCACATGCTGCCGATGGTGCTCGGCATGCTGCTCACCTCGATCGGCTCCGGCCAGATCGTCGCCCGGACCGGGCACTACCGGGCCTTCCCGATCGCGGGTACCGCCGTGACCACCGTCGGCCTGCTGCTGCTCTCCCGCCTCACCGAGAACACCAGCACCACGGTGATGAGCCTCTACTTCCTGGTCTTCGGCCTGGGCCTCGGCCTGGTGATGCAGGTCCTGGTGCTGATCGTGCAGAACTCGGTCGGCTACGAGGACCTGGGCGTGGCGACCGCCGGGGCGACGTTCTTCCGCTCGATCGGCGCCTCCTTCGGCGTCTCGATCTTCGGGTCGGTCTTCGCCAGCGGCCTCACCAGCCGCCTGACGGACGCCCTGCGCGGCGTCCCGCTCCCGCCCGGCTTCCACCCCGCGGCGATCAGCTCCGACCCGCGCGTCATCACCACGCTGCCGCCCGCCGTGCAGACGGCCGTCCACCACGCGTACGCGGAGTCGATCACCCGGGTCTTCCTGTACGCCGTGCCGATCGCCGTCGTCGCGTTCGTGCTCTCGCTCTTCATCCAGCAGCAGACGCTCCGCTCGACCGTCACCGCGCCCGACCTCAGCGAGTCCATCGGGCTCAACCCCGTCGAACGGTCCTCGCTGGACGAGATCGCCCGCGCGCTGTCCGTCCTGAGCACCCGTGACGCCCGCCGGGACCTGTTCCGCCGGATCACCGCCGAGGCCGGGCTCGACCTCGAACCGGCCTCCAGCTGGCTGCTGCTCCAGATGCACCGGCACGGCCACGCCGAACCCGCCGAGCTGGCCGAGCGCAAGATCATCCCGGTGGACGTGATCGAGGCGGCCGCCCGTGAGGTGGAGGGCCGGGGCCTCGCCGTCCGCAACGGGCTGCCCATGCACCTCACCGACACCGGGACGGAGGTGGCGGTCAGACTCGTCGCCGCCCGCCGGACCCAGCTCGGCAAACTCCTCGGCGACTACGACGAGCAGCAGTTCAGCGACCTCGCCGACCTGCTCAACCGTCTCAGCGCCACCCTGTGCGGCGACGAGCGGGACCGCCCCGACCGGACCGAGTCGGCGCACGTCCCGCACAGTGAGGGCCGCTCCTTCTGACCCGGGCCGACCCGGCCGCACCCCGTGATCAGCCGGCCGGGAGGTCGATCGACCGGGTCTCCTCCACCACCAGGTAGCCCGTGCCGGTGTAGAGGCTCATCGCCACCTCGTTCCCGCCCCACACGTTGAACATCAGTGCCGAGTCCCCGCCCGCGAGAGCAACCCGTTCGCCGACCGCCATCGCGTCCCGCCCGTACCCCTTGCCGCGCTGCTCCTCGTAGACGTCCAGCGAGTAGCCGAAGCTCACGCCGGGCAGGTGGCCGTGGTGCAGCCAGCCCGTCCCGACCACCTCGCCCGCCACCTCCATCATCATGATCGTGTGGCCGGCGGTGTCCGGTCCGTCCGGGAGCAGCCGGGCGTAGTCCTCGTCGGACTTCTGCCGTGCCTCCTCGGGCGTCCGGGCTCCCGACCGGACGATGTCGGTGACGTAGTGCGCCTTCTTGCCGGCCAGCCACGCCGGGTACTCGTCCCCGGTGACCGGCCGCGTCGTCACGTCGTGGACGAGCGCGGCGGGGGAGTCGATGACGCGCATCCTGCTCTGCGCACGGACCGGGTAGTCGGCGAAGACGTCACCGGCCGGCCAGGTGAGCCGCACGTGGACGCTGCGCGCGCCCTGCTCCGTGCACCGGCGCTCGGCCCACGCGCGCGCGGCCCGCTCGTGGCCGAGACCCTCGTACGCCGGGTCGACCCAGAGGTCCCCGATCCGCCCCCGCAGCGCGCCGTCGCGCTCCCCGACCCCGACGGCGACCCAGCCCACCGGAGCGCCGGCGGAACCGATCCGGGCGACCGTCCAGCCGGCGGCGTCCTCGCGTACCTGGCGGAGCAGTTCCCCGGCCGCCGCCTCGCCGTAGCCCACCGATCCGTACCAGGACCGGAGCCGCCGCTCGAAGCCGGACTGCCAGGACGCGGTGTCGGTGATGATCTCGAATTCTGTCACCGGGGCACGGTAGTCGGTCGGCCCGTCAGCACGCAGCGGGTTAGAGCTCGCGCAGATAGGCGTGCGCTCATGGGCGGCGGTTCGGGCGGTTGTCCCAGCGGTGAGTGGTCCATGCCCGGCGGATCAGGCTACGGATG
>NZ_BAAANT010000035.1:0-75888 GCF_039529945.1 Kitasatospora kazusensis | reverse complement strand
CGCCCGCGAGGTCTACCGCACGCTCACCAGCACACCAACCGAACGAATCACGCAAACCGACCTTGCTCCTGCGGCTTGACGTCTATAGGAGCATCCGAGGAGGAGTACGGCCATGGCACTGTTCCTGTTCATCGTGCTCATCGCAGTCGTGTTCGGTTTCATCGGCGCGCTGGTCAAGGGCCTGCTCTGGCTGCTCGTGATCGGGGTCGTCCTGTTCATGGCCACCCTGGTGTTCGGCGGGATGCGTCTCGGCAGCCGACGCGCGAAGCGCAGGTAGGACGGCGCGTGCGCCCGGAGTTCCGGGCGCACGCGAAACGGGCACGTTCCGCAGCCGGGAATCGGCTGGGAACGTGCCCGTCGGTTCGCAGCGGTCAGCGCCTGCCGCCCGACAGGGCGCGTACCAGGATCAGCACGAGCAGCGAGCCCACGACCGCAGCGATCCAGGTCGAGAGGTGGAAGAACCCGTTGAGGGAGTGGACCCCGAAGATCACCTTGCCCAGCCAGCCGCCCAGCAGTCCGCCCGCGATGCCGATCAGCATGGTGACGATCACACCGCCGGGATCGCGGCCGGGCATGAGGGCCTTGGCGACGGCTCCCGCCAGCAGGCCGATCAGAATCCACGCGACGACGCCCATGAGACTCACCTTTCGTACGGTCAGCTCCGTTTCCGTGCCTGCCGTCTGCTCGCTGCGGCCAGTCCCAAACACCGAGGACGTGGCGTTCGACGTCTCCCCCGATGTTTGAAGACCGTCAGCGGGGAAGGCGACACCTGCGGCTGCGCCGGTCGTCCCCCGGCGGCGCAGCCTCCGTGAGGGCCCCGTTCCCCGTCGGGGCCTTCACGGCTGCCCCGGCCGCAGCGAGCGGCCGGCGGACCGTTGGAAGGAGCCTCCCGTGAACAGCGCACACCCGCCCCAGGAGACGGCCGCCGAGGCTGCGCGGGCCGCCGAGCGGACCGAACGGCGGGCCCTGCACCGGCTGGCGCCCAAAGCCGTGAAAGTGGCGGACGGTCTGGAGGCGGCCGCCGACCACGTGGTGAGCCGAGTCCGGCCGACCTACCGCCAGTTGGCCGTCCGCACCCGGCCGGCCACGGCCCGGCGGGCGGCCGGCCTCGCCTCGGCCGGCGTGCTCGGGCTGACCGGCGCGCTGGTCCTGCACTGGTGCCGTTCGCCCGGCGCCGTACGCGGCAGCGGCAGCCGCGCGAGCTCCACCTAGACCGCCGGCCTCGCCCACCGCGCTGACCCACGGCCGACTTGGGGAGACGCTGTGCAGCCCTCAAGGAGGAAAGCGCCTCACAGCCACTGCCCGGCGCCCGGGCGACGCACCCGCACTGCCCCCGCCATCCTGCTTCTCGGCCGCCGCAGCACGCCGAGCCTCCTGCCCGCTCCGGCAGCCGACCCACCGGCCCAACCAGCGAGGCCACTTGGGGCCACCGCGGTCTGCGGGCTGTACGACCCGGTGACCAGGTGGTTGCGCTGGGCCCGGGCCGGGCACCTGCCGCCCGTCCTGCTACCCGAGGGCAAGGCCCGGACTTTGCCGCAGCCCGCCGGGGTCCTGCTCGGCGCCGTCGACCACGCCGACTACGCCGAGGAGCAGGCCGAGTTGGCTCCGGGCGACACGCTGGTGATGTACACCGACGGGCTGATCGAGCGCCACGACGAGTCGGTCCAGGCCTCCCTGGCGGGCCTGCTCTCGCTCAGCGGGCCGGCCGCCGCCCTTCCCGGCGACGGCCGGCCCGCCGTGGAGGGGCGGTTGGACCACCTGCTGCGGCACAGCGGCGCCGACGACGACACCTGCCTGTCGGGATCGGGGCCGGCGGTCCGTGAGGCCCACCGTCCGCACACCGCAGCCTTCACCAGACCTTCACGACACCGGGGCGAATGGGTCGGCCCGGAGCGGGTAGCAGGGCCTTCGCACCGGATCCGCCCGAGGAAGAGAGACGACATGCCCGCCATGAGTGACCTGCTCAGCCGCGACGCCCGCCCGTACGAGCAGACCACACCGGCCGCGGCGGCCCCCAGTATCTCCCGGCCCGCGGTACCCGAGCTGGTGTCGGTCACCGACCCGCAGAAGGTGGCCCCGGCGGACGCCCGCGAACTGACGCGCGTTCTGCTGACACGCCTGTCCACCCTGGAGGAGGGCACCCGGGAGTACTCCTACGTGCGCTCCACCCTGGTCGAGCTCAACCTGTCCCTGGTGCGGTTCGCGCTGCGGCGCTTCACCTCGCACCGCGAGTCCACCGCGGACCTGCTCCAGGTCGGCGCCGTCGGCCTGATCAAGGCCATAGACCGCTTCGACCCCGAGCGCGGCGTGGAGTTCACCACCTACGCCCTCCCCACCATCCTCGGCGAGATCCGGCGGCACTTCCGCGACACCACCTGGGCCGTCCACGTGCCCCGGCGTCTCCAGGAGCTGCGGATCACCCTGGCCAAGGCGCAGGACGAGCTCTCCCAGGGCCTCGACCGGGCGCCCACCGTCGAGGAGCTGGCCAGGCACCTGGACCTTCCGGCCGAGGAGGTCGTCGAGGGCCTGGTCGCCACCAACGCCCACACCACCGACTCGATCGACCTGCCCGCCTCCGGCGAGAAGGGCGCGGCGCCGCTGGCCGACCTGATCGGCGGCCCCGACGACCGGCTCGACCTGGTCGAGAACATGGTCGCCCTCAAGCCCCTCATCGCTGCCCTGCCCGAACGGGACCGGCTCATCCTCTCGCTGCGCTTCACCCAGGAGCTGACGCAGTCCCAGATCGGCGCGCGGCTCGGGCTCTCCCAGATGCACGTCTCACGGCTGCTCGCCCGCACCCTGAAGACCCTGCGCGAAGGCCTGGACGGCCCCGCCTGAACCGCCCCTCCGGTCGGGCGGCTCCGCTAGGCTGCCGTACCGGAGTCACGAACAGCCCGTAGGACATTCTGCGAAGGAAGCGTCATGCAGACCCAGAACGACCCTGCCGCGACGCCGTGGGGCTCCGGCGCCCCGGGTGGGGAGGCGACCGCCCGGGTCCGCGCCGAGGGCGACCGGGCGCTGGTGTGCGTCCTGCAGGGTGAGCTGGACATCGAGTCGCTGGCCGCGGCCAGGCGGGCGCTCACCGAGGCGGTCGCTCGCAGCGTGCCGGTCCTGGTGGTGGACCTTCACGACGTCGGCTTCTGCGACTCCACCGGTCTCAACCTGCTGCTCAGGACCCGGACGGCGGCCGTGGCGGCCGGCACGGACTTCCGCCTGGCGGCCCCCTCCCCCGCCGTCCTGCGCCTCCTGGAGATCACCGGCGCCGACAGCGTCTTCTCCCTGCACCCGTCGCTCGACGACGCACTGAACCCGGCGCCGTGACCCCGGCCGCCACGTACCCGCGCCTGGGCCGCCACCACGCCGGGCGGGCACCATCCGACAGCGGACCGGGCCGCCGCCCGGAGCGAAGCGCCGATCCGAAGGGGCACCCGCTCATGACCTCCAGCCGGGACGCCCTGGACGACCGGGTGCACGGCAGCTCGGGCGGAACGGCACCCGCCGTGCAGCGCCGCCGCCTGCCCCTCGCCGGACTGCCCAAGCCGGTCGGACGCGCCCGGAGCTTCACCGCCGACGCCCTGCGGGACTGGTCCTGGCCCGACGCCGAGGACGCCGGACTGCTCGTCACCGAACTCGTGGCCAACGCGATGATGCACGCCGGCGGCCCCCTCGAACTCGTCCTGGCCATCTCCCCCGCCGGCCTGCGCGTCGAGGTGAGCGACGCCTCCCCCGACCTGCCCGAACCCCGCCTTCCGCACACCCCCGGCCTTCCCGGCGGCCACGGACTGTTCATCGTGCAGCACACCTCCACCCGCTGGGGCGCCGTACCCCACGACCAGGGCAAGACCCTCTGGGCCGAGATCGACCGGCCGGACGCTCCCACCGGCTGACCGAGGTGTGCGCAGTGTGGCCCGGACCGCCGACCGCTGGGGCATCACACCCGCCGACGGGGGCAAGTTCGTCCGGGCCGAGATCGACGTCTGACCGCCGCTCGCCCTGCCTCCGTCCGCGAGGCATGCATTCCGCGATTCGGGGGAGCCGAACGCCAGGGCCGCGCCGTCACGGGGCGGCGCGACCGACCTAGGAGGAACCATGGACGCCAACGAGATCGGCACCTTCCGCATCTGGGACTTCCGCGAGACCGCCGGCCACATCACGGGCACCGATCTGACCGGCTTCCACGTCGAGGCCGTCGACGGCGCGATCGGCAAGATCGACCAGCTCTCCGACGTGGTCGACAACTCCTACCTCGTGGTCGACACCGGACCGTGGATCTTCGGCCGGCTCGTCCTGCTCCCGGCCGGCACCGTCATCAGGGTCGACCAGGCCGACGAGAAGGTGTACGTGGACCGGACCAAGTCCGAGATCAAGCACGGCCCTTCCCTCGTCCCGGACTGCTATGAGGAGGGGATGGACCAGCGCGACCGCTACGCCTCCTACTACGGCCCGTTCTACGGGAACATCGCCCGCTGACCGGAGCCTGCTGCGCGTCGGAGCGGCCGCCCTCGAGACCGGCCGCGGAACTGTAAAAGGGCGAGGTGATCCGGGTGGTGGCCCGGACTCAGGACGGTCCGGTGCCCTGCCCGGTCTGCGGGACACCGACGGACCGGGTGCACGGCTTCCATCACCGGACGGTGGCGGACGTGCCGGCGGACGGCCGACGGGTGCTCGTGGCGGTGCGTGTGCGCCGCCTGGTCTGCGCGGTGCTGGGCTCCAGCGGCAGACCTTGCGCGAGCAGGTGTCCAGCCTGCTGGACCGCCACCAACGCCGCACGAGTCGTCTCACGAGCCAACTCGGCGCGGTGGTCAATGGGGTGAGCGGGCCGGCCCGCGACGCGGCAGCAGGCAATGCCGACGCCTCCTGAGAGGCGTGAGTACTGTCCCGGACCGGCATTCAACCTCGCGGAGCAGGCGACTCCCTGCGGCGCCTAGGACTCCGACGACGGCCGGGCCGCACCGTCCTGACCCGGCGTGGGCGCGGCGGGCTCAGCCCGCTGTGGCGACCCGGTTGATGTCCGCGCTGCGCAGGACGTGGTCGCCCGTGCCGTTCCACCCGGCGACGGCGAGCATGGCGCGGCCGATGTTCTCGGTGGTGGTGACCTTGTCCGGCATGACGCGGCGCAGCAGTGGGTACAGCCGGGAGGCCACCGGGTAGATCCAGCGGTACGCCGGGGTCCGGGAGCGTTCGCCGTGCATCGCGTGGATGTAGCCGGGCCGGAACATGTAGGCGTGGAACGGCATCGCGAGGAGCGCGTTCTCGGTGTGGCCCTTGACGCGGGCCCACATCGAGCGGCCGTGCTCGGTGCTGTCGGTGCCCTCGCCGGAGACGTAGACGAAGGTGAGCGACGGGTTGTCGGGCAGGGCGCGGGCGGCGGCGAGGGTGTAGTCGTGCGTGATGCGGCGGTACTCGTCCTCGCGCTTGCCCGCTGAGGTGACGCCCAGGCAGTAGAAGCACGCGTCGACGTCCTTGAACTCGCCCGCCAGCGCGGTGAAGTCGGTGAAGTCCGAGTGCACGAGGGCCGTGAATTTGGGGTGGGCGATGTCGAGCGGCGTCCGGCCGACGGCGCGGACGCTGGTGACCCGGTCGTCGAGCAGACACTCGCGCAGAACACCCTGCCCGACCATGCCGGTCCCGCCGAAGAGGAGCACATTCACAGGAGTCTCTTCCTGATGGGCCGAAAGCATGGAAATAGACGCAAACTGTACTACGGCACCGCAGGGGTCACGACCGTACGGGCGGATACACGCACTCCTGCGTCGTTTCCCGGAGCAGTTCGGTGGCGCTCAGTCAGCCCAACGTCCGGCTGACCAGCTGGGCTCCGTCCAGTCCGGCCTGGGCCAGCTGGGCGTCGCGGTTCCCGTGCTCGACGAAACCCACCGGCAAGCCCGCGCACCGTACCGGCGTAGCGATCCCCCGGTCGGCGGTGCGGTGGGCTTCGTCGGCCCGCTGCCGGGCGGCTGCCCGGAGCGCCGCCTCCTTGGGTACTGCCCTGCGCTCCGTGATCGGAGTGGAAGACCGCTCCCTGCAGGGTGCCGCGGGGGGCAGCGGCCATCGTCAGGGCGTCGGCGGCCAGGGACGTGCGCATGTGGTCGGCGATCGACCAGCCGACGACGCACTTGCTGAAGCAGTCCAGGACTGGCGGTAGGCGCGGTGGCCGCCGAGCGCGGCCCCGCCGCCCAGCACGGCCAAACCGGCCAGACCCAGGCTCCGGCCGAGCCGGACTGCCCGCGCGGGCGGGCGGCCCACGACGCCCGTACAGCCCTACCGCGGCCGCCGGCGAGGCAGCGTGCACGATGCCGGTGCGCAGCTGCTGCTCGTGCTGCTCGGCCCAGTCGACCCAGCCCGTCAGCGCGGCCGAGGCCGCCGTGACCACGCCTGCCGAGACGAGCAGGCGCGCGGCCCTGATGAGAATCCGCGATTCTCCCCAGACCTGCTCGACCTCCTCAGACCGTCCGACGATCAACGCAGTGGGGAGGCTGGGTGAGTAGGCCGTTTCCGACACCGTCAACGGCGGGGCGGCTATCGTGCGCGCCGTTGACGGTGTCAGTGCGCTCACGGCTCGGGGTAGCCGGGGCCCGGCGTGGCGTCGACCAGGGCGGCGTTCAGCGTTGCCAGCGCGGCAATCACCGTGTCGACCTGCGCGTCGGACAGCCCGGGGAGCAGGTGGCGCAGTGTCGGTTCGGCGTCCCGGTTCCTGGCGTTCTTGGCCTTGGCATGGGCGTGGGCGGCGATGGTGGCGATGGTGCGGCGGCGGTCGGTGGGGTCGGCTCCCAGTTCGACCAGGCCGCGCTGGTGGAGTGAGGCGATCACGGTGGAGCAGCGGCTCTGGGCGTAGCCGGTGTGCTGGGCGATGGCCCCCACCGGCTGTGGGCCGGTGGTGTACAGGCACTCCAGTACGAGCAGCTCGGCAGTCCCCAGGTCGGAGGTGTCCTTCATCGCCGCGGTCGCGGCGGCTGTGAGCTTCCTGCCGAGTTGGTGCAGGTCGGCGAGGTTCAGGGCACTGGTCGGTGGTGGCACGCGGATCCTCCTGCGAAAGCGTCCTTCGGTGATGCCCTCATCGTAGTGCATCACAACAGATGTATCTTGTGAGATGTATCTGTCGAGACACCCCACCCAGCGAGGCCCGACCAGTGACCCAAGCACCGCAGCCCGTCCACGACACCGATCCCTCCGGCCGGCCGCAGGACCCCCTTCTGCTGCTGGCGACCGAGGCCGAACTCACCGATGTCGACTTCACCGGCCTGGACCTGCGCCCGGCCCTGCGGAGCCATCGGCGTCCCCGCACGTTCACCCGCTGTACCTTCACCGAGGCCAACCTGCGCGGAGCCCACCTCGCCGAGGCCGTCTTCACCGACTGCACCGCCACGGCGGCCGACTTCACCGGCGCCCTGCTCGACCAGGCCCGCTGGCAGGGCGGCAGCGCCGCCAGGGCCAACTTCACCGACGCCGACTGCGGCGACCTCACCTGCGACAGCACCGACCTGGCCAACACCAGGTGGGGCGGCGCCCTGCTCGCCGACGCCGCCTTCACCGGCTGCCGCATGATCGGCGCCCGCCTCACCGGCCACCGCGGGCTGGGCCTCACACTGCACCGCTGTAACCTGGCCGTCGCCAACCTCAACGGCCTGAGCCTGCGCGGCTCCCACCTGGTCGGCATCCGCTTCACCGAAGCCGACCTCGGCGGCGTCGACTTCCGCGACACCACCCTCGAAGACTGCCGACTCGCCGACGCCAACCTCCGGGCCGCCGACTTCACCGGCGCCGACCTACGCGGCGCCGACCTCGGCGAACTCACCATCGCCACCGCCGCAATCTTCCGCGGCGCCGTCATCTCCCCCAACCAAGCCGCCCACATCTGCGCCGCCCTCGGCCTGAACGTCATCGGCTGATCCGCCACACGGGCCGGCTCGGCCGATGCCGGACACAGGCGGCTGGAGCCCCTCACAGCAGGTCCGGGCGGCTGGGGCGTGGGTGCAGCTCGGCAGGCGGGAAGGTGAGGAACTGGGGAGAGCGCCCCTGGCCGACCGAGAGCGAGAAGTGGCCGAATTCAACGAGCGCCATCAGCCCGCTCGCAGCCGGGCACCTGGTCCAACATGGCGCTGGACAGCCACGCGCCGACCGGCCCCTGCACGAGCGCAGGGTGCAGGGGGTGGCCGATCTGGCGGCCTTGCAGAACGCCCCGCAGCCGCCCGAGCGGTGCGCCTTGCACCAGGCGTTGCAGGGGTTCGATGACCGGGTCGAGCTGCCCGGCGTCGGCCAGGGCGTCGAGCCCCGGCAACGCCCTGTGCCGATCCCGGTACCGTGGCGGTCGGCTGTAGCGGTGCTGGTTCCCATGATGGCCACGCTGCCCGTGCCTTTCGTCGAGTGCGGGACGAGGCTGCGCTGACCGGTGTGACCGGCGGTGCGGCAACGTCGGTGGTTCAGCCGGCCAGGGCGTCGAGGCCGCGCAGGTAGTCGCCGAATCCGCCGTGGGCGCGGGGGTCGCGCCGCGCGGATGTGGCCACCGGGCTGTGGAGGGTGCGGCCGACCCGGTAGCCCACCGCCTCCAGGGCGGTGACCAGGGCTCGATCCTCGCCGACGGCGAGCGGCCGGAAACCGCTGACCGCCCGGTAGGCGTCGCCCCGCACCCCGAGGTTCGCCCCGTGGACGTGCGGGTGCCAGATGGCATTGAGGTCCTCGTACTGGTAGCGCCGGGCGAACGCGGCCGGGGTGCGCTGCGGGTGGCCGTTCCAGTCGGTGACGCGGACGGTGCCTGCTGCGGCGTGCCAGCCGGAGACCGCGAACGCGAGCTGGCGCACGATCCAGTCGGGCGGGACTTGGGAGTCCGCGTCGGTGTGGGCCAGCCACATTCGGTCGGGGGTGAGACCCGGCACGATCTCCGAGGCCGTCAGCAGGGCGTGGGAGCTGCCCACTGCCCGGGCCGCACCCACGTTGCCGCCGTCCACCTCCACCACCGCGACGCCGTGGCGGCGGGCGATCCAGGCTGTTGAGTCGGTGCAGCCATCGGCGACCACGGTCACCAGGATGGGCAGGTCGGGCACTCCCGGGTGCTGGATCGCCCGGTCGAGCGCCTCCAGGCAGCCGGGGAGCAGTTCCTCCTCGTCCCGGGCGGGGACGACCACGGCCAGTGCCCCGATCATCGCAGTCCCTCCAGTGCGGCCACCGACAGGCGGTCAGGTGACGTGAGGGCGTCGGAGCGCACGAACACATGGAGGAGGAAGTCCGGCTCGTCGTGTCCGGCGATCCGGACCAGGCCCGCGTGCGCGCGGGCCTGCCGGTGGACGGCGTCACCGGACTGCGCGTGTTCGGCCACGGCGGGGCGCCAGTGGACGAGCAGCAGCGTCCCCGCCGGCTCGAGCGATTCGACGGCGAGATCCAGGAGCCGGGAGCTGTCGTCGGGGGTGAAGTAGTACAGCAGCTCCGACAGGACGATCAGGTCGAAGCGCCCTTCGGGCCAGTCCCCGGGCAGGAGGCGGTGCTGGAGCGTGACGTTAGCCAGGCCCGCGAGCCGGGTCCGGGCCTGAGCGAGGGCTGTCTCCTCCCTGTCGCAGGCCAGCAGCGCCTCGCAGCGGGCGGCCAACAGGGCCGACAGGACCCCGACGGAGCAGCCCGGTTCGAAGGCGCTGCGGTAGTGGCGCCGGGGGAGGACGGCGAGGGTGAGGGCGTACTTGCGCTGCTCGTACCAGCTGCCACGGGTCTGGCCGGTGGGCGTACATGCGGGTGAAGTAGTCCCCCGGCGTGCCCGCGGCTATGCCGGTGGTGCGGGGTGTGGGTGCGGTCACTGCCAGATCACCTCGAAGTCGCTCTGGAAGTGGGCGAGTTCCTCCGGTGGCAGGATCGCCTCGTCGCCGGGCCGGTCGCCCAGTGGCTTCACCTGGCTGCGGAAGCAGTCGAGTGCCGCCTGCTTACGGGCATGGGCGGCGGGTGTCAGCGGTATCCGGGCGGCGCGGTGCCAGGGAAGGGCGGGGTCGGCGGGCCGGGCCCAGTGCCAGGCCCACACCGGGTACTCCCACACCGGTACACCGCTGGCCGCCGCCGCGGCGAGGGCGGCCCGGCCGGCGGCCTCATGGTCCGGGTGCAGATCACGGCTGTACGGGGCGACGCACAGGTCGTACCCGTCCAGCAGACGGGCGAGGCGGCCCGTCAGGTCCTGCTCGTGCCGGGCGACGCCGCTGTCCGGCAGGTGCAGGGCGATCCGGTGCACCCGGGCACGCAGCCGCGACAGTGCCTGGTGCAGTTCCCGCCTCCGGACCGCCGCCAGCTCGCGGGCCAGCGGCGAACGGCTGCCGGGGTGGGAGGCTTCGCCGTCGGTCACCGAGACCAGGACCGGCCTGATGCCCGCGTCCGCGAGGAGCGCGAGCGCCCCGCCGAATCCGAGGACCTCGTCGTCCGGGTGCGCGGCCACCACTACGACCCGTGCCGCGCGGCCCGATCCGACGGGAAGCCGGCTGAGAGGGTCGAGGGCCGGCAGGTCCGCACGAGGGAGCCAGGCCCGCCAGGCGCCCTCCGGGGTTCCGGGGGCCTGGATCGCGTCATCCTGCTCCAGTCCAGCGAGAGCGTCGGGGGGTGCCGGCCGGTGTCGCCGCTACCCGGCAACGGCACGTCGAGTTCGCCGCTGCCGGCCATCCGCCACAACTCCCCGGCGACCCAACGGCGGTGATCCTCGGTTTCTGTACCAGCCGGCGGCTTGTGGGGCACCGCTGCGTCCCTCATCGCGAACCCCGCAGACCAGAGCCCGACCGGCCCGGAGGCCGCCGGTCCTGCAGAGGAATTGGCCGGGCGCTCACGCTGTGCTCCTTCGTGTCGTGAGAAGGGCGGCAGATGCCTCGGATCCGACTCTGCACCGCGAGCCCGCGGCCCGCCTGTGGACGACGCGGGTGTCGCGGCCGGGGCGCCAGGCCACCTGCGCCCCCGGGCCGCCGGGGCCGCCCGGCCCCAACATCGCTGCGCACCCCCGCGAGTGGGCTCGAGGCTTACCAGCGGTACCAGCGGCCGCGGCTGCCCGAACTGCCAGTGCCCCGTGCGACGAACCCGAGCAGCCACAGCACGAGCACGAACACCGCCACCCACCACAGGGCCTTCAGCGCGAAACCGGCACCGAACAGGAGCAGAGCGAGCAGCAGCACCAGCAGAAGAGGAACCATCGTCAACCTCCGTAAATTGGTCGGTCGTCCTGTACGCGGACTCGTCTGCCCCGCGGCACCTTCCTTACGCGCACATACCCGCAGCGATCACGTGCGCCCTCCGAAACCGGCATCCGGTAGAAGGCAGAGGCCGAAGGCAGCTGTCCGGAAGTCGGCGCCTGGTTCACCAGTCCGGCGGGACAGGCGATTTCCAGCGCAGGGCCCGGAGATCTCTGCCTGTGCACCCCTCCCGCCCAGCCGTCGGCCGGTGGCACCGTCACGCGGGCTCGCAGGCGCCCTTCCTCACCACGGTCTCCGCCGTCGAAGCGCTCCGCCTGACCTTCCGGGCGGGGCCCGGTAGGGGTCGCGGCGACACATGGTCTGCGCTGACCTGGGCAGAAGCCCAGCAGGAGGCTGATGACAATGGTCGCACTGCTGCTTGTTCTGCTGCTAGCCGTGATCCTCTTCGGCGTCGGGTTCGCGATTCACATTCTGTGGTGGGTGGCGATCGCTGTGCTGGTGCTGTGGCTGCTGGGCTTCGTGTTCCGCGGCGCTGGGGCCGGCGGTTCGCGCGGTCGCTGGTACCGGTGGTGAGCTGGCGTGTCCGGTATCCAAAAGCGCCGCTCCAGGGCTCGCGAGCAGGAGGGAGCATAATGCGCTCGCATATCTTCCAGCGCCGCTCAGAGCGGGGCGTGTCCCGTACCCGCACCGGCGCGACGTGGGTCGGCATCGGCCTGTTCTCCGTGGTTCTCCTGTTGCTGTTGATCTTCATCCTGGAAAACGGCCACCACGTCGACGTCGCCTACTTCGGCTTCCACGGCCACGTCCCGCTCGGCGTAGCCCTCCTGCTCGCCGCCGTCTTCGGCGTTCTCCTCGTAGCGATCCCAGGTACAGCACGCATTCTCCAACTACGACGCGCCGCCAAGCTCTCCTCATTGGAAGGGGGTCCCCTCACCGAAACTCCGAGACAACCGACGGACGAGACCGAGGTCGATAGCGGTGAAGCAGGACCTCCCTGAGTGACCGGCCGAACCGCCGAAGCCGTCGTCGTGCCCGACGCTCCTGCTGGCACCGGCCAACTGCTCCGGCCCGCCAACGCCAGCCGAAGCGGTGGGCCGGACGAGCGGCCCGGGCACCCAGCGTCGTGCCTTACCCGTCTGCCGGCAGGGCGCAGGCGCAGGATCGGAAGCATCCCACCGCTGGTGAAGAAGTTGCCCGTCATGCTGGGGCGCACCCGGCGCAAAAACGCCACCGAGGTCACTTCGTCCTGCCTGCCGACCACCCGACGGGAGAGGTCAGCGTGGTGGGGGACTTCAACGGCCGGGAGCCCGGCACTCATCCGCTCACCGTTCGTAAGGACAGGATGCGGGCGGTGACCGCGGCGATGCCGACCGACCAGCGCATCGCCTTCCGCCGTCTCGCCCACGGCGACCACTGGTTCGACGACCAGGAGGCGGACGGCCACGACGGGGTCAACGGGCTACCTGCACAGCTGACCGGCTCCCTGCACACACTCCCGACGAGCGAGGAAAGCTCATGACCGACATCTGGGGCTGCAGCTGGGGCTGCAGCGCCTCCTCCCAGTACACGCCCGGCACCGATCCAGGTGTGCACCGACGGGCCCAACGTCCTGGTGACCAGCCGCAAGCCCGACGACCTGCCCGCGTTCACCGGCACACTGGTCACGGTCTTCGCCGCAGCCCGACCGGACCGGGTCTCGCCGGCAGCGGCGCACTGTCGGCTCCTGCCCCCGCTACCGACCAGGCAGAGCGAACTCCACCTCCCACCAATGTCCGTGAGTTGTGAATCCGCTTCGGATTGCGCTGACTATCCGTCGGAGCGCGGGGTAGACGCCGTTCGTCCATGTGGGTCCGTCCGGAAACGGACCCGCCGCTGCCGCAGGAGGGCGCCTTGACCCAGATGTCCGCAGTCCGACCCATAACCGTCACGTTCCCCGACAGTTCGCTGCCCGACGTGCCGGTGGACGTGGAACTCCGCTTCGACGTGGGACTTCCGTACGCGGCCTGCCTGGCGTTCTTGCTGTCCCCGGCCGACAGCGAAGCCGACAGGCCGGAACTGTGCTGGTACTTCAGCCGGGACCTGCTCAACGAGGGGCGCCACGGTCCTGTCGGTGAGGGAGACGTCAGGGTCAGGCCCGGAGCCGCCGGCGCGGTCCTCATCACCCTGCACGGCCTCGACGGACGTGTCGTGCTCAGCGCCCCGCAGGACGCCGTCGCCGCCTTCCTCGCGGACTCCTTCGCCCTGGTGCCCGCCGGCTCGGAGTCCGGCCGCCTTGACATCGACACCGCCCTCGCCCGACTTCGCGGGACCAGCTCGTAGCCGCCCGGTCGGCCGGACGGTACCTTCCCCCGAGCGCTCAGCCGGCAGGCGCCCGGTGCGGCGGGCGTGCATGTCAGGGCAGCGGGACGGCGTGCAGGCACAGCTGTCGGCCCTCGTACTCGGAAGGAGCGCGCAGCACGGTCGCGGCCTCGCCGACTATCCGCATGCGCCAGAGGCCGTCGATGTCACCCCACACGGGGTCGGCCGGGCGCGAACCGTCGTCGTGGAGCAGTTGCACCACGACCACCTTCGCCGCTCCGTGGCCGCCGACCGGCCCTGGCAGCGTCACGGCGTACCGCGATGGCAGAGCCATCAGGCACCTCCGCAGGTCGGTCGATCACTGTGGACGCTGACTCGTCTGCCCGGCGTGGTGCGATCCCTACACGTTCACACCGGTGATGGCCAGCAGCCTTCGACACCGGTGCGTAGGGTCTCCGGCGCGATCAGCGGCTGATGTGCAGGACGCAGATGTCGTCACGGCGTGTTCTCGGCGAGGTGAGCACCTGAACGAGCCGGTCGAGGCGGGCCCGGGTGTCGGCGTGGGCCGCGGCGGCTCGGGCCAGTCGGACGAGTCCGTCGTCAATGGGCTCAGCAGGGTTCTCGATCAGCCCGTCCGTATACAGGTACAGGTGGTCCCCGGGAAGCAGTTCATGCCGGGCTTGTTCGTAGGCAGGAGTGGTGGTGGCGCCCAGCAGGACGCCCGTGGGGGCGGCCAGGAACCGGGCCTCGCCGTCGCGCACCAGGAGGGGCGGCGGGTGTCCGGCCTGGACCCAGGTCAGGCTGGAGGTGGCGGGCTGGTAGACGGCCATGATCATGGTGGCGGTGCTGCAGTTGCGCTCTGCGGCGTGGAGCAGCAGGACGTTGAGCCGATGTAGCACGGCGGGTAGGGGCATGCCGGTGATGGCCATGCCTTTGGCGGTGAAGCGCAGCAGTGCCATGGTGGCCATGGCGTCCAGTCCGTGGCCGGCGACGTCGCCCACGACGAGCAGGGCGCTGCCGTCGGGCAGTTCGATGGCGCTGTACCAGTCGCCGCCGAGGTCGAGGCCTTCCTGGACGGGCTGGTAGGCGACGTCGACGGTGAGGTCGTTCAAGTGCAGCACCTGCTCGGGCACCGGCAGCAGGGTCTCCTGGAGGCGGCGCGCGAGCTCGCGTTCGGCGGCCAGTTGGCTCTGCTGTACGAGCGCGTTCTGCTCGTGCTCCAGCAGTTGTCGTTCGGCGTGCTTGGCGGCGGTGACGTCCTGGAAGAAGCCGTGCACGTGAACCGGGTGGCCGTTGGCATCCGTCTCGGTCTCAGCGACTATCCGCACGTGTTGCACCGGCCTGTGGGGCAGTCGGATGCGGAAGGTGTGGTCGATCGGCTCGCCCGATTTCAGCAGGATCCGGACGGCGTCGGTCAGGGAGGCACGGTCGTCGGTCTCGGCGTGGGTCGCCAGCTCCTCCAGGGTCATCGGGCCCAGCGACCGGTCTCGGCCGAAGATCGAGTACACCTCGTCGGACCAGGTGATGTCGCCACGGACGAGGTCGCGGTCCACCCAACCCATCCGGCCCAGGCGCTGCATGAGCGCCAGTCGGCGTTGCTCGCGTTCACCTGTGTCCAGCCGGTTCCAGGAGACGGCCAGCCCGCCCAGGCAGGGCACGGCCCGCACGTTGTACCGGGACAGGCGGGGGACACCGGCGGCAACTTCCTCGTACTCCAGCTCTCCCTGCCAGGCTTCGCCGGTCCTCAGTGCCTGGAGATAGCCCTGCCACAGGGGGGTGCCGGCGACGCCCGGGTAGATCTCAAGGACGCTCAGTCCCACGAGTTCAGATCCCCGGCGGCCGGCGATATCCACCGCCTCTGGCGAGGTGGCGGTGAAGCGGAAGTCCGTTACCTCGCCCCCTGGCCCGTACTCGGCCCGCAGAAGTGCCACCGAGCCGGGCAGGCCGGCCAGGACCTGCTGAGCCAGTGCCATGGCGGCGTCGGCGTTCCCTGCCGGATCAGGGCCCCAGCCCGGTGCAGCGGGTTCCTCAAGGTCCGTCATGCACCGAGCATGTCACAAGCGTGGCTACCGGCGGCACAGCGCGAACGGGCTTTCTCGGCGCGATCCCGGTGGCCGGCTCCGGCCGTTTTTGCCTCCGGGGAGGGTCGCCGTCATCGGGCACGCCGGCCGGCGTTCGGGCCGTACCGTGCTTCGGTGCGGGTGCGCGTCGCTCACGCCCGTGCAGGTCGGTCAGGGCAGTGAGGTGCAGCCGGTGGCACTGAGGATCTCGGCGGCGGGGATGACCGCTGTCCCCAACCCCCTCAGGGTGCCCCGAGCCACCACGCCGCCGCCGTCTCCGGACGCCCCTGGCCTCCCCCGTCCTATGGCGCATGAGCAGGCAGAAGTAGGGCAGGCGAGGAGACAGTCCGATCACGAAACCACGGAGGTGCTGCGATGAGCATGGTGCAAGAACAGATCGACGTGGACGTCCCGCTGACCACCGCGTACAACCAGTGGACGCAGTTCGAGGACTTCCCCCGCTTCATGGAGGGCGTCGAGCAGGTCACCCAGCTCGACGACCGCCACAACCACTGGACGACCAAGGTCGCCGGCGTCACCCGCGAGTTCGACACCGAAATCGTCGACCAGTTGCCCGACCAGAAGATCGCCTGGCGCACGACCGGCGGTGAGGTCCAGCAGATGGGCGTCGTCACGTTCGAGCGCCTCGACGATCAGCACACCACGGTCCGCCTGGCCATCGACTTCGAGCCCGACGGCATCGCGGAGAGGGCCGCCGACGCGATGGGCATGGTCGATCGCAGGGTGAAGGGCGACCTGCGGCGCTTCAAGTCCTTCATCGAGGACCACGGCGTCGAAGGGGGTGGCTGGCGAGGCCGCATCACCCCGGGCGGCTGACCCGCCTCCGGGCAGCGGTGGGGTGGTGGCGGCCCGGCCGGACCGCCACCGCCGTCTCCCGCCTCGGACGGACGGCGGGCACTCGCGCAGAACTCCGACCGGTCCAGTCCGGTACTCGAAACTCTGGCGCCTTCCCACTCCGACCCGCCGTGCGGCACTGGCGGCCGCCGGACGTACCGCGACCGTGGCCGAGCTTCTGACCGCCGGTCGCGGCGGCACCGCCCCGGCAGCTGCACCCCGGCCGCACAGGGTCTGAGCCGGGCCGTTGCGGCCGGGGTGCATCTTCTGAACGACTCCGTTCGGGCGAAGCAGTGACCTGCCCCCGATCCCCGCGCGATGCCGCGTGGTTGGGCCCGTAACACCCGCGCCGGAGGAGCACTCCCCGATGGCCCGTCTGTCCACCAGCAGTCCCACTCGGCCGGCCGGACACGGGTGCGCCACGGCTCGGACTCGGCTGCCACGGAACTCCTCCCACGGAGTTCTTGCCTCGTGGCGCGGCTGCCCGCAGCGGGCACGGGGAGCACGGGTACGGGAGGAGATCAGCCGGTCTCCGTCGCCCAGCCGGGCGCGTCCTCGTCGTCCAGCCGCTCGCGCAGCCGTCCCAGGATGTCGCCGAGCCCGTGGCCGCCGGGACGGGCCGGATCCGGATGCGGGCTCAGCCGCGGCGGGACCGGACTGTCGTCCGACGCCCCCGCCCACAGGCGGGTGCCGTCCCAGCTGAGGCGTAGCTCCGCCGGCCCCCCGGGGGCGTGCAGGCAGGCGTTGGTGACCAGCTCCGAGACCATCAGCAGCAGGTCCTCCACCAAGGCCTGCCGCTCCTCGTCCCGGGCCGGCAGCCAGTGCCAGTCCAGCAGCGCCTGCCGACTGAAGTCGCGGCAGCGCTGCACCGCACCGTCGGTGCCGTACAGCGCAAGCCGCCTGGTCTGTACGGTTCCGGCGGGAGAGCCTTCGTTGAAGCGGGTCATCGACGCGCCCTCACTCCGCGTCGCCGGCGTCCTGGGCCGGGCCGGGCGTCCGTAGGGCCGAATCCAGATCGGGGTGGATGCGCAGCACGGTGTCGGCGCCGGTGACGGCGAACAACCGGGCCACCGCCGAGGTCGGGCCCGCGACTTCCAGCTGCCGCCCGTCGGCCTCGGCCGCCAAGCGCGCCCGTAGCAGGATGTTGAGGCCGGTGGAGTCGCAGAACCGGAGCTCAGCGAGGTCGACCACGGTCCGCTGCTCCCCGTCGTCCCCGGGGCCGGCCAATGCCGCCCGCAGGCTCTCGCCGGTGTCGTGGTCCAGCTCCCCGCCGGCGGATACCACCCGGACCGCGCCCCGGCGCGACACCGTCACCCGCAGTCGCCCGGGGCCGTACTCCTCGTCGTCAGCCGGCTGCGGCATGGCGAACTCCCGGGCAGGTCGTGGCGGCTTCCTCACATCCTGTCCCATCATGCCCCGCTCTCCCACGGACCCGACCGCGCCGCGCGGACCTCACGAAGGCGACCGGGCCTCCCGTGCCTCGCTCCTGACCGGCGTTTGCCCGCCCTGCGTCCGGCTACACACCGACTACGCAAACCGGGTTCCCCGTGTCGGAGGAGGTGATCGCGATGGCCACACCTCGCCCGGGTCCGGGTTCTGGAGCCCGGACGGGCCGCCGGGAGTCGGCCGAGGACCGGGCCGACCGCCGGTGGAGTGATCTGTTCCAGGAGTTCCGGGCCGCCCAGACCGGCTCGCAGGTCCTCTTGGCTTCCTGCTGAGCGTGGTGTTCATGGCGCGCTTGGTCCTGCTCGGCCGCTTCTACCAAGGGCTCTACATAGTCACCTTCGTGCTCGGTGCCTTGGCCGTCGGCGCGCTCACCGCACCGGTCGCCTACCACCGGGTATTCACCGAGCACCGCTTCAAGCCCCAACTCATCGATGCCGCAGGTTGATTGGTGACCAGAGGATCAGCGAGCAGCCCAGCGAGCGGGCCAGGGCGAACTACGCCGATGCGTACGCAGCGGGACTACTCGAATCGGAGGAGATCCCACCTGGGCACACCTGGCGCGACGACTGCGAGCGAGGTTACGACGCGGCGTGAGGGCGGACACCACGGGATCGGGTCAGTGGCTCTTCCGGCAGCCACCAGCGTACTCGTCCAGGTCCGCCCGCTTCTCGTTCGTGAGCTTGCCCCACTCCACCGCGCACAGCACGTCGGTCACCTCCTGGCCCCGGATGATGTCGCGGTGCACCCGGCCCGAGTCGGCGGACCGCTTGGTCTTCGCGTCGACGGCCTGCACCCACTCCGGGCTACCTCCACCGGCCCGGCCAACGCCTCCGGATCGCCTGCCAACGCCACCACGCCCCCTACGACCACACCGACAGCCGGCAGCGCACCGGCCACCTCGACGACTATCCGCCGGACCCCATGACCTTCATGGCGCACAAAAATTAGCAGGGCCTGCGAACCACCGTGGAGCAGACCTCGTCGTCGCGCCCCCGGACGACTTCCGCCCGCAGCCGCTCCGGGTCAGGCCGCGACCTAGCGCGACCTCCAGGCGGATGATCGCGGCCTCGTCAGGCAAGACCCAACGCCACAGCAGCCTGCTGACGGTAAGGTGCGCGACCCCGCAGCAGCGCGACAACTCCAGCGCCGACCACTCCTCCGCTTCTTGGCGCAGCCGAGCTGGTGGCCGGGCATCGTTTCAGTTGTCCCACGACGCAGGGAAAGAGCATCTCCGCGCTCCACCACGCACTTCAGCGGGTCAGCTCCGGTCGGATCGGTGATCGAGACCGGCCACTGATCGGAACGCTCGCCCATGTCACGTCCCGTCCGTCAACCCGCAGGAAGTGACACCACGAACCTCGCACCGGCGGCCGGGTGCGCGAGGGTGATGTCGCCCCCGGCGGCGCGGGCGAGGCGGCAGGCCAAGGGAGTCCGAGGCCCGCACCGTCGTGGCCGTCGCCCGGGTGGGCGCGGCGGCCCGCCTCGAAAACGGCCGCGCCCACCGCCTCGGGCACGCCGCAGCCGTCGTCGGCCACCGCCACCTGCACCCCGCCGGGGCGTCGCCCGGACTCAACGGTGATCCGGTGCACCGCGTAACGGCGGGCGTTGTCGAGCAACGGGGTGAGGATGCGCTCCATGAGGGCGGCGGAGACGCCGACGGCCACGCCGTCGCCGCCGACGGTGACGGGCGGGGCCTCGGGGTGATCCTCGAACTGGGCTGCGGCCGATTCACGTTGGACCGCTGCTCTCCCGGTGCGCTGGCTGTGGCTGTGGAGAGCGGCGGCCAGCAACCCAGAGGAGTCTGCTGCCCGAGCGCGGAAACCGACATGTCCTCGGAGGCGTGAACAGCTGGTCATTTCTGCGTGCTTGGGGATGGCCGGACGGCTGCAGGCCGGCCGGACTGACTTGGCTGGGCCAGTTGGGCGACCACCGAAACGGTGAAATCAATCCTGATGAGAACTGCTCTGAGCAGCGGGTTTTCCGGACCTTTCGGTGCGAAGGGTCGAGGTGTGGAGGTGGACGCGTCACGAACCGGCATAGCCTCTGCCCGATCACGAACGCATAGCACTTCCTGCAGGAGGGACTGGCTGTGCCCAACTCTGCCATGGGGGACCACGTCAGTCAGTTGCGTCCCGCGCTCCACGAGTTCGAGGACTGGGTCTACCCCGACGGGTTCGCCCACTCACTCTTCGAAGCGTTCATGAAGAATCCGCACGACGTCGGCGGCGAGCCGGACGCGCCGGCGGTGTTCGAAGAGAAGCAGGAAGAGCAGTGGGAGCTCAACACGTTCGTGACGTGCGAGGTTCTCGCCTGGAGGGGCATCTGGACCTCCGAGGAGCGTCGCAGGCTCGGGAACGTCGATGTCGGCAGGACGCAGTACCACGGGCTGCCCTACTACGGCCGCTGGGCGCTGGCAGCCTCGCGCATCCTCGTCGAGAAGCGGTACATCACGCTCGGTGAGCTGATCGAGCGGGTCGCCGAGGTACGGCAGCGGCAGAGCGTCGACGGCGCGCTGACCGCCGATCCGCGGACGACCGGGGACGGCACGGCGGTGGTGAGGAACCGTCATCACGCCGAGGCGGTGGGCAAGGGCGACCCGCAGTGCTTCGCCGGCCAGGCGGGCGATCCCCGGTTCGCGGTCGGCGACCCGGTGCGGGTGCGGCAGTTGCCGACGCTCTTCTACACCCGGACCCAGGAGTACCTGAGGGGCGTGCGCGGGACCGTGGCGAAGGTTTCCTACGAGACGGTCCTGCCGGAGGACGAGGCGTTCGACCGTGAGGACCTGCGCCCGAAGTGGTACTACATCGTGCGCTTCGAGATGACCGACCTGTGGGAGGGGTACGCGGGCCTCCCGGGCGACACGCTGCAGGCGGAGCTGTCGGAGATGTGGCTCGAGCCGGCCGACTGACGGCGTCATCACACACCATCGGACGAGAGACACGAGCGGACGGGAGCTGAGATCAGCGAGATGGGCAAGAGTTCCGGGCACGACGACACGGCCCACGACGGCACGCATGCACCGATGGTGCAGGAGGTGACCGACTTCGAGGTGCTGGAGATCGCGCTCCGTGAGCTGGCGATCGAGAAGGGCCTGTTCACCGCCGAGGACCACCGCCACTACACGGAGTGGGCCGAGCAGATGGGGCCGGCTCCCGCCGCCCGCCTCGTTGCCAGGGCCTGGCTCGATCCGGGGTTCAAGGAACTGGCGCTCACCGACGCGCTCGCCGCCAGCCGGGAGGTCGGGATCGACTGGCTGCACGACCCGCCGACCGGCTTCGGGTCTCCCAGCGACTTCACCCTGCTGCACGTTCTCGAAGACACCCCCACCCTGCACCACGTGGTCGTGTGCACGCTGTGCTCCTGCTACCCGCGCCCGATCCTCGGGAACTCGCCCGAGTGGTACCGGACGCCGAACTACCGGCGTCGCATCGTCCGCTGGCCCCGCCAGGTGCTGGCCGAGTTCGGACTCCACCTCCCCGAGGGCGTCCAGGTCCGGGTCGAGGACTCCAACTCGAAGCACAGGTTCCTCGTGCTCCCGGTCCGGCCGGACGGGACGGAGGGCTGGACCGAGGACCAGCTGGCGGAGATCGTGACGCGCGACTGCATGATCGGGGTCGCACTGCCCAGGCCCGGCGTGACGTCGAATCCGTCCCGCCCCGAGCACGCGGCGGCCCGGCCGATCGCCGGCCACCAGCCCACCGAGGAGATCAGATGACGACCGCTCAGGACGTCAGCGGGACAACGGTGTCGACGCTCGACAGGATCGTGGCACAGGGGCAGGTCTGGCCACGGATGGCGGAGAAGTACGGCGTGACCAATCCCGTGCCGCCGTGGAAGTCGAGCCTCGACGGGATGTGTGACGCGCTCGACCGGGAGGCGACGGCACTGCCGCCGCTCTCCCGGCGCGAGGACGAGGATCAGCTCTCCCAGGGGGCGTACCAGGCGCTGCCGTTCCCCGAGAGCCAGCTCGTCGCCCTGGCCCACTCCCTGATCACGAGAGGGGTCGTCGACGAGGAGGCCCTGGCCGCCCGGATGGAGACCGTGCGCGCGCGGCTCGACGCCCACGACACCTGCGGCTGACCGCTCGGTGTCCCGGGAGGACGCGGTCCGGGGGCGGGGTGTTGTGTGCGTGCCGGGTGGTTGGGGGCCGCTGCAGGCGCGCCGCCCCCGAGTCAGCGTTCACTTCGGCGTGGTGACGGCGTGGTGCAGTCGTACCCGCGGTCGAGGGGCAGACCGATGAATGCGTCCCGGCCGACGTGTCGGCTATCGGGCGCCGGCGTGACGGCTGCCTGCGTGGAGGGCCGCAGAAGCCGCCGACGTCCGGGGCACAGGCGTCGAGGAGTGCCACGCCCGATGTCTTGTCCGTCCCCGACGGTTGGACGGCCGACTGCGAATCCGCTGGCCGCGGGCGCCTATCACGGTCACAGCACCGGCACCTGGCGTGCGGCCGTCGTGGCGACCTGGACCGCGGTCTGCACCAATGTGATCCAGCGGCGCTACCAGCATCGAGCACCCGCGTACGGGGCCTCGCCGACGGGGCGGCTGGTTGACTGGATGTTGTGGCCGTCGCCGGCCCTTCCTACTGTTGAGTGCATGGACGTCCACGGCCAACGTTTGCCCTGTGGTCCGCGGGAGCGGCTGGGGGCCGCGCTGTTCGCCAAGGTCGCCGGCCCCGACGGTGCGGCGGTGCGGCGGCGGATCCACCAGACCCCCGGGCCGCGCTGGTTCACCGCGGAGCGGGCGATCAGGACGGTTCACGGCGACGCGGCGATGTTCGTCGGCGGCTTGGCCGCCCTGCTGGTCCAGTCGCTGCACCCGGCCGCCATGGCGGCCGTCTCCGGCCACTCGGGCTACCGGAGCGATCCCTGGGGCAGGCTCCAGCGCACCAGTACCTTCCTCGCGGTCACCACCTTTGGCACCGCCGAGGACGCCCGGGCAGCGGTCGAGCGGGTCTGTGCCGTGCACGCCCGCATCCGGGGTACGACCCCGGCCGGTCTGGTGTACCGGGCGGACGACCCTCACCTGCTCGCATGGGTCCACGCGGCCGAGACCGACAGCTTCCTGCGCGCGCACCAGGCCTACGGGGCGGAACCGCTGGACGCGGCGGGCTGCGACGCGTACGTGGCGGACATGGCCGAAGTGGGCGCCGCGCTCGGCGTGCAGGACCCGCCCCGGACCCGGGCGGATCTCACCGCCGTGGTCAGGTCGTACCTGCCCGAGCTCGCCCGGACGAGGGAGGCCGGGGACGCCGCTCGGTTCCTGCTCCTGCACCCGCCCATCCCCTGGCCGGCTCGCCCCGCCCACGGCGCGCTGGCCGTCGCCGCAGTCGATCTCATCGCACCGGAGCACCGGCGCCTCCTGGGCCTGCCACTGCCTTCGCTTGTCACGGCTGCGGCCCGCCCGCTCGGCCACGCGGTCGTCCAGACGATCCGTTGGGCGCTGCCCGCGCCGGGCGAGGCCGTCTGACCGAGACACGGGACCGGGGAAAGTGCCGACCGTGTCAGGAGCGACCCGGGCCGCGAGACCTGCGAGGGGCCGTCGGCCCGAGAGGGACCGGCGCCCCTCTCAACGCGCCTTGCAAGAAGCCCGGTGGAGTGGCCGTCGGTGCTTCTGCGCGATAGCAATCCGTAGATATGACATCTACGCTGCGTAGTGCTGGTAGGAGAAGCGCATGAAGGCCGAACACTGCTCCGTGGGGGGAGCACGCCTCGGACCTGGCCGCCGGCAACGGGCTCGGCTGTGCTCGTGGGGGAGCGTCAGCTGAGCCAGTCAGGCCTTCACGGGGGCAGTCCGGCCTCGCCGAGAGCATGCTGCACCAATCCAACGGGAGTCGGTTCGGACTTGCCGATCGAGATCGGCGCGTCCGCCGTGATGATCCTGGAGCCTTCCCGAGCCGGCCGGCTCCGGCTTCCTGCCTCACCCTTCGTTGCCTGGCATCGCGTGGGCGGCGGCAACCGCAGCGGGCCCGCGCCGACCGGTTGCCGCACGTGATACGCCGCGTGCCGAGCGAGGGCGCTCCGGTGTAGCGCGGCGCCAGGAGGGGTGGTGCTTGTCCGGGCAGTGCGGTCAGGCTCTGCCCGCTGCAGGTTCTGCACGCCGGCCTGCGCGCAGTGCCGTCGGCGAGGTGGTGCCCTCGGCAGTTGTGTGCAGCTGGTGCTGTCCGCGCCTTCCTGGTGGGACCGGGCAGACGGGCGGACCCATTTGGTGCGCAAGCGTTGCGAGTTCGGGTCAGGTGGGCGGTTGCGCGCAGGCTGGCAACGGGGCACTGGTACGAGGTGGAGGGAGTGATGGCGATGGCGATCGTCCGCAGGCTTCACGGGGCCGGGATCACCAGTGAGCACGCCTACGCGGCAGCGTTCGGCGCGGTGGGCCTGTCGTTCCTGAGCTGGATCATCTCGATGAGGGCGGAGCACGCCGGAGTGGAACGGGCAGACCGGTGGGGCATCTTCGTCGGTGAGTGGGCGCCGACGTTCTTCGGTCTCGGCCTGGCCCTCGCGCAGTACGAGAAGGCTCCGGAGGATGCGGATGACCGTCGCGGCGCCTGGGTCGACCGCCGGGCGGGGGCCGGGCCGGACTGAGGGCCGGCACCCGACCGGGCCCGTTCTACTGCACGCCGGGCCCGGGAGCCTTAACGTCGCCCGTGTCCTGGTCGAGGTAGCGGCGGCAGGCCGAGGCCACGTTCTCGAGGTAGCGCTGAGCGCCGGCTCGCTCGGCCTCGGAGAGGTCGTCGGAAGCGGCGAAGACGAGGCCGAGGAGCGGTGCGAGCTGGCCCATGACATGGTCGAAACCGCTCTCCGTGACGTCCAGTACTTGGCGGCGCCGGTCGTCGGGGTGGGGGCCTCGGGTCATGTGGCCCTCGGACACGAGCCGGTTCACCGACTGCGTACCGGCGGCGCTGGTGACGCCGAGCCTGCGCGAGAGTTCCACCGGCCCGATCGGCTGCCCGGCGCCCTTGGCCATGATGACGTGCTCGACCGCCTCCACGTTCGTGAGCGGCATGCCCAGGCGCTGGGCGAGTGCGGCGCGCGCCAGCTGGGTGAGGGTCAGCACCTCGCGCAACGCGTTCGAGAGCACGTCGCCCGCCTTCTCGCCGGCACGCAACCCCGAGAGTCCACTGGTCCCATCCGGTTCGCGGCCGGCTCCGAAGGAGTGATGTTGCGCCATGACGGCAATTCTGACACGGTAGAAATCGCTAAGCTACTTAACGACTCCCCAGAGGGTGCGTTCCCGTATCCCGAACCATGACCGGCCGCCCGCGCCGGTCCGCCCCCAGCACCGGTTCCGCCGAGGCCCCCAAGCGGCCCCGCGCGATCGCCTGGCTGGTCCTGCTTCTCGCCGTCATCGGCCTGGGCGCCGCCTCCGCTCTCGGCCCCACCGACGCCACCACCACCAAGGCCACCGGCACCTCCCTCCCGGCCTCCTCCCAGTCGGCCAAGGTCGCCGCCATCGTCAAGACCTTCCCCACCGGTGCCGTCGCACCCGCGATCGTCGTCTACAGCAACACCGACGGCAGCCCCCTCACCGCCGCCCAGCAAGCCCTCGTCACCGAGCACTCCTCCTCGCTCGGCGCGCTCGGGCTGGCACCCCGGGCCGCACGCCCCGAGGTCCTCCAGGACAAAGCCGCCACCGTCGCGGTCCTGCTGCCCACGGACGCCGGCGACGACCAGAACACCCCCACCATCGACCGGATCCGCGCCACCGCCTCCGCGAACCTCGCCGCACCCCTGCAGGCCCAGGTCACCGGCGGACCCGCCTTCCGTGCGGACGTCACCAAGGTCTTCGCCGGCGCCGACACCAACCTCCTGATCGCCACCGCCTCGGTCGTCGCAGTCCTCCTCCTGATCACCTACCGCAGCCCCGTCCTGTGGCTGGTGCCCCTCCTGGTCGTCGGCGCCGGCGACCGGACGGCCGGCATCCTCGTCGGTGTCCTCGCCCCGCACGCCGGAGTCCAGGTCGACGCCTCCGCGGCCGGAATCCTCTCCGTCCTCGTCTTCGGCGCCGGCACGGACTACGCCCTGCTCCTGGTCTCCCGATACCGCGACGAACTCCACCTCACCGACGACCGGTTCACCGCGATGGCCCGCGCCTGGCGAGGCACCGCGCCCGCAGTCCTCGCCAGCGGCACCACCGTCGTACTCAGCCTGCTGACCCTGCTTGCCGCCGAACTCACCGGCAACCGCGGCCTGGGCTTCGCCGGCGCCATCGGCATCCTCGCCGCCATGCTGTTCGGCCTCGTCGTCCTGCCCGCCGTCCTGGTGCTTCCCGGCCGGTGGCTGTTCTGGCCGCTCGTGCCCAAGGTCGGCGCGCCCGTCACAGCCGACCGCCGGGGCCTGTGGGCCCGCATCGGCCAAGCCGTCGCCAAGCGCCCAGCCCAGGTCGCCGTCGCAGGAACCGCCGTCCTGCTCCTCCTCGCCTCCGGAGCCCTCGGCCTCACCACCGGCCTCGCCCAGGCCGACTCCTTCCGCAAGACCCCCGAGGCCGTCCTCGGCCAGCGCACCCTCGCCGCCGTCCGGCCCGCCGGCGCCGTCGACCCCCTCACGCTGCTGTCCACCGCCGCCACCGGCGACCAGATCGTCCAAACCGCCCGCCAAGTCCCCGGCGTCTTCGCCGTCACCTCCGGGGCGCACACCGACCGGTGGGCCCGCGCCGACGTCATCCTCGACTCCGCGCCCGGCACCGCGGCCTCCGACCGCACCATCCGCCTGCTCCGCGAACGCGTCGCCCAAGTCCCCGGCGCCGACGCCCTAATCGGCGGCACCACCGCCGAGGCCTATGACACCTCCCGAGCCAACGCCCACGACACCCGCGTCGTCGTCCCCCTGGTCCTGGTGATCGTCCTCGTCGTCCTGATCGCCCTGCTGCGCGCCCTCGTCGCACCGGTCCTGCTCGTGGTGACCGTCATCCTGTCCTACTTCGCCGCCCTCGGCGCGAGCTGGACGATCTTCCGCACGGTCTACGACTTCCCGGCCGTGGACACCAACGTCCCCCTGCTGTCGTTCCTCTTCCTCGTCGCGCTCGGCGTCGACTACAACATCTTCCTCATCGCCCGCACCCGCGAGGACACCGTCACAGGCCACGACACCCGAGGTGCCGTCCTGCGCGCCCTCGCCTCCACCGGCGGCGTCATCACCAGCGCCGGCATCCTGCTCGCCGCCGTGTTCGCCGTCCTCGGAGTCCTGCCGCTCATCACGCTCACCCAGATCGGCATCATCGTCGGCACCGGCGTCCTCCTCGACACCCTCCTGGTGCGGACCGTCCTCGTCCCCGCCCTGGTCCTGCTCACCGGGCGGCGCTTCTGGTGGCCCGGCCGGCCCGAGAGCGTCCGCCCCGCCGAGAAGATTCCGGCGACCTGAGCCGACGGGACGGCGTGCCACCACTCCGGCGGAGCGTCGTCCCGCACCCTCGCCCGGCCGGTCGACGCCCCGTCACATCCCGGGCACACCAGCCCCCCTGCCTGCGGACCGCCCCAAGGAGCCGATCGTGCCCACACCCCCCGCGACCACTCCCACGGCCGACCGGGCCCCCGCCTCACGCCACCGCTGGTGGGGCCTGGTCGCCATCAGTCTCGGCGTCTCCCTCATCATCGTCGACTCCACGATCGTCAACGTCGCCATCCCCAGCATCGTCGACGACCTGCACATCACCTCCAGCGGCGCCCAATGGGTCCAGGAGACCTACACCCTGGTCTTCGCCGCCCTCCTGCTCCTGATGGGACGAACCGGCGACCGGCTGGGGCGACGCCGCGTCTTCCTCGCCGGAACAGCCGTGTTCACCGTGGCGAGCGCCGCCGCCGCTATCGCCCCGACCGGCTCCTTGCTGATCGCCGGCCGCCTCCTGCAGGGCATCGGCGGCGCCATGATCCTGCCCACCTCCCTGTCACTGATCAACGCCACCTTCCGCGGCCGTGAGCGCGGACAGGCCTTCGCGATCTGGGGCTCCACCATCGGCGGCACCGCCGCACTCGGCCCCCTCCTCGGCGGCTACCTCACCACCCACTTCTCCTGGCGCTGGGCGTTCGCGATCAACCTGCCGCTCGGACTCCTGGTCGCGATCGGCACCCTGCTGTTCGTCACCGAGAGCCGCGACGAACGGGCCGAGCACGGAGCCGACCTCGCCGGCGCGGTCCTGTCCGTGACCGGCTTCACCGGAATCGTCTTCGGACTCATCGAAGGCCGCACCTACGGCTGGTGGACCCTGCGCCAACCCTTCACCGCCCTGGGCCTGAACCTCCACCACGGGCTCTCCCCCGTGCCCGTCGCCTTCGCGATCGGACTGGCCTCGCTCGCCCTGTTCGTGACGGTCGAACTGCGCCGCAACAGGCAGGGGCGCACCGCCCTGCTCGACCTCCGACTCTTCTCCATCCCCTCCTTCCGCAACGGCAACGCCGTCGCCGGCATCGTCAGCCTCGGCGAGTTCGGCATCCTGTTCTCCGTGCCCCTCTGGTTCCAAAACGTCCTCGGCTACTCCGCCTTCGACGCAGGCCTCGCCCTGCTTCCGCTCGCCGTCGGAAGCTTCGCCGCCAGCGGCCTGAGCGCCGCCCTCGCTCCCAGAATCGGCACCCTCAACCTCGTCGTCGCCGGCATCGCCTGCGAAGTCGTCGGAGTCGCCGGCATCGGCCTGGTCCTCGCCCCCGACGGCCCCGGCTGGCCCGTACTGCCCTTCCTCTTCGTCTACGGGATCGGCGTCGGCTGGGCCACCGCGCAGATCACCGGAGTCGTCCTCGCCGACGTCCCCGTCGCACAGTCAGGACAGGGCTCCGGAACCCAGAGCACCACCCGACAGATCGGCTCCGCCCTCGGCATCGCCCTCCTCGGAACAGTCCTCTTCACCAACCTCGCCGGCGACCTCTCCCACGCCCTGCAGTCCGACGGCCTCCCGCCCACCCAGGCCACCGCCATCGCCTCCACCGTCCAGGCCAGCGCCGGAACCGCCATCCAACCGCTGCTCGCCAACCCGGCCACCCATCAGGTCGGCGAGCGGGCCCGCGAATCCTTCACCCAGGCGACATCCCTCGCCGCGTACACGGCAGCAGGCGCCCTGTCCCTCGGCCTCCTCGCCGCCCTCCGCCTCAAGCGGACCATGGCGGGCTGAACGCCCGCCTCCTGCCCGGGCTGCCCTGCCCGGACACACGCTTCGGTGCTCGCCCCGACCGGGCGGGCCGCCAAAGCCGGAGCCGCCTCCCAGCTCGGAGCTGACGCCCGTGACCCGAGCACCGCACCTGTGGCTGACGAGGTCCGCAGGCGGGAACGCCAAGCGCGGCCCGCAGCGTATCGCCCGTGCCGTCCGCCCTCGCGGCGAAGCGCGGCGCTGGGTTCTGCCGGCCGCCGCGGGCCCCGTAGCCGTCCGAGACCACCTTCGTCCCCTGTCGCTGTGGACGCGGATGCCATCCCGGTTCCTGCCCAGGTCGGGGGACGGACAGCCGAGTTCGAACCCCTGGGTCGTCTGACGACTACAGCACAGGCTGCCCGTGCGAGACCCACGCCGACCACGAGTCGCTGACATTGGCCACCGGCTGCCACTTGTGCCACAGGTTGCCGTCGCGGCCGACACAGAACAGCTCCAGGCGGCCGTCGCCGCTGCGCCCGAGGGCCGGTGCGGCGTCGGTGAAGCCTCCACCCGCCGATCCCTCGGACACCCAATCGGACCAGCCGTTGCTGGCCGCGGTCTGCCAGCGGTGCCAGACGTTGCCGTCGAGGCCGGTCATGAACAGCTCCAGGCGCCCGTCAGCGCTGTTGCCCACGACGGGGTGGTCGAGGAGTCCGCCGCCGGCGGTTCCCTCGGAGACCCAGTTCGACCACGGCGCGGCCGTACCGACGGCCGTCTGCCAACGGTGCCACAGGGTGTTGTCGGCCCCACGGACGAACAGATCCAGGCGTCCGTCGGCATTCCGCCCGGTGGCGGGGCGGTCGTCCAGTCCGTTGCCGGGCTTGCCGAAGGACGTCCAGCCCGACCAGCCACCGCCGGCCACCGTCTGGTGGATGTTCCAGAGCGCCGCCTGGGCGTCGACGACGAAGACCTCGACGCGGCCGTCCCCGGACCGGCAAGCCTCGACCGGGCCGGTGAGCAGGCTGCCGGGTGGCTGGCCGTGGCCGATCCATCCGGTCCAGCCGTTACTCCATGCGGTCTGCTCCAGCCGCCAGAGCGAGCCGCCGGCCACGAACAGCTCCAGCCGCCCATCGGCGTTCGCGGAGATCCCCGGAGCGGAGAAGCCGATGCCGGAGGGGTCCGGCGGTGAGCCGTGGCTGATCCACTGGGACCAGCCATTGCTCCACGCCGTCTGCCATGCGTGCTGCAAGCCGTCCCCGGCAACGAAGAGTTCGAGCCTTCCGTCGCCACTCGGGGCGAGCGCCGCCGGCCAACTCCCACCGACTCCCCGCCGCTCCCACCCCGACCAGCCGTTACTCCACGCCGTCTGCCAGATGTGCCAGAGCGATCCGTCGATCCCGAAGACGAACAGCTCCAGCCGTCCATCCCCGCTGGCGGCCACCTGCGGTGCACCGAAAAGCCTTGGCATAGTCGATCCCTTGCTAGCTTGGTCACCCAGAGTTCCCATCGTGCCACGCAACGTCACGATCGGCATGAAGGGGAGGCCCCCGCGAGCGCCGGCAGTCGACCTCCGGGCCTCGCCCCTCCACACTGGTTCCGGCCGACCCAAACACTCCGACGTCGGCCGGCGCCGTCCCAACTTCTGGTCGTCCACGAATACGCACGCCTCACCTGGCAGAGCCGGCAGTTCCGGTGCGTGGCGGCAGCTCGCCGGATGCGGCTCGGCACTGCCGCACACCTCGGACAGCACCGTGACGTCGAGCAGCCGGCGACGCCAGGCTCCCGCCATGGGCCACATCGGACCGGGCGACACCGACGGACCCCTACCGGGACCACCTGCGGCAGCGCCGAGCCGCCGACTCAGCCGTCCCCGTCACCCAACTACCGTGCGAGATCAAGGAAAAGGGCTACGGCGGCAGCGCGAACCCGCTGGTGCGCCACCTCACCCAGGGCCGCGCCGAGGGCGACCGGCCCGTCACCACCACCGGCCGCCCGGCCCGGCTCCTGCTGACCCGGCCCGACAATCCACGTGCCAAGGATGTCGAGCTCCTGCGGCACCTCACCGCCACCTGAGCCGAGATGGCCGAACTGGTCTGCCATGTCCGCGAGTTCACCCAACTCCTGACAGGCCACGATGGAAGCGGCGGGGGCCGGTGCAGCAGTTGCCGTGGCGGCCCGACGGGCTCCGGCTGCTCGGTGTCCGCGCCCCGGCACCTCCCTGCCCGGCGTTCACCCGAACGAGCGCACAGCACGGCAGCATTGACCCCGGCGGCCCGGATACGGCCGTCTGACGGATGCTCGGCCCGGCACAGCAGCCGACCGGCCCATCACCCACCTCCGGTGGCTCAACGTGAGGAGAGGGACGCGGAGGGTTGTGATCGGATGATCACAACCCCTCCCGGACGCCGTCCCCAGCGGCGTCCGTCCCTTCGATCGAGAGGTTCCCATGCTCCCCACCGCACGTCGCAGCACCTGCGGCCGGCGCCTCGCCCGGCGCCTCGGTGTCGCCGGTGCCGCGCTGGCCGTGGCCGCCGCCCAGCTGCTGGCCGCCCCGGTCGCCGGCTCCAGGGGCCCTGGGCCGGCCACCCCGCAGACCGCAGCGCCCAACGCCATCACGCTGGGCGAGAACCAGCTGCCGTTCACCACCCGGTACGAGCACGACATGCACGGCTCGATCACCCGGATCAGCAACAGTCTGATGACCTGTGACGAGACCAAGGTGCCGCCGCTGGATCCCAACCAGGCGGCATGTGTGGACGCCCGCAAGGGCGACGGCCCCCTCCCGATCAACAACAACTTCTTCATGAAGTACATCAACATCGACCCGAACGGCGTCGGCCCGTCCGGTGACCCGATCTACTCCGCCAGCTCCGCGGACCTCCATCTCCTGGACGGCTCCGAGGTCAAGTACGCCCGCCTCTACTGGGGCGGGACACGGGGCATCGGCACGAAGGTCCTGCCGGAGAGCAAGATCGACGAGGTCTACCTCAAGCTGCCGGGCAACACTCAGTACACCAACATCGCCAACGACCAGCCCTCCATCGGGTACATCACCACCACCGACGAGAGCAGCTACCAGGCCTCCGCCGACGTCACCGACCTGGTGAAGGCGCACGGCAACGGCACCTACACCGTGGGCAACATGAACTCCGTGGTCCAGCCCCACAGCTGGGGCGGCTGGACGATCGTGGTCGCGTACGAGAACCCCTGCCTGCCGTACCGCAACATCCACCTCTGGGACGGCTTCCAGGTCGAGCTGCCCGACACCCCGTCCCGCACGATCGAGCTGACCGATCTGAAGACCCCGGGCACCGCCGACACGGACGTGCGCGGCAAGCTCGGGTACGTGGTCTACGACGGCGACCTCAAGTGGACCGGCGACACCGTGGCGGTCCGGACCAACACCAGCCCGATGACGCACTTCACCGACATCAACCACCAAGCCGACGACGCGTTCAACTCCACCATCGAGGAGCTGGACCCGATCGACCGGTTCAAGCGGAACCCGTACAACCGGAACAACTTCGGCTACGACTCCGATACTTGGGACATCTCGAATCTCCTGCACGTCGGTGACGACACCATCACCGTCACCTTCGACACCGTCAAGGACGGCTACAACCTGGGCGTCTTCTTCACCCACATCGACCTGAGCTGCCAGCCCCGGGCCTGAGCACAGCGGCACGGAAGCAGTCCCGTGGGTCCGGCCCTCCCACCCAGGGCCGGGCCCACTCCCGTGCGCGCCACCGCCCGGTCACCCCACCCGGCCGACCACCTCGCCCGACCCATCGGCCTTCTGACAGTCCGGACGGGCCTACTTCGAGAAGGAGCCGAACAGGTCGGCGGCGACCTGCGAGGTGCCCGCGAAGTCGTACACATCGAAGGCGCCGTCGGCGCGGAGCGGCGTCGCCCGGTCGAGAGCTGCACGGCGTTGCAGCAGTACACCCCCGATCACGCCCCCACCGGTGTGCTGCTCATCAAGCGGCCAACGTCAGACCGCCCGTGACAGAGTGGGCGGATGACCACGGACCGCGAGCACTCAGCCGGCCTCCGCCCGGAACCCTGGCTGGGCACCGCGCCGGCCCACGGAGATCTCGTCGCGGCGAAGGCGCTCGTCTACGACCGCTGCGGATTCACGTGTTCGCAGCCGGTCCCCGAGGCCGAGAGTGCCGAGTACGCCGCCTGCGCGTTCACCCTCGACGGCCGCGCCGTCCGGTTCCGCGCCGCCAGGACGACCCCCACCAAGGCCGGCCAGTTCGTCACCGTCTGGAAGAGGTCCCCGGCCGGGCCCATCCAGCCCTTCGATGTCACGGATCCAGTCGACCTGTTCGTCATCAGCACCCGCGAGGATCACGACTTCGGCCAGTTCGTCTTCCCCGTGGACGCGCTCCGCCGGCACGGCGTCGTCTCGGCAGACGGTGCGGGCGGGAAGCGGGCCTTTCGCATCTACCCGCCCTGGGTGACCCCTCCCAACCGCCAGGCCGGCAGCACGCAAGCGTGGCAGCTGGGCTTCTTCCTGCACCTGCACCAGGACGGGCCCGTCGACCTGGCCCGCGCCCGAGAGCTCTACCACCCGTAGGACGGTGCCGGCACCGGCCGTCACACCACCACCCGCATCCCGGTCCGCTTCCCGAGAAAGGGCCGCCGCCATGACGACGCCCTCATCCCTGCCGAGCCTGCTCGCGGTGTGCGCCCACCCGGACGACGAAGCCCTGCTCGCCGGCGGCGTCCTGGCCCGGCACGCGGCGGCGGGAGCGCGCACCGCCGTCGTCACCGCCACCTGGTCGCCGGACAGTCACCGAACCGCCGAACTCGCCGACTCCCTCCGGATTCTCGGCGCGGGCGAGCCGCGCATGCTCGGCTACGCCGACGCGGGCATCCCCGAGTCGGCGCCCGGCCGGGCGCGGCTGCTCGACGCCCCGCTCGACGAGGCGGTCGGGTCGGTTGTCCGGCACCTGCGTACGGCCCGGCCCGATGTCGTCGTCACCCACGACGCCTACGGCCAGTTGACGGGCCACCCGGATCACGTGCACACCCACCGGGTGACCCTCCTTGCCGCACATGCCGCGGGACTTGAGCACCTCTACCCCGAGGCAGGGGCACCCTGGCGACCGCGGGCGGTCTACCTGGCGACTCATCCGCACGCGGGCGTCGGCGAGTTGGGCCCCTTCCTGGCGCGGGTCGGTAAGAAGGTGCTCAGCGTGCCGGACGAGCAGGTCACCGCGGCCGTCGACGTACGGCCGTGGCTCCGGCAGAAGTGGGACGCCGTCCTCGCGCACCGGAGCGAAGTGGCCCGGGAACGCTCGCTGCCCGGCATCCTGGCCCGCCTCCCGGCCGACGCCCGGGACCGGATCCTCTCCACCGAGTACTACACGCGCCTCGACATCAACCCCGTACCGGGCGGCCTGACCGGGCTGACGACCTGACCGGCACGCCTGGCCCCGGGGCACCGCGCCGGGAGGGGCGGTGGGGCCGGGTTCCCGCTCCGTCAGGGCGGTGGCTCGGCCCGGGTGGTGGCGGCGGAAGCGGGTCGAACGGGTCCGGTCGTACCGGGTGAGGCGCCGCACCGGTCGGCCGCCCGACGCCGGGCGAGGCTCGCTAGAGTGACCGCATGGCATCACTGGGAAGTCACGCCAACGTGTGGGAGACCTGCCTCCAGCTCCTGCGCCGTCGGGGCTACCACCTGAAGGTGGAGCTTCTGTCCGACGAGGAGGACGAGGAGGACGAGACCGGACAGGACGCCTGGCTCGCCGAGAAGGACGGGTTCACCTTCTGGGGGGACAATCCGATCGAGCTGCTGGGCCTGGTCGCCGTGTACGAGGACACGCGGCCCGAGGAGGACCGGCCCTACTGGTGGTCCGTGAAGACCGTGCGAGAGCGCCCGAGCCTGCGCGAGCAGCTCGTCGACGAAGCGTTCGCCGCCCAGGACGCCCGCGTGGCGGAGTTCGCCGCACAGCGGGAGCGCGACCCGGAGGCCTGGGAGGCGGAGATCCGCGCGGCCTTCTGCCTGGTCGGCGGCGAGATCCACGCGGCGGGTCATCTCGGGCTCCCTCGCGTGGAGATGCGGCGGATCCTCACGGATCCACGCCTCGCCGACCTGCGGGACTAGCCTCCTGGCCTTGACGAGCCGGGCCGGCCGAGGCCCGGGCCGTGGCGGCCGCCGCCCTGTCCACCTGCCCCCGTCGACTCTGCGACGACGGCGGTCTGGGACACTCCTTCGACGAAAGGAGGTCCCCGCATGAAGGACCCGTTGCAGGTCAGAGCACTGAAGCCCCCCAGGCCCAACCGTTTCGACGGTCTCACACGCTGGCAGAAGGCGCTCTGCCTGCTCCCGCTGGCGCTGCTGTTCCTCGGAGGTGCCGTGGGAGGCGGATTCGGGTGTCTGGGCATGCTCGCGAGTGTGGCGATCGCGAAGACTCGGCTGGGCGCTCCGCTGAAGGTCCTCGCGATGCTGGGAGTCCTGCTGGCCACGGTCGTGCTCTACTTCTGTGCCGTTGTCCTGCTGAGCAACGGCCTGACCGGCTGACGGCCGGTCCGGACGGGCCCGTCACCGCGGCCCCGCCGGACGACGCGGGGCAGCCACGACGACGGCACAGTGCCGTCGGCGTGGCTGCCCGGGTGGGTGTGGCGCCTGGTCAGAACTGGGTGCTGACCGTCACGCCGCTGAAGTCGGTGTTGGCGTAGAGGCTGATGTAGCGGTAGCCGGCCGTCGGGTTGGTGACGGTGATGGCCTGGGTGGTGCCGGGGTTGGTGGACGAGGCGGTGAAGGCCTTCGGCGACGCCCAGCCGGTCGGGTTGTAGTAGAGCGAAGCGGTACCGGTGCCGCCGGAGGTGGAGACCTTCAGCGTGCTGGTGCCGGCCGGCAGGTAGACGTACATGTAGTCCGTGTTGCCGGCGGCCTCGGTACGGCCCGTCCGCGAGCAGTTCTGGCCCATCGCGTCGGTGCGCACGTCGGTGCAGGCCGGCAGGGTGGTCCCGGCGCCGACGGCCACGGTGACCGAGGCCGGGGTGCTGGCGCTCTTGCCCGCGCTGTCGGTGGCGGTCAGGGCGACCGTGTAGGTGCCGGCGGCGGCGTAGGTGTGGGTCGGGTTCTGCTGGTCGGACGAGGTGCCGTCACCGAAGGTCCAGTGCCAGGCGGAGAGCTTGGCGGAGCTGGCGGTCTCGACCGACCTGTCGGTCAGGCTGACCGTGGCACCGCTGACCGACTGGTCGAACAGGGCCGTCGGGCCGGCGGCGAAGCAGGAGCCGGCGGCGCAGGTGCCGAGCCAGCTGTCGAAGTCGGCGTCGTAGCCGGTGCCGATGCTGTTGTAGACGGCGTAGGCGCCCTGGTAGTCACCGGCGCGGAAGTGGCCGAGCATGGCGGTGATGTCGGCCGGGTGCTTCTCGAACATGTACCGGACGGCGAGGTAGCCCCACGGGTAGACCCGGGTCGAGTCCGAGTTGTCGTAGGTGTTCTGGAAGATCGTGCTGAGCTTGTAGGTGTGCTTGGCCGCCTCCGACATCGCCTGGGTGTCGGTGGTGCCGCGGTAGGCGTACGACTCGTACTCGGCGACGCCTTCGATCCACCAGATGTCCGGGACGGAGATCTCGGTGCCGAAGTTGCCCTTCATGTCGTAGATGCCGTCGAGGTAGTGCGTGTACTCGTGGTTGAGGTTCCACACGTTGGCGGTGAAGCCGTCGTTCCAGGACTTCTGGTACATCACCGAGACGGCCTGGTTGTTCGGGTCCGTCGGGTCCATGACGGTCTGGCCGCCGTTGTCGGTCGAGTTGCCGAAGATCGCCCAGGAGTAGTTGACGTAGTCGGCGTTGTTGCTGAAGACGCCCAGCGTGATGATCTTGTCGTACTGGCCGGGGACCGGGCCGTTGTCCTTGACCATGTTGTGGAAGAACGTGTCCTCGCCCTGGAGGCTGGCGCAGACCGCGGCCAGGTCGGCCGGCGAGAGCGACTCGGTCTCGAAGGTGCGGTTGCCGCAGACCAGTTGGTGCGGCAGGATCGCGGCGGTCAGCTTCGCCGGCAGGTTGCAGGTGCCGTAGTACGAGCACTGGGCGGCGTCGTACGCGTTGGCCTGGTAGGCCGTGTGCACGTACAGCGGGCCGGTGACACCGGTCATCTGGGCGGAGTCGAGCACCGACTTCACCAGCGGCTTCGCCACGGCCTCGATGGTGGCGTTGTCACCGGCGATCCGGGCGAGGTCGTTGCCCGCGTTGACGTCGAGGAAGGCGTTCGCCCCGCCGAGCAGGTCCTTGTGGTTGATCGCGAAGCTGCTCAGGGTGCTGAGGATGCTCGGGTCCGCGCTGACCGCGCCTACGAAGTCAGGGTTCCAGTTGGCCCGCCAGAGCGGCGCCGACAGCACGGAGTTGACCGCGTTCACCAGCTTCGGGAACGCGTTGTAGGTGCTGTTGTAGCCGTTCAGGGTCTGCTTGTAGACGTTCAGGTAGCTGCCCTGGAGGTTCGCGCTGTCGGTGAGGACCAGCACGTCGTAGAGCACGCTGCCGTTGTTGTCGCTGACGTCCGTCCAGTGCTTGCCCGCGAAGAACGCGTCGAGGCCGGCCTTGGTGGCACTGGTGAGCGCGGCGGAGTACGGGCCGACGGCGCCCGCGTTGTAGGACTGGACGTAGTAGCCGGCCCGCAGGAAGATCGCGAGCTGCCAGATCCCGGTCGAGTCGTCGCCGGTGTAGTTGGCCGCCAGGGCCTGGAAGGCCTTGGCGACGGTGAGCATCTGCTGCTCCTTGAAGATGTTGCCCGCGTCGGTGCCGGTGACGTTGAACAGCGTGTTGACGCAGGTCGTGGTCGAGCCCTGGATGAAGGAGACCAGGGCGGCCCCGCTGCGGCTGCCGAAGTCGGCCGGGGTGCAGGTCTGCGCGTCGGCGGCGGCCGGGCGGGGGGCGGTCCTCGCCGTGGCCGGCTGGGCCGGGCGGGGGGTGGTCTGCACGGCCGTGCCGGCCGGCTGGCCCATCACGACCTGGCCGAGCAGGGCCGGCGGCAGCGGGGCCGCGGTGGGGGCGACGTCCTGCGAGCCGGCGGCGACGATCGGCCCGAGCGGCCGGGGCACGGCGGGCGAGGTGGTGGCCGCCGACTTGGCGGTGGCCGGACGGGGTGCGGCCAGCGCGGGCGCGGGCAGCAGGGTGGCGGCGGCACAGCCGGCGGCGACGACGCCGGCCATGAGGGAGGGGAGCGATATTCGCAGACTCACTGCTGGGTCCTTCTCCTGTGGGGGAGTTAACTGAGCGTCAAGCGCGGCGAGGGGGAGTTGTCATGCATCCTGCCACCGGATGAGCGAATGAACAATGTCACACGTCATATAACTTTGCCGAGCCGGACGATGGGCAATTCGTAGCCGGTTGACGACTCTGGGTCACGAGGCGACCGCGCCTGGGTGTCGGGCGGTCGGGTTATGCAATATCACACGTGGCATGTCAGGCCTTGCCGCTCACCTTCGCGCCGCACCGAGGCCGCGTCAAGCCCCCCGGCCGATCCACGGCTTCGAATCGGGCGGCTTGACCCGAAATCAGCCGACCGCCCAGCTCACGGCGATGACGACGACAGCGCGGAGCGCGACCCCACTCCCCGGCTTTCCCGAGGAGTCCACCCCGCCCCCACCGCGGGTCGGCCGACACCCGGTCGAGCGGGCTGGCGTTCCTTGGATATCCACCATGATTAAACAAAATCCTGCACGCAGGGCTATGGGATATGTCGCATGTGCAATTACACTCACACCGGCGCCCCACCAGTGCCACCACGGCGGCATTCCAGGTCGGCGCCGCATCCACCCCGTCGGGCCGCGCCTGGGCGCCCCCGACACCTGTTGCTTTCTGTTGGATCCCCCCTCCCCCACGCGCCCCTCCGGAGTAGCAGCCATGCGCGCAGAACAGCGACGCACCACCCGTCTGCCCAGCCTCCTCCTGACGCTGGCCCTCACCGCCCCCGGCCTGGGCGTCCTCGCCCTCGGTGCGGCCACCCCCGCCGCCGCCGTCGGGAACGGGGCCGCCCTGACCCCGCCGATGGGCTGGAACTCCTGGAACAGCCTGGGGACGGCGGTGAACGAGCAACAAGTCGTGCAGACCATCGACTTCATGTCGGCCAACGGCCTGGTGCAGGCCGGCTACAACACCGTCACCATCGACGACGGCTGGTCGCTGAGCCACCGCAGCGGGCAGAGCACCGACCTGGTCAAGCACCCGGACGGCTCGCTCCAGCTCTACGACATCAACGGCAACCCGGTCAGCGGCACCGACGGCACCGGCATCGACCCGACCTCCGGCGACCTGCTCCCCGACCCCGATGGCTTCCCCGCGCAGACCGTCAACGGGCAGACCCTGAACGGCATCCAGTACCTGGCCCGGTACGCCCACAGCAAGGGCATGAAGTTCGGCCTGTACGCCACCGACACGTACACCACCTGCCAGGGCCACCCCGGCAGCCTGGGCCACGAGACCACCGACGCCAACGACTTCGTCTCCTGGGGCGTCGACTACGTCAAGTACGACGACTGCCCGTACGGGCCGCAGATCATCGGCCCGGACGGGCACAACTACTACACCCAGGGCGAGGGCAAGGAGCTCACCCGGTCGATGTACGCCCGGGTGCAGACCTTCCAGAAGGCCCTCGACGCGGCCTCGGCCGCCCAGGGCAAGGGCAAGGTGACGCTGAGCGTCTCCGCGCAGCCCGTCCACAGCGGCGTTCCGTACCTGCTCGACGCCGACGACCCGGCCCGCACCGACCCGGTCATCCAGGCCGCCGGCACCCCGCAGTACAGCTCACCGGGCTACTCGCCGACCGGCGTCTGGTGCGGCCAGGTCGCCAACCTGTGCCGGATCGGCGGCGACCGGGACAGCGAACTGGACGGCGTGCTCTACAACGGCCAGTTGCAGACGGCCCTGAAGTACCCGGGCAACGTCCACCCCGGCAGCTGGAACGACATGGACATGATGTTCACCGGCTGGAACGACCCCTACGGCGTGTACGGAGTCACCACCACCTGCGTGTGCGCCAAGTCGTTCACCGACGACGAGTCGCGCACCGAGACCTCCGTCCTCTCCATGATGGCCTCGCCGCTGATCTCCGGCGCCGACCTGCGCACCGCCGCCCAGTCCCAGCACAGCTACAACGGCGTCAACTGGAGCACCGGCATCGACGCCGGCTCGCTGGCGGTCCTCAAGAACCCGGGCGTCATCGCCATCGACCAGGACACCCTCGCCGAGCCGGCCACCCTGGTCGGCGCCGCACCGGCCTCGCCGACCGCACCGGTGGTGCTCAAGCGCCGGCTGGCCGATGGCGACACCGCCGTCCTGCTGGTGAACCAGGACCCGGCCAACGCCCGAACGGTCTCCACCAGCCTCGCCGCCCTCGGCCTGACCGGCCCCGGCTACACGTACAAGGACATCTGGGGCGGCGGCACCGGCCGGTTCACCGACACCGTCGGCGCCTCCGTCGCCCCGCACGGCGTCGCGCTCTACCGCCTCACCCCGCTGCCGACGACCGTCCCGGCCGCCGTCGTCGGCGACGGGAAGTACCACGCCATCGGCGCCGGCGGCACCGGCGGCACCGGCGGCCAGGTCCTGGAGGTCTCCGGCACCTGCAGCTCCGCCGTGGGCTCGCTCGCGGACACCAACACCTGGTGGAGCACCCACACCTCCGAGCAGTGGACCTTCACCCCCAACCCCGACGGCACGGTGCGGATCAGCGACAACTGCGACACCGGCACCCAGGTCCACACCGTGCTCGCCGCGGGCAGCGCGGCCGGCAACAGCGCCTACCTGCTCAACGCCTCACCGGGCAACCCCTGGCAGGAGTGGCGGGTCCTGCAGAACACCACGACCGGCACGCTGACCATCACCAACGTCGGCAACGGCCTGACCCTCGACACCTCTGGCACCACCCCCGGCTCCACCGTGGTGACCAACCAGCCGAACGGCGCCGCCCCGGGACAGGCCTGGACCGTCACCTCCTGATCCGCCGTCCCTTACCGGTCGTCAGGACCGGACCCGCACACCCCGACGACCACAGGGCCGCCGGCCGCTCGTACGGACTCCCCTCCGCGAGCGGCCGGGGGCCCTGTCCGGGACCGGGGGCCGGCCGGCCTCAGGACCTGCGGCCGAGCTGCTCGCCGCGGGCGAAGCGCCGGAGCCGGCCGAGCCGGGTGAACCGCTCGTGCTGCGCCCGGGAGGCCCGGTCCAGCTCCTCCATCAGGCGGCGGGAGCGGTGCTCCAGATCGAGCTCGTCCAGGATGCGGTCGACCTCGGCCAGCAGGGAACCGTGCAACTGCCAGGCGTGCGGGTGCTCCTGGACGCGGCGCAGCAGCATCTGGGCCGCCTTCTCCCGGCTGTTCCAGGCGGCGGCGAGCTCGGCGGCCAACCGGGTCTCGGCCTCGTCGGCGCTGCTGCTGACCGGGGTCGTCACCAGGACGGCGAAGCTGACCAGGGCGGCCCCGATGTGGGTGAGCAGCTCCTCCAGCGCGAGCGCCACCTCGGCGGGGAAGAGCGGCTCGTCCTGCTCGCGCCGCTTGGCGAGGTCGGTGAGCGAGCGGGCCAGTACGCGCACCACGACCACGCAGATCTCCAGCGTGTCCAGCCCGGTGCGCAGCACCAGCCGGGAGAGCAGCCCCTCGGTGATCCTCGGGTTCAGCCGGAGGCTGTCCTCGGCCTGCCGGAGCGCGGCGTCCACCTCGGCGATGGCCTGGTCGAGCTGCCGGGCCTCGTGGAGCCGGACGGCGGCCCGGGCCACCGGGACGGCGGTGCCCAGCTCCTCCGCGATGCTCAGCAGCAGGTGGCGGGTCCGGCGGGCGAGGTCCTCGATGGACTCGGCGGCCGTGTCCAGCCATACCGGCGGTGCGAACAGGAAGTTGAACATCAGTCCGACCCCGGCCCCGATCAGCGTCTCCAGCACGCGGTCCCAGGCCTGCGAGGCCAGCCGGGTCACCCCGAGCACGAGCATCGCGCTGATCGCGACCTCGTTGACGAACTCGTCCACCCGGACGAACTGCCCGATGGTCAGCGAGGCGAGGATGATCAGGCCCAGGCTCCACCAGGACAGCCCCACCACCGAGCTGAACCCGATCGCGATCAGTACCCCGACCACGACCGAGTTGACCCGCCGGATGCCGGTGGTGAGCGTCGAGTACAGCGTGACCTGGACGACCAGCAGGGCGGTGAGCGGCGCGGTCAGCGGGGCCGGCTCGGAGCTGAGCCGGACGGCGACGGCGTACGCGAGCGTCGCGGCCACGGTCGCCCGGACCGTCTGGACGACGACCGGGTCCTTGCGGCGCTCCAGCAGCGAGCCGATCACAGCGCGGACATCCGGCATCGTCCCAGCCTTCCCACCCATGACCCGCGGTCACCCTCGCACCACCCGGCCCGACACCGTGGCGCCTGCCCGGGCTCTGCCGTACGAAACCGCCGTCCCCACAGATACCAGCCCGGGGCCGCCCGGAGCCGTAGCGGCGGAGCCGGTTGGATCATCTGGGCGCACGCTCTCGCCCGGCCGCGCCACGCCACGGCCGCCTACGGCGCCCCGGCGGGCTGTCCGGCCTACTGTGGTGCCTGTGCCCCGGTCCGCTGCCCCGGCCCGCACGGCGCTCGGAGCACGCAGAGCCCACGCAGGACATGGAACGCGGCGTACGGGGCACGCGACCGGGGTCGGCCGCAGAGCGGCAGCGGCGGCAACGGGAGCGGAAGCCGCGGTGGCAGCGGCGACAGCAGGACGAGCACCGCCCGGGCCGCGGGTACGCGGCCGCTTCGCACGGAAGGTCCGCCGCATGAGAGGTGACCCAGTGGACGGTGAACCGGCCCGCCGTTCCGGGCCCGCCCCGGGTCGGCGTACCGCCCGCCGGGCCGCGCGTCCGCGCGCCGTCCCCCCGCGCCGCCACCCGTCGGCGGCGCTGACGGTGGCGGCGGCCCGCCCGCGGCCGGGCGGCTCCCGGGTGCCGCCCGGCCTGCAGCGCGCGGCGGGGTACGCCTGGCGGCTGCTGGTGGTGGGGGCGGCGCTCTACGCCGTCCTGGTGCTGCTCGGCCGGCTGGTGCTGCCCGTGGTCGCGGTGTTCGCGGCGCTGGTGATCACGGCGATCCTCCGGCCGGCCGCCGACCTGCTGGGCCGTGTGATGCCCCGGACGGTCGCCGTCCTGCTGACCGTCCTCGGCGCGCTGTTGCTGCTCGCCGGGCTGCTCAGTCTGGTCGGCGAGACCGTGGCCGGGGAGTGGAGCAGCCTGGGCCACGAGTTCCGGGGCGGCCTGGACCGGATCGAACGCTGGCTGGAGGGTGCGCCGTTCCACGTCCGGCCGAGTGCCGTGTCGGACCTGCAGAGCAAGCTCGGCTCGTTCCTCTCCGCCCACCGGTCCACCCTGATCAGCACCGCGGTGGGCGAGGCCGGGCGCGTGGTCGAGGCCGTCACGGGGGCGGCGCTGGCCCTGTTCTGCTCGGTGTTCTTCATCCATTCGGGCAGTGCGATGTGGCGGTGGGGCGAGCGCCAGCTGCCCGCCGACGCCCGGCCGGTCTGGGGCCGGGCGGGCCGGGCGGCGTGGCGGAGCTTCGCGGGCTACACCCGGGGGATCATGATCGTCGCGGCCAGCAACGCCGTCCTGGTCGGGATCGCGCTCACCGTCCTCGGCGTCCCGCTGGCACTGCCGCTGACGGTCCTGGAGTTCTTCGCGACGTTGATCCCGCTGATCGGCTCACCCATCGCGATGGCGGTGGCGGCGGTGGTCGCGCTGGCGGCCAAGGGGCCGGTGACCGCCCTGATCGTGCTCGCCCTGATCGTGGTGATCGGGCAGATCGAGGGGCATCTGCTGCACCCCATCGTGATGAGCTGGGCGGTGCGGATCCACCCGGTGGTGGTCGCGCTGTCGGTGACCGCCGGCGGCATCCTGGCGGGCGTGATCGGCGCGGCCGTCGCGCTGCCCCTGGTCTCCGTCCTGTGGGCCGTCGTGCTCGAACTGCGCGCCGACGGGGACTCCGCGTAGCGCAGCGGACCGGGCGTCAGGACACCGGAACCGCCCTGCCCGGAATTCCGGCGCCGTCGTGTCGCTACCGCATTTTTATCGACATCATGACATATCGTCAGGCTCTGTCCACACGATTGTCGACCAGTGCGGAATGTTTCGAACTGATCAAGCTTTCGCAGTGCGTCCCGGGCCGTCCACCCCCGGCGAGCTGCGGAAACCCGGCATCGACCAGGGAAGGCTTGGGCTGCTGAACATCCTGCGTACGCCAACCCCCTTGTCCCGGCGGCACCACATGCGCTGGAATGCGTGAGCTTGTCGGGACCGGCGTTCCGGGATCATGCACGCGTCCGACCCCGGAGCGCGCGCCCTGGCCTGCCCCCTGACGTCTTATCAGGCGAAGGGATGTTCATGATCGGCTGGCGTAAAGCGCAGCTCACCACAGCGGTCACCATCACCGCCGCCTCGCTGGTCCTCGGTTTCGGGACCACCGCGAGCGGCACCACGGTCATTCCGGCTCCGAACGCGCTGGCGCTCTCGGACAGCGGCGCCCCCGCAGCGGTGATCGTGATCCTCAAGGACCAGATACCGGCCACCCCCGCGGACTCGGCTCACCTGGGTGCACGCAAGCAGCGGACGGCCTCCGCGCAGGCCCCGCTGCTGGCGAAGGTCAAGGCCAACGGCGGCCGCGACATCAAGAGCTTCGTGGTGGGCAATGCCTTCTCCGCCACGGTGAGCCCCGCCCTGCGGGCCGCTCTGGAGGCCGACCCGTCGGTGGCCTCCGTGGTCGCCGACCAGTCCGTCCGGGTGGCGCCGCCGAGCACCGGCTCGGCCGGCTCCGGCTCGCCCGCCGCACCGGCGCCGGTCTCCAAGGCCCCGAAGGCGCAGACCGCGCCGCAGGCCTCGGGCACCACCGAGCAGCCGAACGCGATCTGCCCGAGCGACCCCTCGAAGCCCCTGCTGGAGCCCGAGGCGCTCTACTCCACCCACACCGAGAGCACCCCCGGTGCGCCCGGCGCCCACGAGCTGGCCGACGGCACGGGGGTGAAGGTCGCCTACATCGCGGACGGCCTGGACCCGCTGAACCCGGACTTCATCCGGCCCGACGGCTCGCACGCGGTGGTCGACTACCAGGACTTCTCCGGCGACGGCACGGCCGCACCCACCGGTGCGGCGGAGGCCTTCGGTGACGCCTCCGCGATGATCGCGCAGGGCCGGATGTCCTACGACCTGTCGGACTTCGTCAACCCCACGCACCCGCTGCCCAAGGGCTGCACCATCCGGATCAAGGGCATCGCGCCCGGCGCTTCGCTGGTGGCCCTGAAGGCCGGCGGCGAGACGCTGCCGAACTCGGCGATCCTGCAGTCGATCGACTACGCCGTCTCGGTGGCGCACGTCGACGTGCTGAACGAGTCGTTCGGCAGCAACATCGCGCCCGACAGCGGGGCGCACGACACCATCTCGCTCTTCAACGACCAGGCGGTCGCGGCGGGTGTGACGGTCGCGGTGTCCAGCGGCGACGCGGGCATCAACGGCACCATCGGCGCGCCCTCGACCGACCCGAACGTGATCTCGGCCGGTGCGTCCACGGACTCGCAGCTGTACCAGCAGACCGGGTACGCGGCGGCGCAGTTCTCGAACGGCACCTGGGCGAACAACACGGTCTCCGCGCTCTCCTCGGGCGGGATCACCCAGGCCGGCCGCACCGTCGACCTGGTCGCCCCCGGTGAGTCGGACTGGGCGCTCTGCACGCCCGACGTGACCAAGTACACCGAGTGCACCAACTACGCCGGTGCGCCCAGCCCGATCCAGCCGTTCGGCGGGACGAGCCAGGCCGCGCCGATGACGGCGGGCGCCGCCGCGGTCGTCATCGAGGCGTACCGCAACACCCACAAGGGCGCCTCCCCGGCCCCCGCGCTGGTCAAGAAGCTGCTCACCGGCACCGCCCACGACCTGGGCCTGCCGGCCCAGGAGCAGGGCGCGGGCCTGCTGAACGTCCGCGCCGCCGTCGAGGCGGCCGAGGGCTACCAGAACGGCTCCGGCGCGCAGCACAGCTCGACCGTGGCGGTGACGACCTCCCAGATCGACGTCACCGGCAAGGCCGGCTCGAACCACACCGCCGACGTCACGGTGGTCAACACCAGCTCCGCGCCGCAGACCGTCAGCGCCGCCACCCGCAGCTTCGCCCCGCTCGGGGACGCGCAGCAGACCGTGGCGCTGGACTCCTCCTCGAAGCAGACCTTCAAGTACGCCACCAACGGCGCCACCTGGGTCCAGCAGCAGGTGAAGTTCACCGTCCCGGCCGGCGCCGACCGCCTGGCGGCCTCGATCGCCTGGCAGGGCAAGGCACAGAAGTCCGGCGCCAACACGGTCACCCCGGTCGTCCGGATGACCCTGCTGGACCCGTCCGGCCGGTTCGAGACCAACACCCGTCCGCAGGGCGGCGCGGTCTCGCCGAACTTCGGCATCGTGGACGTCCCGCACCCGGTCGCCGGTGACTGGACGGCGGTGCTCTACACCCCGGCCGGCACCAACGGCTTCACCGGTCCGGTCATCCTGGACACCGCGACCCAGCGCGCCGTCCCGGCGGGCAACGTGAGCCCGCAGGTGGCGGACCTGGCGCCCGGCGCGTCCAAGACCCTGCACGTGCAGCTCACCACCCCGGCCGACAGCGGCGACGCCGCCGAGTCGGTCACCGTGGCGAGCTCGAACGGCTCGACCACCAGCGTGCCGGTGATCCTGCGCAGCCTGGTCGAGGTCGCCCACGACAACGGCACCTTCACCGGGACGATCACCGGCGGCAACGCCCGTGCGTCCTCCCCGGCGCAGAGCTTCACCTACGCCTTCGACGTGCCGAAGGGCAAGCGCGACCTCCGGGTCGGCCTGACTGTCGGCCACGACGCCAACCTGCTGATGCAGGGTGTGCTGATCAGCCCGAACGGGACGCCCGCCGACGTGGAGAGCAACGCGCTCTTCGACGCCAAGGGCACCAACACCGGTACGGGGGCGGGCCTGTCCGTCACCGCGGTGAACCCGGCGGCGGGCCGCTGGCGCTTCGCGCTGGTGGTCCTCAACCCGGTCAGCGGCGCCGAGCTCAGCCGGCCGTTCACCGGGCGGATCGGCCTCGACCAGAACGTCGCGACCGCTCCCGGCCTGCCGAACAGCGCCCACACCAAGCTGTCGGCCGGACGGCCGACCGCGCTGACGGTCAGCTACACCAACAACACCGCCGCCGCGCAGCTCGTCCAGGCCGACGGCCGGCTGACCACCCGGGCCGACCTGCCGCTGGTGCCGCAGGGCGCCTCCGGCACGGTCGCGCTGCCGCTCGGCCCGAGCTCGGCGATCCCCGGCTTCCTGGTCCCCCCGGGCACCGACCGGCTGACCGCCGTGTCGGCCTCCACGGTCCCGGCCCAGCTGGAGATCAACGGGACGACGGGCTCGCCGGACCTGTTCGGCGACCTCAGGAAGGCGCAGGGCGGCTCGACGATCTCGGTCGCCAAGGACGCCGGCACCGCCGAGCAGCCGATCGTCTCGGGCTTCTGGGGCACCTACGTCCAGCAGATCGGCCCGTTCCCGGCCACCGGCGCACCGGCCGGCAGCTCGACGGTCACCGCGACGGCACACACCCTGGCCTTCGACCCGGCGCTCACGTCGAGCACCGGTGACCCGTTCGCCCTCGCGGTGAACGCCCAGGCCCCGGCGGTCACGCCGGTCGTCGTCCAGCCGGGCGCGAAGGGCAGCCTCCAGGTCACCATCACGCCCACCGGCGCGAAGGGCAGCGTCGTCAGCGGCGTGCTGTACCTGGTGTCGGCCCCGACCGGCATCGCCACCGCGAACAACCAGATCGGCACCACCGGTTCCGTCCTGGCCGCGATCCCGTACACCTACACGGTGAACTGACGCTCCACAGCTCCACAGCTCCACAGCACCGAAGGCCGAGGCCGTCCCGATCCCGGGGCGGCCTCGGCCCGTCTCCCCCGCCGCCGCCCGCGCGAGGGCCGGGCGGCCGACGCCTGCCGCGCACTGCGGGCGGCGCGGTGGCCCCGCTCCCCCGTGGACCCGTCAGCGGTACCACCCCCCTTGGCGGCTACACTCGCGACCGCCGCCGGACAGCCGGTGTCCAGGACCACGGCACACGGGCTGACCAGGTGACGGATGGCTGCAATGAACTACGCGATTCTCGGGCCGCTCGAAGTCCGCTCCCAGGGGCGGCCGGTGGAGGTGGCACGGCCGAGACGGCGGGCGGTGCTCGCCTTCCTGCTGCTGCACGCCGACCGGCGGGTGAGCATCGAGCAGCTGGTCGACGCGCTCTGGTCCGAGGAGCCGCCGCGGACGGCGCGGGCCCAGGTCCACACCGCCGTCTCGACGCTGCGCGCCGGGCTGCCCGAGGACCTGGCCGGGCAGCTCTCCTCGGAGGGCGCCGGCTACCGGCTGCACGTCCCGGAGGGGGCGCTCGACTCGGCGGAGTTCCGGTCGCGGCTGGCCCGGGCGCGCGGACTCGCCGGACGCCACCAGTCCGTCGAGGCCGTCCGGGTGCTGCGCGAGGGCCTGGGCCTGTGGCGCGGGCCGGCTCTGACCGGGGTGGACGCGCCGTTCGCCGGGCCGGCCGGTGCGCAGCTGGAGGAGGAGCGGTTCGCGGCGCACGAGTTGCTCGCGGACCTGGAGATGCGAGCCGGGAGGCACCAGGAGCTGGTGCCGGAGCTGACCGCCCTGTCCAACCAGTACCCGGCCCGCGAGTCGATCGCCGAGCGCCTCTCGCTCGCCCTCTACCGCAGCGGACGGCAGGCCGACGCACTGGCCGTGGTGAGCGCGCTGCGCAAGCACCTGGCCAAGGAGTACGGCCTCGATCTGGGCCGCCGCATCGTCGAGTTGGAGGGCGCGGTGCTGCGCGGCGACCCCGTGCTCCAGCCCGCGCCGGAGCCGGCCGCGGCCCCCGCCCCAAGGGCTCCCGCACCGGCCCCGCAGGCCTCGCCCCGGACCGGGTCCGACCTGCCGCTCCCCGCTCAACTCCCGCGCCCGCCCGCCGGGTTCGTGGGGCGTGCGGCCGAACTGGACGAGCTCTCCCGCCTGCTGGACCCGAGCGGCGGCGGCGCCCGGATCGCGGTGGTCAACGGCCCTGCCGGGGTGGGGAAGACCGCGCTCGCGCTGTCCTGGGCGCACAGCCGTCTGGGCGACTTCCCGGACGGGCAGCTCTTCGTCGACCTGCACGGCTACGACCGGGCGGACCCGGAGGCGCCCGGCCGGGTGCTCGAACGGTTCCTGATCGCCCTCGGCATCCCCGGCTACCAGGTCCCGGCCGACCCGGCGCAGCGCGAGGACCTGTACCGCTCCTGCATGGCCGACCGGCGGGTGCTGCTGGTCCTCGACAACGCACAGGACTACCGGCAGGTGCGGTCGCTGCTGCCGGGGTCGGCGACCTGCCTCACCCTCGTCACCAGCCGTGGAAAGCTGGGCGGGCTGGTGGCCGAGACCGGCGCGGCCTCCGTCCCGCTCGGGATGCTGCCGCTGGAGGAGTCGGTGGAGGTGCTCGGCCGGATCGCCGGGACGGACCGGGTCGCGGCCACGCCGGAGGCGGCCAGGGACCTGGCCCGGCTGTGCGGCGGGCTGCCGCTGGCCCTGCGGATCTCGGCCGTCCGGCTGGTCGAGGACCCGGCTGTCCCGGTCTCCGGGCTGGCCGCCGAGCTGACGCCGGAGGAGGACCGGCTCGCGGGCCTCGGGCTGCCGGGTGACGACCACACCGTGTCGCGGGCGCTCGACCACACCTGCCTGCGGCTGACGCCGGAGCAGAACCGGCTCTTCCGCCTGCTCGGCCTGCACCCGGGCGCGAGCATCGGCCCGGCGGCGGCCGGGGCCCTGGCCGAGCGGGACGGACCGCTGCGCGGCACGGCCGCGCCCCTCGTCCGGCAGGCGCTCCGCGCGCTGGACACCGTGCACCTGCTGGACCAGGTCGCGCAGGACCGCTACGCGATGCACGACCTGGTCCGCCTCTACAGCCGGGAGTCCGAGCTGCTCACCGCCGCCGAGCGGGACGCGGCGCTCACCCGGCTGTTCGACTGGTACATCAGCGTCGGCTCGGCGGCCCAGGTCGCCGTCAATCCGGGCGGCCTGCAGCTGCCGAACGACCTGCGGACCCTCTGGTCCGGCCCGATGCCGTTCACGGACAACGACAGCGCGCTCGACTGGTTCGACCAGGAACTGGCGAACCTGACGGCGCTGATCCAGCTGGCCGCGGCGCGCGACGACCACCGGGTGGTGTGGCAGCTGGCGGCGGCGCTCCCGCGCTACCTGATGCGGCGCCACCGCCTGGACACGATGGTCGAGACCCAGCGCCTCGGCGAGGACGCGGCGCTGGCCCTGGGCGACGAACTCGCCGCCGCCAGCCTCGCCGTGAACCTGGCGATCGCCTTCTCGATGCGGCACGACCCGCAGGCGCGGGAGCCGTACGAGCGGGCCATCGCGGTCTTCGTCCGGCACGGGGATCTGCGCCGGGCCGTCGGCGCACGGCTCAACCTCGGCAACCTGGAGTACATGCTCGGACGCCTGGCCGAGGCCGCCGTCATCCTCGCGGAGGGCACGGCCGCCGCCCGCGAGCTCGGCGACGACTACCTCCTGCTGCGCGCTCTGGGCGCCCTGGGACTGGCCCGGACGGACCTGGGCGAGCACGAGGAGGCCCGGGAGCTGCTCACCGAGGCGCTGGCGGTGGCCGAGGCCGACGGCAACGAGCAGATGGTGGAGACCACCCGGGGCCAGCTCGCCCTGGTCCTGGTGCGGCTGGGCGAGTACGAGGAGGGGCTGGCGCTCGGCCGGCAGTCGCTGGCGGCGGCCCGCCGGGACGGCAACCCGATGCGGGTCGGCCACAACCTGGACGAGATCGGGATCGCCCTCGCCGCGCTGGGCCGGCCCGCCGAGGCCCGTGAGGCCTGGACCGAGGCGGCGCAGGTGCTCTCCGCCATCGGCAGCCCGCAGGCCGAGCTGGTGGCGTCGCGGCTGGCCTCGTCCGCTCCGGATAGCGAGTGAACAGCAGGTGAGTAGCGGACCGGTACAGGATGGTGATCACCGGCCGGCCGGATCCCATCGGGCCCGGCCGGCACCTCCCGCCCGGACGCCGACGCTCACGGCCCCCGGGCGCGGACTCCCCGCCCCGGTCGCCGGACCGACGGCGGAGGAACCGCCGGATCAGCGAGGCCTCACGGGGGTGGGCCTCGCTGATCCCCGGACGGCTCCCGAGCGGAGCGCGGGGCCCGGAGCGCAGGGCCTGCGACACGCGACCTGCGGTCCGGGGCCCGGAGCGCGGGGCCCGGACGGGCAGCCGCTTACGCCGCGGGGAAGTCGAAGGTGTAGCCCTGGGCGATCAGCGACGGGATGAGCAGTTCGAGGGCCGCCACGCTCTCGCTGCGGTCGCCGCCGCCGTCGTGCATCAGGACGACTCCGCCGGGCTTCAGCTCCTGCTGGACGGCGGCCAGGATCGCGGGCACGCCGGGGCGGGACCAGTCGCGGGTGTCCACCGTCCAGCCGAGCGACTTCAGCCCGGCCCGGGCGGCTATCTGCTTGTTCTCGGCGCTGAAGTCACCGCCGGGTGCGCGGAACCAGCCGATCCTGGTGCCGGCCCCGCCCGCCTTGGTGATCGCGGCGGCGGCGTCGTCGATCTCGGACACCTGCCGGTCGTGCGGCAGCGTGTGCATCGGCTGCGGGTGGTCCACCGTGTGGTCGCAGAGCCGGTGGCCCGCCGCGACGATCCGCTGCACGGCGGCCGGGTCGGCGGCGGCCTGCTTGCCTATCTCGCAGAAGGTGGCCTTGACGCCGTACCGGGCCAGTACGTCCAGGATCTGGCCGGTGTACGGCCCCGGCCCGTCGTCGAAGGTCAGCGCGACCGTCCGGCCGCCCGAGGCGGTGTGCCCGATGACCGGGATCACCGGCCCGCCGGTCGCACCCGTGGCTCCCGTCGCACCGGCCGTCGGCGAACCGGTCGCCGAGGCCCCCGCGGCGGGGACCCGGGGGGCCGGGATCCGGTTGGCCTGTGCCGTCGTGGCGGAGGTCGCCGGCGCCGACGGCCCGGACTCCCCGGAGGAGGCGGAGGGCAGCGCGGATCCCGGGCCGGCCGTGTCGGACGGGGAAGCCGGGGAGGCGGCGGACGGGCTCGCCGGAGCGGCGGGGGCCACCTCCGCCACCGGCGCGGCGGCGTCCTGCGAGATGCCGTGCGTCGGCCCGCACCCGGTGGCGACCACGGCCACCCCGGCGGCCAGCAGCGCGGCACCCGCGGCGGTGCGGCGGCGGGTGCGCTTGGGACGGTCGGTGGCGGGGGCGGTGGCGGTACGGCGGTCACGCATGCGGCGTCTCCTGGGGTCGGACGGCGTGCGGCGCACGGTCCGGCCCGAACGGCCGGGGACCCGAAGGGTGAAATGGTGCAGGACCATCGACAGCGCCACCAGCTGCGAGGCTACGCAAGCCGGGCCCGGATACGAACGCATACGGACGAAAGTGTGACGTCCCCCTCCCCGCCCGGCCGCCCCGGCGGCGGCGGTCTCCGGGGCGGATCGGGGAGCAGGCTCAGGCCCGGACGGCCTTGCCCAGGCAGACGCTCTGCGGGTGGTCCCGGTAGACGCCGAACTTGGTGATCGGCAGGTAGCCCTCGGAGGCGTAGAGGGCCAGCGCCTCCGGCTGCTCGGTGCCGCTCTCCAGCACCAGCCGGGTCCGGCCGGCCTGCTCGGCGGTGACCTCCAGGTGGCGCAGCACCGCCCGGGCGAGCCCGCGGCCGCGCGCCGCCGGGACGACGTACATCCGCTTGAGCTCCGCGTCGCCGTCGAGCAGGCCGACGCCGTCGCCGTCTTTGGCCCGCCAGCCGCCGCAGGCCACCGGCTCGTCGTCGAGGTACGCGACCACGAAGAGCCCGTCCGGCGGGTCGAAGTGGTCGGGGTGCATCGCGGTCACGTCGACGTCGCCGTAGCGGCGGACGTACTCCTGCTGGACCTCGGCGGTCAGCTTCTCGGCATCGGGGTGGCCGTACCCGGTCGTGCGTATCTCCATGGCCGACAGCGTACGGCGCGCCCCCCGGGGCCCGGGACGGGCCCGGTCGGCACGCCGTTGCCGTCAGCGGGCTTCGAAGCGGGCCACCAGGTCGTCCTTGCCGAACATCCGGGCGGTCTCCACGGCGGACGGCGTACCGGCGAGCGGGTCGGCGCCGCCGGCCAGCAGCGCGGCAATCACCGTCTCCTCGCCCTTGAACACGGCCCCCGCGAGCGGGCTCTGCCCCCGGTCGTTGACCCGGTCCGGGTCCGCACCGCGCTCCACCAGGGCCCGCACGGTATCGGCGTGGCCGTGGTAGGCGGCGAGCATCACCAGTGAGTCGCCCCGGTCGTTGGAGAGGTTCGCCGGAGCCCCGGCGTCCAGGTAGGCGGCGAGCAGCGCCGTGTCGCCCGTGCGGGCCGCGCCGAAGAGCTTGGCGGCCAGCTCGATGACGTCGGTGTCAGGCGTCTCGGCGGGGGTCTGGGTCGGGGTCTGCTCGGCGGAATCTGCCATGACGGTGCCTTTCTCGGGTCTGGTGCGTGCCGTATCGCACCGTAGCGGACGACACGACTGCCGGGGGGTAACGCATCCGTTCGGGCGAACTTCGCCGCGACCGGCCGAGCTCCGGAGCGAAACACCCGTTCGCCACGTTCCATCATCTATTACTTTTTGTCACGATTAGGACACTTTCGGTAACACCTTTCTCTTTTGTCCCTGTCCCCCCTCTCCGAGGAGCAGACGCGTGATCCTCTCCATCTCCGGCATCGTCCTGTTCGGCACCATCGCCTTCCTCTTCTTCCGGCGGGACGGCCTCAAGGTCTCGCATGCGATCGTCTGCGCCCTCCTCGGCTTCTACATCGCCGGCTCCTCGATCGCCCCCAGCATCCAGGCGGGCGGCGCGAGCATCGCCAGCCTGCTCGGCGGCCTCAAGTTCTGAGCTCCCCACCCGCACCACCGGCCCGGGCGCGGATCCCACCGCCCCGGGCCTTCTGCCACACCCCGTCCCGCCCGCCGTCCCGCCCGCCGTCCCACCCGCCGTCCCACCCGCCCGGGGAGTCCAGGAAATGTCCCTCACCCGTCACTTCAGCCGAGGCCGCGACCTCGCCCGCACCGCGGGCGACCACGCCGGCGACATGTTCGCACCGGTCACCCTCATCGGACGCGGTCTGCGCAGCCACGCCGACTGGGCGAAGGGCCGGTGGGCGGCCACCCCGAAGGAACGGCGCGGGCCGACGGTCTTCCTGACCGCCGCCGCCCTGCTCGGCATCGCCCTGCTGCCGCACGGACCGCTGTTCGCCCTGATCGCCCTGATGGCCAGCGCCGCCTGGGTGGGCCGCGAGCCGAAGGCCGCGCCCGCCCCCGCGCCGGACGTCGCCGACCTGAAGCTGACCGCGCTCTACGCCGCGCTGACCCCGTACCTGGGCGGGTTCGACGACGCCGCGCCGCTCTACAGCCTGGACGGCGCGTACAAGACGGCCTTCGACTCCTGGCAGTTCGACGAGGAAGGCCGGCTCACCGCCCTGGAACTGCGCTACCCGCCGTACTTCACCGACACCGAGCCGGGCGCGCGGGCCCGGATCGAGCAGGTCGTCCAGGGCAAGGCCGGCCGGGCACGGGAGTACCTCTTCGACTGGGACGAGGAGTCCAACCGCCTGAAGATCGGCGCGCTGGCCCCGCTCGCCACCGACATCGTGGCCCAGCCGTTCGTGACCGCGCCCGGGGAGATCGTGCTCGGCTTCACCGACGGGCTCGGCAGCCGGCGGACCATCCCGGTCAGCCAGGGCGGCACCACCGCCCAGCAGCCGCCGGTGGTCTGGCGCACCGGCGCGCGGGCCGCCGAACCGCACCTGCTGGCCCTCGGGGCGGCGGGGTACGGCACCTCCAGCCTGCTCCGCTCGATCGCCCTCCAGGCCCTGCCGCACGGCGACCTGGTGGTGATCGACGGCGCGGGCACCGGCGAGCACGCCTGCCTGGTCAACCGGCCCGGCGTGCACACCGTGGAGACCAGCCTGCACGGCGCGCTGGCCGCGCTGGAGTGGGCGGCCAAGGAGACCGAGCGGCGCCTGACAGCACTCAACGCGGCCCGGCACCACGGCGTGCCGGCCCCGGCGGACGTCACCCGCCCGCTCTGGCTGCTGCTCGACCACCCCACCGAGCTCAGCGAGCTGGCCCACGCGGAGGGCCGCCAGGACCCGCAGGACCTCCTGGAGGTCCCGCTGCGGCACGGGCGGGCGGCCCGCGTGACGGTGGTGATCGCCGACGACCTGGAGGCACGCGACCGGATCTCCCCCAGCGTCCGCGCCACCACCCGGGCCCGGGTGCTGCTCGGCCCGGCCGGCCCCGAGGTCGCCCAGGAGGCGCTGGGCGTCCCGCTGGACATCGCCCCGGCGGCCCAGACCCCCGCCGGGCGCGGCTACGCCCGGCTCGGCGCGGCCACGCCGGTCCGGCTCCAGGTGCCCGTCACGGTGGACCCGCTGGACGACGAGGCGCAGGCCGGGCACCGGGACGCGGTGATCGCCCTGCTGCCGCACCGGGACACCCGGACGGAGGCACCGGTGCACCCCGTACGGCTCAGCAAGGAGCCCTCGGCGGGCCGGCCCGGTCCGGTGTGGTGAGCGGGACGGCCGCGCGCCGATAAGCTGGGTGACCCCCGAGCGAATTTGATCGCTGTGTGCACAATCCGTGATACGCAGGGTGATAGTTTGCCTCAGATGTGACAAATCGGACCACGATGGGTACAAACAGGGGCGGCACGACAGGCGACGCATATCCCGGGACGGGAATCTTCGTCGAAGGCCGAGCGTTGACCGAACGACGATGACAGCGACCACTAGTCCTGTGGGCCATAAGCCCGGGAGGCACGATTCATGAGCGAGCGAGCTCTCCGCGGCACGCGACTCGGGGCCACTAGCTACGAGACCGACCGTGGAATCGATCTGGCTCCCCGCCAGACCGTCGAGTACGCATGTCAGAACGGACACCGGTTCGAGGTGCCCTTCTCCGTTGAGGCGGAGATCCCCTCGGCCTGGGAATGCCGTTTCTGCGGCCAGGAGGCAGTACTGCTCGACGGCGACGAGCCGGAAGAGAAGAAGACCAAGCCGACGCGCACCCATTGGGACATGCTGATGGAGCGCCGTACGCGTGAGGAGTTGGAGGAGGTGCTGGCCGAACGGCTGGCCGTGCTCCGCTCCGGCGGGATGAACCTCGCGGTCCACCCGCGGGACACCCGTAAGAGCGCCTGACACCACCACCTCCGCCCCGGCGGAGGTCAGCGAAAGGGCCCCCGGCACCAGCCGGGGGCCCTTCGTCGTCTCCCTGCCGGGCAGCTGCGCAGCTCGCCCGCCATGCACGTCCCAAGGGCCCTACCCCGAGATCGGGGGCCGGTGGTCGGTGTCGGGGCGCGGGCCGGTGCCGGGGTCGACGACCTCGCCCTGGATGACCTTGCCGTCGGGGCGGTGGATCCGGATCTGCTCCTGGAGCCGGACGGCGTCCGCGAACGGCGCCGCCCCGGCCGGCGAGGCCGACCGCAGGGCGGAACGGGTGACCCGGCGCCCCGCCGCACGCCAGAGCGCCCGGGTGGGCGGGAAGAGCAGGCTCAGCCCGAGCACGTCGGAGAGGAAGCCCGGCAGGATCAGCAGCACCCCGCCCAGCACGGTCAGGCTGGTGCCGGTCTGCGGCTGCTGCGACTGCGGGGCGCGGCTCTGCTCCAGGGCCGCCGACAGGGCGCGGAGCCCGGCCCGCTTGATCAGCCAGCCGCCGAGGAAGGCCCCGCCGACCAGCAGCATCAGCACGGCGAACCAGCCGAGCGCGGAGGCGACCACCGTCAACAGCCAGATCTCCAGCACCAGCCAGGCGGTGATCAGCAGGGGCAGCACCCGGCGCACCCGGCTGCGGGGGGCCGGCGGGGCCGGGGTAGCTTGCTGGCTCACGGTACGAATCCACTCCATCGCGGCGCTCTCGCTGCGCCGGTCGGCTGATCCGGACCGGCTACGGCGCCACTGGGGTCAACGACTCGGACTCGGCCGGTGTTCCGTCCGGGATCCCGCCGGACCGACGCCGCCGGACGCCGCCGAGCAGGGCGGCGCCGCAGGCCAGCAGGCCCGCCACGGCGAGCGCCCACTCCGGAGCCGCACCGACCCGGTCCGCGACGGTCTTGCCGTCCCGCAGCGGCACCGTGGCGCTCAGCTCGGCGGCGGTGAGCTCCTTGGTGTGCTGGAGCACCGTGCCGTCCGGGGCGACCACCGCGCTGATGCCGCTGGTGGCGGCGATCAGGACGGCCCGCCCGTGCTCGACGGCCCGCAGCCGCGACATCGCGAGCTGCTGCTCGGGCTGGCCGGTCAGCGCGTACGTGGCGTTGTTGGTCTGGACGACGATCACCCGGCCACCCTGGTTGACGGTGTCGCGGACGATCTCGTCGTAGGCGACCTCGAAGCAGATCACGTCGCCGATCCGGGCCGGGCCCAGCTGCATCACGCCGCTGTGGGTGCCCGGGTAGAAGTCGCGGGCGATCCGCTGCAGGCGGGTGATGACGGTGGAGAGCTCCGCCCGGAACGGCACGTACTCGCCGAACGGCACCGGGTGCTGCTTGGTGTACGAGGCGCCGGGGCCGGTGTTCGGGTCCCAGACGATGCCCTCGTTCTGCACGTGCTGGTTGTCCGGGCCGTCGATCAGGGCGCCCACCAGGGTGGGCACGCCGATCGCCTGGACGGCCTGGTTGATCCGGGCGTACGCGGCCGGGTCGAGGAAGGGGTTGAGGTCGGAGGAGTTCTCCGGCCAGATCACCGCGTCGGGCCTGGGCACCTTGCCGGCCTTGACGTCGGCGGCGAGGCGCTCGGTCGCGGCGGCGTGGTTGTTCAGGACCATCATCGGACGGCCCAGGAAGTCCATCCCGGGCTGGGCGACGTTGCCCTGGACGAGCGCGACCTTCACGGTGTCGTCGGCGGCGGTGGGCACCGGGACGGCGTACCCGGCGAGGACGGTGGCGACCGCCCCGACCCCGGCGAACGCGGCCGCGCGGGGCATCCGGCGGGCCCGCAGCGGGCCGCGCACGCGCAGCGAGGCCCAGGCCAGCAGCGCGCCGCAGAGTGCGACGGCGAAGGTCACCAGCGGTGCGCCGCCGAGGGCGGCGAGCGGGGTGAACGGACTGCCGGTGTTGGCGAAGGCGAGCCGGCCCCACGGGAAGCCGCCGAACGGCAGCCGGTCGCGGGCCCACTCCTGGGCGACCCAGAGGCAGGCCGCCCAGAGCGGCCAGGCGCGCAGCCGCGAGGTCAGCGCGAGCCCGGCGCCCATGGCGGCGACGAAGAGCGCCTCCAGCGCGGCCAGGCCGATCATCGCGTCGGTGCCGATCACCCGCAGCCAGTCGAGCAGCAGCAGGAAGAACGGGAACCCGAAGGCGAAGCCCGTCCAGGCGCCCTGACGGACCGTCCGGCCCCGGACCAGCAGCGAGAGCCCGGCGGCGCCGAGGATCGAGAGCGGCCAGAGGTCGAACGGCGGGAAGGCGAGGCCGAGCAGCAGGCCGCAGACGACCGCCAGGCCCGTTCTGGGCAGTCCCCCCCTGATCCGGGTCAGGCGCCCCGGGCGGGGGGCCGGGGCCCCGGGCTCGGTCGCGGAGCGCTCCTGGTCGTCAGGCAGTGCCACCTGCGCACCACCTCTCTGGTCCGTGTGCTCTACGCGCGTTCCCGGCCGCCCGGGTCCGGGCACCGTGCGAAGACGGTACCCCGGATCATCGGGCGGACGGAAAGGGGGTGGCAGCGATCACGCCTGGTGGGCCGCCCGGCCCCGGACGGATCACGCCTGGTGGACGGTCCGGCCCCGGACGACGGTCCGCAGGCAGGCCGGCAGCGGGAGGCCCGGGGTGAGGTCGGGCAGCCCCGGGGTGCCGGAGCGCGGGTCGGTGGACCAGCCCGCGACCCGGGAGTCGGGCGCCTGCACGACCAGCTCCTCGACGGCCCAGACCGCGTAGCTGGCGACCGCGCCGGGGACGAGCACGCCGTCCTGGTCCCGGCCCAGCACCCGCCAGCCGCCCCGGGTGTGGGCGGCGAACGCGGCCCGGACGGAGATCCGGTGCTCCAGGGTCCGGTGGAAGGCCGCCGCGCGGACGGTGCCCCACGGGTCGAGCGGGGTGACGGGGGCGTCCGAGCCGAAGGCCAGCGGCACACCGGCCCGCAGCATCGCCGCGAACGGGTTGAGCCCGGCCGCCCGCTCGGCGCCCAGGCGCTGCACGTACATGCCGTCCGGGCCGCCCCAGGCCGCGTCGAAGGCGGGCTGGACGGAGGCGGTGAGGCCCAGCTCGGCGAAGGCCGCGACGGCCTTGTCGTCCAACGCCTCGGCGTGCTCGACGCGGTGGCGCAGCGCCCGGACCCGGGCCAGGCCGACCCGGTCGGCGGCGGCCCGGACGCCGTCCAGCACCGCGGTCAGCGCGGCGTCGCCGATGGCGTGGAAGCCGGCCTGCATCCCGGCCTCGGTGCAGGCGGTGACGTGGTCGGCGACCTGCTCGGCCGTCAGGTAGGCGGTGCCGGTGTGCGCGGCGTCCTGGTACGTGGTGTGCAGGCAGGCGGTGTGCGAGCCGAGCGAGCCGTCCACGAAGAGGTCGCCCCCGGCGCCGACCGCGCCCAGCCGGCGGGCGGTCTCGACGCCGCCCTGCTCGGCGAGCTGGCCCCAGTAGCCGAAGACCTCCGGGCCGTCGGTGGTGGCCGCGAGCGCCAGCAGCTCGGCCAGGTCCTCCTCGGAGGAGATGTCCGGGCCCGCGCACTCGTGCAGGGCGGCGATGCCGAGCTCGGCGGCGCGGGCCAGCGTCGCCTGCTGGGCGGCGCGGCGCTGGGCCGGGGTGAGGTGGGCGAGCGCGGCCCGGCGGACGGCGTGGTGGGCGTCCCGGGTGAGCGGGGCGTGCCCGTCGTACCCCGGGAGCCCGGCGAGGCCCTCGGTGAGCTCCCGGAGCGCGGTGGAGGCCAGGGCGGAGTGCACGTCGGTGCGGGAGAGGTACAGCGGTGCGCCGGCGGCCGCCCCGTCGAGTTCCGCCAGGGTCGGCGGGCGGCCCTCGGGCCACTTGGTCTCGTCCCAGCCGTGGCCGATCAGGACGCCGTCGTTGACGCTCGCGTGCCCGGCGATCCGGTGCAGGGCCTCGGCCAGCGAGGTGCAGTCGGTGAGGTCGAGGCCGGTCAGCGCCAGACCGGTCGAGGTGGCGTGCACGTGGGCGTCCACGAAGGCGGGGGTGACCAGGGCGCCGGCCAGCTCGATCACCTCGTCGGCGGAGGCCGCGTACGACTCGGCGGCGCCGTCGCTGCCGACCCAGGCGATGTGTTCCCCCTCGACCAGCATCGCGGTGGCGAACGGGTCGGCGGGGCTGTGGACGGTACCGCCGCGGAGCAGCACGGTGCGAGTGGTCATGGCGCTAAGCCTAAGCAACCCGCCGGGGGCCCGGGGACCGGGTGCGGGCGGGGCGCCGCGCCCGTACCGGGTCGTTCGCGCGGCCCGCCCCCGGCCCGGCTCAGAGCTTCGGGGGGCGGGCCTCGTACGGGGTCGAGAGGACGACCGTGGTGCGGGTGGAGACACCGGCGGCGCTGCGGATGCGGGCGAGCAGGTCCTCCAGGTCGCCCGGGGCGGAGACCCGGACCTTGAGGATGTAGTTCTCGTCGCCCGCGACGCTGTGGCAGGCCTCGATCTCGGGGAGCGGGGCCAGCCGCTCCGGGGTGTCGTCCGGCGAGCTGGGGTCGAACGGTTTGACCGAGATGAACGCGGTCAGCGCCAGGTCGACCGCGTCCGGGTCGACGATCGCGGTGTACCCGCGGATCACCCCGCGCTGTTCGAGGCGCCGCACCCGCTGGTGCACCGCCGAGGTGGACAGGCCGGTGGCCTTGCCCAGGTCCGTGTAGCTCATCCGGCCGTCCTCAAGGAGCAGCTGGACGATGCGTTGATCGAGGTCCTCCACAACTGGCCAACCTACTGCCCCGGGCACCCGGTCGCCGACCAGGGGTGGCGGGCGGCGCCGGGGGCGGCCGCGGCCGAGGGGGCGCGCGACGGTGGCATGTGCCGGTGGAATGTGGCGAAGGACACACCGAATGCATCGGCGCACGCCCGACCGCAGGGTTATGACCCCGCGACGAAGGGAATTGCTGCTTGTGGCCAGGTCCGACGCGGTCCCGGCCCGATCCGAGGGGGATCACATGCCTATTGCTGACCAGCGTGCCCGCAGCACGGAGGGCGCCGAACGCCTCGACGCGGAGTACCCGGGCGACCCCGGCGACTACCCCGGCGTCGACCCGGGCGAGATGGACACCTGGGAGATCTTCCGGGTCCACTGCCCCGCGTGCGACCGCCCGATCGCCCTGGTCGGCGAGGAGGAGCGGCTGCCGCAGCACGCCGTGCTGCCGACCGCCTGGCACCCCTTCTCCCCCAGCCTCTGCCCGGGCTCCGGCGCGCCCGCGGACGACCTCCCGGAGTGCGACGCGCCCGAGCACGCGGGCGACCCGGACCTGGCCGCGCTGCTCGCACCCCGGACGGCGTTCGACTGGCGCACCCAGCCCTTCTCCCACGCGGGCGGACCGGGGTCCGTACCTCGCCAGATGATCCGACAGTAACCACAGCAGGGGCGCGGGGAACTGCGCGCGCAACCGTGCAGCTCCGTAGAGCCCTGGTCGCGCGCGCAGTTCGTCAAGCGCCCCTGGGGGTACCCGGTTGCGTTACTTGCCCGAGAGGTGGCGGCCGATCACCAGGCGCTGGATCTGGTTGGTGCCCTCGACGATCTGCAGGACCTTGGCCTCGCGCATGTAGCGCTCGGCCGGGTAGTCCTGGGTGTAGCCGTAGCCGCCCAGGACCTGGACCGCGTCGGTGGTGACCCGCATCGCGGCGTCGGTGCAGAACAGCTTCGCCATCGCCGCCTCCTTGGAGAAGGCGAGCCCGGCGTCGCGGCGGCGGGCCGCGGCCAGGTAGAGCGAGCGGCCGGCCTCGATCTGGGTCGCCATGTCGGCGAGCATGAAGGACAGGCCCTGGAAGTCGGCGATCGGCCGGCCGAACTGCTGGCGGGTGCCGGCGTAGTCGACGGCGAGGTCGAGCGCGGCCTGCGCCACGCCGATCGCGCAGGCGGCGATGCCCAGGCGGCCCGAGTCGAGCGCGGACAGCGCGATCTGGAAGCCCTGGCCCTCCGCGCCGAGCAGCCGGTCGCGGTCCACCCGGACGCCGTCGAAGTGCACCTGGGCGGTGGGCGAGCTGGTCATGCCCATCTTGTGCTCGGGCGCCGCGGCCGTCAGGCCCTCGCTGTCCGCCCCGACGAGCAGGCAGCTGATGCCGCGCGAGCCCTCCACGCCCGTCCGCACCATCGCGCTGTAGAAGTCGGCGAAGCCACCGTGGGTGATCCACGCCTTCGTTCCGTTCACCACGTACTGCTCGCCCTGCAGTTCGGCCTTGGTGCGCAGTGCGGCCGCGTCGGAGCCGGACTGCGGCTCGGAGAGGCAGTAGGCGCCGAGCTGCTCGCCGCTGAGCATGCCGGGCAGCCAGCGGTCCCGCTGCTCGTCGGTGCCGAAGGTCGCCAGCGCGTGGCAGGAGAGGGTGTGCACGCTGACCCCGAGGCCGACGGCGAGCCAGCCGGCCGCCAGCTCCTCCAGGACCTGGAGGTAGACCTCGTAGGGCTGCTCGCCGCCGCCGTACTGCTCCCCGTACGGGAGCGACAGCAGACCGGCCTCGCCGATGGTGCGGAAGACCTCGCGGGGGAAGCGCCCGGCGGCCTCGTCCTCGGCGGCGCGGGGGTTCAGCTCACGCTGGACGAGGTCCCGGGTGAGGCCGAGCAGCTCTCGGGCCTCGTCGCTGGGCAGCTGGCGGTCGACGGGCTTGGCGGTGGCGGGGCTCATGAGGGTACGGGCTCCTCGATCGGGCGCCGGTCCCTGGGGTGAGCAGGCACGGCACGGCGGTTTCGCCCGACCGGCACCGGGTTGCGGTGAACGGTCGTTCACAGGCGTGGCGATGCGAGTATGCCTGATGGCGGCCGGTCCGTCACGGGGCGGCGGCCGTCTCCGCCAGGTCGGCGCCGCCCGTAGAGTGGGGCCCATGGTTGATCCGGAGGGCGCCGCCGGACGGGCGTACGGCGCGCTCGCGGCGGAGTTGAGTGCCCTCGCGCCGTCCTGCGGACCGGTCCGGCTGGTCGCGGTGGACGGGCACGCCGGGTCGGGCAAGACGACCTTCGCGGGCCGGCTCGCGACGGCCCTCGGCGGGGCGCCGGTGGTGCACCTGGACGACCTCGCCACCCACGCCGAACCGTTCGGCTGGGTCGGGCGGCTGCGCGGGCAGGTGCTGGAGCCGCTGGCCCGCGGCGAGCAGGCCGTGCACCTGGTCTACGACTGGACGGCGCGGCGCTTCGCCACCGAGCGGGCGGTGCCCGCGGCCCCCGTGGTGCTGATCGAGGGGGTCGGCGCCGGGCGGCGGGAGCTGCGCCCGTGGCTGGCCCGGCTGGTCTGGATGGAGCTGGACGCACCCGAGGCCCGGGCCCGCGGCGAACTGCGCGACGGGCCGGCGCTGGCGGAGTTCTGGGCGGGCTGGGCGCGGGCGGAGCAGGCCCACTTCCGGGCCGATCCGAGCCGTCCGTCGGCCGATCTGCGAGTTGACGGAGTGACAGGAGCTGTCATCTTCCGGCGATCCGGCAAAGTCGCGTCGCACCCTTGACCAGGGTTGTCGCGAAGAAATAGGTTCGGGACGTGGCGAGATTCGTTGATCCCGCAACAACCCAGACACGGCATCTTCGACTCCTTCCCCCGTGAGCCGAAGATGCCGTTCTGCGTCCCGCGCGCCGGCACTGCGCTCCGGCGAAGCCCAACAACCCGGCGGCTGCTTCGATTTGGCCTCGCGCGGCACCCTTCCGGATCAGCCCGGCGCCGGTACGATTCCTGACAGGCGCTGTTGTCGACGAGTTCGGCCGGTCCTCGAATCACACACCGGGGGGCGTGAGTGACGATGGAGAGTTCCAGTACGACCGGGTCGAACAGACTGGCCGACCGCGCCTGGCTGCGCGCCATGGACGCGTACGCGGCGGGTGCGTACGCACGGGCCGAGGAGGAGTTCCGGGCCGCCGTCCAGCTCGACCCCGGCATGGCCGACGCCTGGCTCGGGCTGCACGCACTGCGCTGCGACACCTCCGGCGCGCTGCTGGCGATGCACCGGCACCAGGCCCGGTTCGGCGAACAGCGGGAACGGCACCGACGGCCGCTCAGCTCCTGGTACTGGCTGGGCTGGTGGGTGCAACCCGTACTGGAGGACAGCCGCGACCTGGCCCTGGCGCACGCCTCGCACTGGCTCGACGGCAGACATCTGCCCGAACTGGACCACGCCCTCGCCGAGTGCCCGCCCCCCGGCCAGGATCCCTCGGTGCGCTTCCTGCACGCCTGCCGCTCCTACCTGCTGAAGGACTGGGAGCAGCTCATCCGGGACACCGACCGGCTGCTGGACGATCCGCTGCTCGGCATCGAGGCGGGCCTGTTCGGCGGCATGGCCCGCGTCCGGCTGGACATGTGCGCCCAGGCCCAGCGCCCGCTGGCCGCCTCGCTGGCCCGCTGCCGCTCCGAGCAGCCGCAGCGCAAGGAGTTGCGCTACTGGCTGGCCCGCGCCTACGAGGGCGCCGGGCGCAGCGCGGCGGCGCTGCCGCTGTACCGGGCGGTGCACCGGGCCGACCCGGCGTTCATGGACACCGCCGCACGGCTGGCGGCGATCTCCACCGAGGACGGGGTGATGGACGGCCTCCTGCTGGCCGAGGACCCGGACGACGACGGCTCCGTACCCGAACTACTGCTCCCCGAAAGCGACTTCGAACCCGACCGGGCCGACGAGGGCCTGCCCGAGGGCACCGAGGACGGCGCCGGCTACGACACCGAGGACGACGACCAGGGCTACGGCTACGACACGGGGTACGACCCCGGGTACGCCAGTGACCGGCGGACGGGGTACCAGCCGGACGGCTCGGCGGAGGACGGCGCCGGACAGCTGGACGCGCCCGCACCCCGGGCCGCCGCCGAGCGGTCCGGGGCCGCGGCCGGCCAGTCGGCCGCCGGGCTGCCGGCGCCCGGCGCCCGGGCCGGGGGCGAGCCCGCGCCGCTGGTCGCCGTGCCCGCCGGGATCGACCGGGTGCGGGGGCGGGAGGGCCTGGAGGCCGCGCTCGCCACCCTGGAGCAGATGGTCGGCCTCGACCCGGTGAAGCGGCAGGTCAGAGCACTCTCGGCCCAACTGCGGATGTCCCGGCTCCGGGCCGACCAGGGGCTGCCGGTGCAGCCGCCGAAGCGGCACTTCGTCTTCTCCGGCCCGTCCGGCACCGGCAAGACCACCGTCGCCCGGATCCTCGGCCAGGTCTTCCACGCACTCGGCCTGCTCTCCGGCGACCACCTGGTGGAAGCCCAACGAGCCGACCTGGTAGGCGAGTTCCTCGGCCAGACAGCGGTGAAGGCGAACGAACTGATCGACTCGGCACTGGACGGCGTGCTCTTCATCGACGAGGCGTACAGCCTCTCCAACTCCGGCTACAGCAAGGGCGACGCCTACGGGGACGAGGCACTCCAGGTCCTGCTGAAGCGCGCCGAGGACAACCGCGACCGGCTGGTGGTGATCCTGGCCGGCTACCCCGAGGGGATGAACCGCCTGCTCGCCACCAACCCCGGCCTCAACTCCCGCTTCACCACCCGGGTGGACTTCCCCAGCTACCGGCCCGTCGAACTCACTGCCATCGGCCGCACCCTGGCCGCGGCCGGCGGCGACGGCTGGGACGAGGACGCGGCGGACGAACTCGCCAGCATCTGCGCCCACGTGGTCACCGAGGGCTGGATCGACGAACTGGGCAACGGACGCTTCATCCGCACCCTCTACGAGAAGGCCTGCGCCTACCGCGACCTGCGCCTCTCCACCCTCCGCGGCCTCCCCACCCGCGAAGACCTCGCCACCCTCCGCCTCCCCGACCTCGTCCAGGCCTACGGCGAACTGATCGACGCCCGCGGGTAGCCTGCCGGCAGCACCACGGACTCAGCTGCGCGGGCTCACCGTTCAGGACCGGGTCACCCCCAGGGGCGCGGGGAACTGCGCGACCAGGGCACGACGGAGGTGCACGGTTGCGCGCGCAGTTCCCCGCGCCCCTGCTGTGGTTACCCGTGTGCGTCGGGATCGTCAGCCGAAGGCGACCTCGCGGTGGTCGGGGTCGTGCATCTCGCCGACGAGTTCCTCCAGGACGTCCTCCAGGGCCACCAGGCCCAGTTGGCGGCCGTCCTGGTCGACCACCGCGGCCAGGTGGGAGGCCGCCCGCCGCATCGCTCCGAGCGCGTCGTCCAGCGGCAGCGTCCCCCGCAGGACGGTGACCGGGCGCCAGAGGCGGGCGGGGACGGGGGTGGTCGGGTCGTCGACCTCCAGGATGTCCTTGACGTGCAGGTAGCCGAGCACGGTGCCGTCGGGGCCGACCACCGGGAAGCGGGAGAAGCCGGTGCGGACGGCCAGCCGTTCTATCTCCTCGGCGGTCACCGAGCTGTCGACGGTGACCAGTTGGTCTGCCGGGAGCAGGACCTCGGTGATCGGTCGGCGGCCGAGCTCCAGCGCGTCCTCCAGGCGTTCCCGGCTGCCTTCGTCGAGCAGGCCGGCCGCGCGCGAGTCGGCGAGCAGGTGGAGCAGCTGCTCGTTGGTGTAGACGGACTCGACCTCGTCCTTGGGCTCGACCCGGAAGAGCCTCAGGACGAGGTTGGCGAGGGCGTTCAGGGCCCGGATGGCCGGTCCGAGCAGCCGGGCCAGCCGGGCCAGCGGCGGGCCGAACCGGAGCGCGGCCTGCTCGGGGCCGGCCAGTGCGATGTTCTTCGGGACCATCTCGCCGATCACCATGTGCAGGAAGACCACCAGCGCGAGCGCCAGCACGTAGCTCGCCGGGTGGACCAGCGAGGCGGGCAGGCCGAGCGCGGTGAACGGGCCCTCCAGCAGGTGGGCGATGGTCGGTTCGGCGAGTGCGCCCAGCAGCAGCGAGCAGACGGTGATGCCGAGTTGGGCGGCGGCCAGCAGCGCGGAGACGTTCGAGAGCGCGTCCAGCACCGTCCGGGCGCGCTTGTCGCCGGCTTCGGCGAGCGGCTCGATCTGGCTGCGGCGCACCGAGATCACCGCGAACTCCGCGCCGACGAAGAAGCCGTTGCCGAGCAGCAGCACGATCGAGGCGGCCAGTTGGAGCAGGGTGGTCATCGGGTCTCGTCCTCGTCGTGCGCGAAGCGGTGGTGCGTGCGGTCACGGGCGGCGCGCCCGACGCGCTGGATCAGTACCCGGCTGGTGCGGTGGCGCGCGACGGCGAGCACGGTGAAGCGCCAGCCCGGAAGTTCGGCCTGCTCGCCCGGGGCGGGGAGCTTGCCGAGCAAGCCGGCCAGCAGGCCCGCCAGCGTCTCGTACGGCCCCTCGGGGGCCTGGAGGCCGATCGTCTCCAGCTGGTCCGTCCTGGCCCGGCCGTCGGCCTCCCAGGCCGGGAGTCCGTCGACGGCCGGGATCGCGCGCAGTTCGGGGGTGTCGGCGGGGTCGTGCTCGTCCTGCACCTCGCCGACGATCTCCTCGACGATGTCCTCCAGGGTGACCACCCCGGCGGTGCCGCCGTACTCGTCGACCACGATCGCCATCGGCTGCGCGCGGCGCAGCCGGTCGAGCAGCCGCTCGGCGGGCAGCGATTCGGGCACCAGCAGGGGGGCGGCCGCGAGTTCGGCGACCCGGGTGGTGGTGCGGCGTCCGGCGGGGACGGCCAGGGCGTCCTTGAGGGTGACGGTGCCGGTGACCTCGTCCAGGCTGTGGCCGTAGACCGGGAAGCGCGAGAGGCCGGTGGCCCGGGTGAGGTTGAGGACGTCGGCGGCGCTGGCGTCGCGCTGGAGCGCGACGACGTCGACGCGCGGGATCATCACGCTCTCGGCGGTCAGCTCGCTGAGGCCGAGCGTCCTGACGAAGAGGGTGGCCGACTCCTCGTCCATCGCACCCTCCCGGGCGGAGTGCCGGGCCAGCGAGACCAGTTCGGCGGGCGTGCGGGCATGGTCCAGCTCCTCCATGGGCTCCATGCCGAGCGCCCGCACCAGCCGGTCGGCGGTGCCGTTCAGGAAGGCGATCACCGGGCGGCAGACGGTGGAGAAGGCGCGCTGCGGTGCGACCACGGCGCGGGCCACCTGGAGCGGGCGGGAGATCGCCCAGTTCTTCGGGACCAGCTCGCCGATCACCATCTGCAGCACGGTCGCGCCGGCCATGCCGACCAGCACGGCGAGGCCGGTGGCGGCGGAGGCGGGTACGCCGGCCCAGGTGGCCACCGGGCCGAGCAGGACGGAGAGCGCGGGCTCGGCGAGCATGCCGACCACCAGCGAGGTGACGGTGATGCCGAGCTGGGCACCGGAGAGCTGGAAGGAGAGCTGCCGCAGTGCGGTGGCGACGTTCGCCGCCTTCCGGTCACCGGCGGCGGCCGCGCGGCGGACGGTTCCGCGGTCCACCGTGATCAGGGCGAACTCGGCGGCCACGAACAGGCCGTTGGCGAGGATGAGCAGCAGGGCCGCGAGGAGCAGCAGCCAGGCGGTGATCACAGTGCCGCCTGCCTTCCGGTGCGGGGAAGCGAGACGGCGCGGGTACTGCCGGACGGATCGTCCATCGAGGGGAGGTGTCACTCCTCAGGTCGCGGGCGGAGCGGTCCCGGGGGGGGACCGGGCCGGGGCTTTGCCCCGGCTTTACCAGCCTAGACGATACCCGTACGACTGCCGCGAATCCGTTCGATACGTGTCACGGCGCCCCCGCGCGGGGCCCGGCCGGAGCCGAGTCCCCCGGCGGCGTGCGCGCCCGCTCCGGGCGGAGCCATCCGGGTACCGCCCCATGCCCGGGGCCATCCTCCGTCGTTGAGTAGTACGTACCCGCACCTTTGTCGGAGGGAGCACCGATGCGCCTGGCGGGCACCATGACCTCGGCCGTGCTCTGTCTGGCAGTCCTCCTCACCCCCGCCGTGGTCAGCGGCAGTGCCACCTCGGCACGACCCCCGGCCGCTCCGGCCGAGCAGGCCGAGCAGGCCGGGCGGTGGGAGGTCTCGGCCACGGCCGCCAACATCCGGGCGGACCACAGCACGGACGCGGCCATCGTCGGCATCGCGCAGCGGGGCGACCGGGTCGACCTCGCCGAGAGCTGGACCTCACCGCTCGGCGCGCAGTGGCGCGAGGCCACCGTCCACCGCACCGGGGTCACCGGCTGGATCCACCGCTCGCTGATCACCCGCCACCCGCTGCCCGACCCGGGCACGGCGGACTGCTTCCCGGACTTCTGCCAGGACCTCGCTCCGCTCGGCTGACCGCCCCGGACGGAGACCTCAGGCCACCGGGACGTGACCGTCCACGAAGTCGCGCAGCGCACGTGCGGCCTCGATGGCCTGCTCACGTCCACCGCCGGGCTGGATGCCGACCGCGGCCAGCGCGGTGCCGTCCGCGAGGTCCAGGGTGACCCAGGGGTCGCCCTGGCGGAAGTTGACCCGGACGATCTCCGGCCAGGCCAGCCGGCGGCTGCGGACGAAGTTGACCACCGTCACGCCCTCGGCGTCGGCGCTGACCCGGGGCCGGGCCAGCATCAGGCCGACGGCCCCGAACACCAGGCCGCTGAAGACCATCGCGACGCGGTCGTTGAGCTGCCAGTTGTCCGGCAGGGCGAACGCGATCACGGTGAAGACCGTCACCAGCACGGCGCTGAGCACGAGCAGCACGGCGCGGTTGCGCCGGGGGGCCCAGGTGACCGGGAGCTGGACAGGGGTGGACACGGCGGGACTCCAGGGAAATGGGCGGGGGCCCGGGGCCCCCGCCCGTCAACGATCAGAGACGGCAGGCGTGGATGTTGGTGACCAGGATGGCCCGGGCCCCGATGCCCCACAGACCGTCCATGATCCGCTGGGCCTCCTTGCGGAGCACCATGGACCGGACGGCCACCCAGCCCTCGGTGTGCAGCGGGGAGACGGTCGGCGACTCCAGGCCCGGCGTGAGCGCCACGGCGGCGGTCACGTGCTCGGCCCGGATGTCGTAGTCCATCAGCACGTAGCGGCGGGCCACCAGCACACCCTGGAGACGGCGCAGGAACTGCTCGACGCCGCTGTCCTCGCCCGCGCCCTTGGGGCGGATGACGACCGCGTCCGACACCAGGATCGGCTCGCCGAAGATCTCCAGGCCGGCGTTGCGCAGGCTGGTGCCGGTCTCCACCACGTCCGCGATCACGTCCGCGACGCCGAGCTGCACGGCCGTCTCGACCGCGCCGTCCAGCTTGGTGACGGTGGCCTTGACGCCCCGCTCGGCGAGGTGCTGCTCGACCAGCCCGGTGTAGGAGGTGGCGATCCGCAGCCCCTCCAGCCCCTGGACGTCCGAGACGGCGGAGCCGACCGGGCGGGCGAACCGGAAGGTCGAGCCGCCGAAGCCGAGCGCGAGCACCTCCTCCGCGTCGGAGGCGGAGTCCAGCAGCAGGTCGCGGCCGGTGATGCCGATGTCGAGACGGCCGGAGCCGACGTACACGGCGATGTCGCGCGGGCGGAGGAAGAAGAACTCGACCTGGTTCTCCGGGTCGACCAGCACCAGTTCCTTGGGGTCCTTGCGCTGCCGGTAGCCGGCCTCATGGAGCATCTCCGCCGCGGGACCCGAGAGCGAACCCTTGTTGGGGACGGCGATGCGCAGCATGAGAGGCGAGTCCTTCAGATCGGTGATCACGTTGGTGGGGGTACTGGCGGTACGGGCGGCCGGCTCAGAGATGGGCGTACACGTCGTCGAGGGTCAAACCCTTGGCGACCATCATCACCTGAAGGTGGTAGAGGAGCTGGGAGATCTCCTCGGCCGTCTCCGCGTCCGACTGGTACTCGGCGGCCATCCAAACCTCGGCGGCCTCCTCGACGACCTTCTTACCGATCGCATGGACGCCCTGCTGGACGAGCTGCGCGGTACGGGAGGACGAGGGGTCGCCGGTGGCGGCCTTCTGCTGGAGCTCGGTGAACAGCTCCTCGAATGTCTTCGAAGCCATGATGTGCTCACCTTACGGGGTGCGGGCCGACGGCCGGTAAACAGTCCCGGACCGTGGACACTCCGGTGGACACACTCCGAAGACCCGCCGCAGCACGGCAACGGGCGCGGTGACCGCGCGGACCCGGGAGGTGCGGCACCGCCGCTCCCGGGTCGCCGCAGTCCACCGCGCCCGTCGAGGTGTCGTCCGGCGAGCCGCTACCGCCAGGGCTCGGTGGCCGCCCGCAGGGCCGCCGCGGTGGCGACGGCGGCGGTGACGGCCTCGTGGCCCTTGTCCTCGGCGGAGCCGGGCAGACCCGCGCGGTCCAGCGCCTGCTCCTCGTTGTCGCAGGTCAGGACACCGAAGCCGACCGGTACGCCGGTGTCGACGCTGACCTGGGTCAGGCCGAGGGTGGCGGCCTGGCAGACGTAGTCGAAGTGCGGGGTGCCGCCCCGGATGACCACGCCGAGTGCGACCACCGCGTCGTAGCCGCGGTCGGCGAGCTGCTTGGCGGCCACCGGCAGCTCGAAGGTGCCGGGGACCCGCAGCACGGTCGGCTCGTCGATGCCGAGCTCCTTGAGGGCCCGGTGGGCGCCGTCGAGCAGGCCGTCCATCACCTGCTCGTGCCACTGCGCGGCGATCACCGCGACCCGCAGGTCGCCGGCGTTCTTGATGGTCAGCTCGGGGGCTCCGTGGCCGCTCACGTGCGTACTTCCTCTCGTGGTGGGGCAGGTCGTGGTGGGACAGGTCGTGGTGGGGGCAGGGGGATCAGGAGTTGGGGTCGAGCCACGGCAGCTGGTGGCCCATCCGGTCGCGCTTGGTGCGCAGGTAGGCCGCGTTGTGCTCGCCCGGCTCGACCTCGACCGGGCGGCGGGCGTTGACCTTGAGGCCGTGCACGGTCAGCGCGGTGAGCTTGGCCGGGTTGTTGGTGAGCAGGGTCAGCGAGCGGACGCCGAGGTCGGTGAGCATCTGGGCGCCGATGCTGTAGTCCCGGGCGTCGGCGGGCAGGCCGAGTTCGAGGTTGGCGTCGACGGTGTCACGGCCCTGCTCCTGGAGCTCGTAGGCGCGCAGCTTGTGCGCCAGACCGATGCCCCGGCCCTCGTGGCCGCGCAGGTAGAGCACCACGCCCCGGCCGGCCGCGGCGACCTCGGCCAGCGAGGCCTGGAGCTGCGGGCCGCAGTCGCAGCGCAGCGAGCCGAAGACGTCGCCGGTCAGGCACTCCGAGTGGACCCGGACCAGCAGGTCCTCGCCGTCGGTCACCTTGCCGTCCGCGCCGATCCCGCCGGCCACCAGGGCCAGGTGCTCGGTGCCGTCGATGGTGCCCCGGTAGCCGACGGCGGTGAAGTCGCCGAACGCGGTGGGCAGGGTGGTCACGGCGGCGCGGGCCACGTGCAGCTCGGTGCGGCGGCGGTACGCGATCAGGTCCTCGATCGAGATGATCGACAGGCCGTGCTCGCGGGCGAAGGCGACCAGCTCGGGCAGCCGGGCCATCGTGCCGTCGTCGTTGACCACCTCGCAGATCGCGCCGACCGGCGGCAGTCCGGCGAGGCGGGCCAGGTCGACGGCAGCCTCGGTGTGGCCCGGGCGGACCAGCACGCCGCCGTCGACGGCGCGCAGCGGGAAGACGTGGCCGGGCCGGGTCAGGTCGGTGGGCTCGGTCGCCTCGGTGGCGAGCAGCTTGACGGTGCGGGCCCGGTCGGCGGCCGAAATGCCGGTGTCCACGCCGTCGCGGGCGTCCACCGAGACCGCGTACGCGGTGCCCTTGCGGTCCTCGTTGACGGCGGTCATCGGGGGCAGCTTGAGCCGGTCGAGCTCGTCGCCGGTCATCGGCACGCAGATCACGCCGGAGCTGTAGCGGATGGTGAAGGCCATCAGCTCGGGGGTGGCGGCGGAGGCGGCGAAGACGATGTCGCCCTCGTTCTCCCGGTCCTCGTCGTCGACCACGATCACCGGCCGCCCGAGGGCGATGTCGGTGATGGCGTGCTCGACCGGGTCGAGTGCGAGCGCGTCGCCGGGGAGGCCGTCGCGGACATCGTGTACGGGCTGAATGGTCATGCCGTTGCTCCCTGCAGGACGGTCGCGGACGAAGGACGGGCGGTACGGGTGCGCAGCCACCAGGCGCGGAGCCCGGCCAGCACCAGGAGGAAGTAGACGGCGTACGTCAGCCCGGAGAAGCTGTAGCCGCTGTCGAAGGCGAGCGGGACGCCGACGATGTCGACGGCGATCCAGGCGAACCAGAACTCGACCCAGCCACGGGCCTGGGCGAACATCGCGGCCAGCGTCCCGACGAAGATGTAGGCGTCGGCCCACGGGTTCCAGGAGAGCTGGGGGTAGGCGAGGAAGACGCCCGCCACCGCCGCCGTGCCCAGGGCGGTCGCGCCGGCCAGCAGCGCGCGTTCGCGCCAGGTCGCGAAGCGGACGGCGATCCCGCCGGTCTCCCGGCGGTCGCGCTGCCAGCGGCTCCAGCCCCAGGAGGCGGCGGCGATCACGATCAGCTGCTTGCCGACCAGGCCGGGCACGTGGCCGGAGAGGTAGGCGGCGATCAGCACGGCGCCGGAGAGCAGTTGGACCGGCCAGGTGATCACCGAGCGGCGCCAGCCGAGCGCGAGTGCGCCCAGTCCGAGCAGGTTGCCGATCATGTCGGCCCACTTCACCGGCTCGCCGAAGGCGGTGAAGGCTATGCCGGTGAGCCAGTTCACGAGGCGTCCTTGGCAAGGGTGGCGGGGAGGGTACGGGTGTCGAGCAGGCGCTCGACGTACTTGGCGAGGACGTCCACCTCAAGGTTGACCGGGTCGCCGACCGCCTTGGTGCCCAGGGTGGTCAGCGCGAGCGTGGCCGGGATGAGGCTGACGGTGAAGCTGTCGATGGCGGCCTCGACCACGGTGAGGCTGACGCCGTCGACCGTGATGGAGCCCTTCTCGACCAGGTAGCGGGTGATGCTCTGCGGCAGCGAGAACCGCAGCACCTCCCAGCGCGGCAGGCCCTCGGCGTCCAGGTCGCCGGGCGCCCGGCCCAACAGCGTTCCGGTGGCGTCGACATGGCCCTGCACGAGGTGGCCGCCGAGCCGGTCGCCGAGCGCCATGGCCCGCTCCAGGTTGACCCGGGAGCCGGGTGCCAACGCGCCCAGGCTGGAACGGAGCAGCGTCTCGGCCATCACGTCGGCGCTGAACTCGCCGGTGTCGGCGGCCAGTTGGTCCGGGCTGTCGACGACCGTCAGGCAGACGCCGTTGACCGCGATGGAATCGCCGTGCCGGGCACCGGAACAGACCACGGGGCCGCGCAGACGGATCCGCGAGGACTCACCGATCTCCTCGATGGAGACGACCTCGCCGAGCTCTTCGATGATGCCGGTGAACACCCGGGTTCTCCTCGCGCTTAGGGGCGCGGACTCCGGGGGGTGGCATGGGAGAGGACACGGACAGCAGAGCTGGAGTCACCGGAGGGGACACCTCGGACGGGACCGAACGGCAGACCTCGCCGGTCGTCGGACGGCATCCCTGGGACGCCGAACCCGAAAGAGAGTTCACCCTCTGCAACACCTGCCGCGGTCCACGGGGAACCACGGGTACTGCTGACCGCCCGCGCACGCCTCCCATCCGGACTTTAACCGTCGGTCCAGGAATTTCACCTGGTCAACCGGCCGCTGGCTGCGGACGGGTCGCGGACTGTAACCGCCGGTTCGGATTTTCACCGACCCCGGAGTGCGCTGAACGTCACTGCTTACTGCCGTCATCATGCCATGATCCGCCCCGAACGCGGGAGGGGGTATTTCTGTGTCCTGGTTCACTGGGCCGGTCCGCCGGGCCGGGAATAGTGAAGAACCCGCGCTCCCAAGAGGATTGCCGACCCCTGCGGCCGGGTAACCCGCCCGTCTGCGGGCCCGGTCGCCCCGTCCTGCCGACGCTGCGCGCTGCGGTCGACGGCGGCGAGCCGGGCCCGACCAGCTCACGGCCCGGGCTGCGACTGGCGCCCGGCGGGCGGGCAGGCGCACCCTGGAGAGATATCAAGGGCCCCGGGCAGCCGGCCCGGCGCCACCGATCGAGGGAGGCGCGACGACGATGGCGACCTTCATGGACGTCCACCACGGAATGAACGGCATCACCGCCGACCAGCTCGCAGCGGCCCACCAGGCCGACCTCGCGGTCGAATCCGCCGAGGGCGTCCACTTCAAGCAGGCCTGGGCCGACCCGGACTCGGGCACCGTGTACTGCCTCTCCGAGGCGCCCTCCAAGGAGGCCGTCCAGCGCGTGCACGAACGCGCCGGACACGCCGCCGACGAGATCCACGCCGTGCCGCTGAGCGTCTGACCGGGGCCGGCCCCCGGACCCCCTGCCGTAAAGATCCACAGTCCGCTAGATTTCCGGTACGTGACCACCTCGACGCCTGCCACGGCCAAACTCTTCGACGCCCTGTCCTCGACCGCGGTCCGGGACGTGTCCGAGCTGCGCGAGATCTACGAGCAGCCCGGTGCCAACGCCTCGCGCAAGCAGGTCGACCACGTCAACGACGTGGCCCGGCAGCTGATCGCCTGCTGCCCGCTGGTCTTCGTCGCGACCGCCGGGGCGGACGGCCGCTGCGACGTCTCGCCGCGGGGCGGCCCGGCCGGGCTGGTCGCCGCCCTGGACGAGCACACGCTCGCCATCCCCGACGCCACCGGCAACCGGCGGCTCGACAGCCTGCACAACATCGTCGAGACCGGGCGGATCGGGCTGATCTTCGTCATCCCCGGCCGCGAGGCGACCCTGCGGGTCAACGGCCGGGCCTGCGTCTCCACCGACGGCGAGCTGCTGCGGCAGCTCACCGCCGTCGGCAAGCCGCCGCGCAGCGCGATCGTCGTCCGGGTCGAGGAGGTCTACGGCCACTGCCCCAAGGCCTTCCTCCGCAGCTCGGCCTGGAAGCCCGAGAACTGGCCCGCCCCCGACGCCGCCCCGAGCTCCGCCCGGATCACCCTCTCCCACCTGAGGGACGCTTCGCTGACCGTCGAGATGATCGAGCAGGACGAACAGGACTCGCTGCTCCACCGCTACGAGTGAGGCATGCGCTTCGCGCGCACCATGAGGCGGGCAACTGGTTGACCCCAGGGGCGCGGGGAACTGCGCGAGTCGGAAGGTGCGGACCGTTGCCTTCCGACTTCGCGCAGTTCCCCGC